>NZ_CAXTNE010000033.1:0-38429 GCF_964245445.1 uncultured Nostoc sp.
ATACTCCCCCTCAAGTGTCCCCCTTGTCAATACTCTGCCACCTGAATCCTTACGCTTCTGTTAAAAAGTGGTGTAATCGGTGATAAGTCACTCCTACAGCATTCTCTGCGATTTGAAACAGGTTTTTTCTCTCACTTTCACCCAACAATCCCCCTAAATAGTGTCTAAACTCTCTTTTTTGAGCCTTATGAGTAAAAACATCATCAAATCGCTCACACCATCTTTCAAAGCATGGAGGCATGGCTGTGGGAGTCGTTTCTTTCATCTGCTTACTTCAACGTGAAAGCTTTGCTATTTAAGCATTATAGTCTTTTTTACCTTCCTGTTTTGTTTAAGTCCCGCTATGAAAATTTTATCTCCTACGAATAAACGTACAGGAAAAGGACGGCAGATTTATGAGGAAAAACGCGCACAAGTATTAACTAGTCGTATTAATTTAGTTGAAATTGATTTATTATGTAAAGGCGACCCCATGCCAATAATGGGTAATGATATTCAAAGTCATTATAGAATTTTAGTTTGTCGTGGCGATCGCCGTCCTTATGCTGACTTATATGCTTTCAATTTACCAGATATAATTCCACCTTTTCTCCTGCCTTTGCGTTCTGGAGATACGGAACCAGTTATAGATTTGCAGACATTGTTAAATGAGGTATATGATATCTACGGTTATGATTTGGTAGTAGATTATAGTCAACAGCCAGTACCAGGGTTGTCAGAAGCAGATGCAGCTTGGGCGGATGCACTGTTGTAGAAGAAGGGGTTACGGTAACTCAAAATACTGTGAATTTTAAGCATATACTTATGCGATCGCAATATTAACTTGGTTTTTCCTTAACGATTGATACATATTGCTAGAAAATTCTTTCATGTATTATTCGCAGCGATCGCACTCTCCCAACTCCTCAAAACTCTGGCATAATCAGACATGGCCGCAGCTTCAAACCAAATCCTGCCAATGTCTAACGATGAATATGACAGCCCTTGGAAAGAAGCTATAGAAACCTACTTTCAAGAGTGCATTGAATTTTTCTTTCCTGTAGCTGCGGAGGGAATAGACTGGAAGCGAGGCTATACTTTTTTGGACAAAGAGTTACAGCAAGTAATTGCTTTAGAACTAAAATTTGGCAGCAAAGGGTTAACACTATTACCAGAGATTGTCCAAATACAGAACGTAGAGATATTAAGGGCTATTCTCACCAGTATCAAAACTGTGAGTATTCTAAAAGAACTCCGGCAAATCTATCAATAAATTACCACTCATACTCGACTGTAACAAACAGCAATGTCTGAGACAGCCTCCTATGTCTTCATACACTCCCTTTAATCCAATCTGATTCTCTGCTAATTGTAATATGTTAAGTTAAATAAATAATTATTACAAAATAGTAAACAATTTTTGGGAATCTCACCCAAGCTAATTAAAAGGTTTACGGTGAATGGATATTTTAATAGAATAATCTCATCAAAAGATTCGCAGAAACATAAATGGACTGGATTACACTACTGCGATCGCTACAGTCTGATTTTATTAAAAGGTTAACATCTGGTTCTCTGCTTCATTGTGAAACAGAAGGTCAATATAGTGAATTAACTATAATCTCTGGAGAAAGGTTAAGGGCATTACGGGAATTTTGCTGGCAGATGGCTGAGAAATATAAGCGTGTTTTACCAGTCCGTGACGTTTTTCTTAGCTATCTTAAAGGAAAGTTGGGTGAGGAAGTTGTCAAAGAACGTTTAGCTGATTTTATTACCGAAGTTGATTATGAAAAGCGATTCGGCGGTGATGGCAATATAGATTTTACCTTGACTTCTGACCCATCTATTGGTATCGAAGTTAAATCTCGTCACGGTAGTATTGATAGAGTTAGATGGTCAATTAGTTCTGAAGAGGTTGAAAAAAATGCAGTTGTGGTTTGCATTTTGATTCAAGAAGATGTAAGTGAAGCACAATCTGAATATCACCTTTTTTTGGCTGGCTTTCTCCCAACCCGGATGATTAAGTTGAAGACTGGTAAAATTTCTTTTGGCATAGAACAATTGCTGTATGGTGGTGGTTTATATTGTTATCTAGAACAGTTACAATCTTCTATAAATAATTTTTCTAGGCAACAACCACCAATTTACAAATATCTCTCAAAGCAGGAAATTGCATCTAAGCCAGCTATTAATCAGTTGAGTAAATCTTATTTTAAACCAGAATATAGTGGTGAGAAATTAAATATATTTTATGTAAGGTTAGGTGATGAATGTTTTGAAAAAGGAGAATATTCCAATGCGATCGCCAACTATAATCAAGCCTTACAAGTTAAATCTAGTGATACCGATTTATATTATAAACGAGGTTTAGCTCACTATCAAATAGGAGATTATGAAGCTGCGATCATAGATTATTCTCAGGCAATTCAGATAAATCTTCATGATGCTAAATCTTACAATAAACGAGGTTTAGCTCTGTCTCAACTGGGAAGATTAGAAGAAGCAATTAATGATTATACCCAAGCTATCAGAATTAATCCTAATGTTGCCGTAGCTTATAAAAACCGGGCTGAAGCTCGTTCTCATGTAGGAGATAACCAAGGAGCAATTGAAGATTATACACAGGCTATTAAAATTAACCCCCATTATGCTGATGTTTATAAAAACCGTGGGATTGCTCGTTATTTATTAGGCTCTCAACCGGGATTTCCCCAAGCAATTAAAATTAATCCTAAAGACGCCCTAGCTTATAAAAAACGTGGTAATGCTCGTTCAGATTTAGGAGATTTTGAAGGAGCGATTGAAGATTATACTCAGGCAATACAAATTAATCCTAATTATGCAGATGCTTATTACAACCGTGGTAATGCTCGTTCAGATTTAAGAGATTTTGAAAGGGCAATTGAAGATTATACTCAAGCAATCCAGATTAATTTAAATTATGCAGATGCTTATTATAATCGTGGCAATATCCGTTTAGAAATAACAGATAAACAAGGAGCAATTGAAGATTTTCAAAAAGCGGCAGACATCTATCGTCAAGAAGGTAAACTAGAAGCACTTCAAGATACACGAGAAAGAATATTAGATTTAGAAATAGAAGAATCATTAGATATTTTAAACTTCTAGAAAATCGATAATTTTGGATAAGTAGTAAATTTTAGTATAATATCATGTCCGCATAATTAGTTATGATTCCCACAGTCATTGCACCCCAACCTTTAATCCCCTCCCCGCAAGCGGGGAGGGGAAACAAAACGTAGCTTTGGCGGGGTGGGGTTATTTGGGTTTAATGTGTAGCGGCGATTGATAATCGCCAAGGCTAGTAATAAATTACACTACAAAATTGCTCCAGTTTCTTTCAAATAAACCCGCGTAAATGGTTCATCTTCACCCAAAGTATAATCTTCAATCAATCCTTTGCGACGGATAGAAATGTCGTTGCCTTTTCTAATCACCACAGTCGAACCATCAAACACATCCCGTACCAGCATCATCTCAGTTTCGGTGGGATTCTCCAAAACTACCATATTACTACTGCGGTAAAACATGCCCTCTTCATCTAGAATATCTTCCGCATACTCGGCAATGAGCAAATCAAGTTTTGGATGACGCAGCAAAGTTTGGACGTTGCTGTTGTAATTTTTGCTTAATACTTTTTTCGAGCGATTCACAAAAACTGCATCACGACAAACAGCGCCTATTGTCCAGTTGGGGTTTTGCAAAAGGATATGGTCAATTGTTACTTGCAGTTCTTCAACAGAAATTTTATTAAAGGTAATAATTGGTATCCTGGCATCTGTACCCGACTCAAAAAAGGTTTCTAAGATATGAGAAGGCACATCAACGCTTTCACCAACAGAAGGTTTAAGATGCATTAAAACACCTGGTGCAGCGTTGATTTCCAAGATAGCAAAGTTACTGGATTTCCAAGATTCTGAGAGACTTTTCGTAATGACATCAATACCAAGACAAGTCAACTGGAAGTGTTGGGCAATATCTTGCGCCAAGATAATATTGTCATCATGAACTGTCTGGGTTGCATCAATGCTCATACCTCCGGCTGAAAGATTGGCAACTTTACGCAGGTAAACAGTACGTCCCTTCTCAATCACGCTGTCCAATGATAAGCGCTGTTCCTCTAGGTAGAGTTCCATCGCCTCATCTATTTGAATTTTACTCATTGGCGAGGTAGGTGTGTCTAAGCGTGCAGGTTTCCGGTTCTCTTGGCGGATTAATTCTGCAAGTGTTAAATAGCCATCACCAACAACTGATGCTGGACGGCGTTCTGTGGCGGCGACAAATCTGCCGTTGACACACAACAAGCGAAAATCTGAACCGGAAATACTTTTCTCAACAATTATCCGAGTTAGCTGATCTTCGGGAATCGCTGCCAGTGCCCTATTATAAGCAGCTTCCAGTTCTTTTGAGTCTTGCACGTCAGCCGTAACGCCAATTCCTTTGTGGCCTACCACTGGCTTAACTGCAACTGGGTAGCCAATTTGTCTTGCTGCCGCCAAGGCTTCCTTTTCAGAAAAGACGATATCGCCTTCAGGGACTGGGAAACCCAAGGTTTTTAAGAATGCCTTGCAGTCATCTTTGCGGGTAGTAAACTCCGAATCTAGATGGCTATCACAGTTAAATGTTGTTGCGACCCCTCGCACATGTTTTTTTCCTAAGCCGTATTGCATTAATCCTTCTTCCCACAAATAAAAGGCCGGAATACCTTTTTCGTAGGCTGTTCGCAATAAGGCGTAAACTGTGGGGCCACCATAGATAGAGGCGCGGAATTTATTTTGCAGCCTCACCAATTGTTCATCAAACGTAAAGTCTTCGTCTTGGGTAATAGCTTCAAACCAATCCCAAACAAAATAAGCTACCTCTCTAGTTGTGCGTTCATGTAGTGATTGAACGCTAATCCGCACAAAATCTGGATATGGCTTGACATTCCAACGATTAAGGTGCAAATCCATGTCCAGTTTTCCGACTTCGGACACAACTTGGGCAAATAGATGAGCATAAGATTCGTAGCTTTTGCTGCCCAGGTGGGGATAGCGATCGCTAATCTTTGCAATATAATCTTCAATGGGCAAAGGCTCTCTAGAATCAACTAGAGCAAAGTCAAATACTAACGCCCCTATATCTAAATAGGGGTTCGGCCCAATATAATGCTTGAAGTTGAAAATATCGAATACATCCGTTCTTCTAGCATTAATGCGGACTAAATCACTGCTTTTTTGTAGAACCATTGATTACGAACCTTTGGCTAAACACCCTGAAATTTAAATGCTGAGTTCTGGTTACTCAGACTTATTGATTGTAAATTAACTCACATTATTTTTTGAGAGTGATGGCAAAGCCATTGATCTAATCAGAACTTAGATTAAACCTATTAGTAAGCATTTTCAACTATCTCAAGGCATAATTAAACCCCCTTACCTCAGCAAATAAAAAACTACAGTCAATTCATCCTCATGAATAGTCAAATATATAACCTTTGAAAGGTGCAATACCCAGCCAATAACTTGTATAAATGAATATGCGAGATTCAAAAGACAGCCAAAAAACAGCAAAGTTATGAATAGCACACAAGCTGCTCTAAGAGACGAAATTCGAGAACTTGCTGAGGAAGCTTTTCACCAAAAGCTGATCTCTGGGCATGGTGATGGCCCGGATATGAATGAGTATCAAATTGTCTACCAAGGCAAACCCAGGCATCTGCCACTAGAACAAGCACGTTTTTTCTTAACTAACTTGCTTTACAGAAGTCGCATTCATTAAGACTTACCATTAGATATCTAAGTAGGTCGGCGTAAATAATTATCGTTGGGATAAGGCAGGGAGAAAGAGGGTTGTAGCCTTGTTTACTTTTCTTCACACAGTTTGCTTTTATTGTGCCGACTTACTTAATTGCATCCAGCGAGAGTTAATGCCAATTTTTTAATAATTGCACGATAAATTTCCAATCGGCAATTAGCAATGCCTCTAAAAAATCACTCTAGAGGCAGTTGTTGCTGTGGGTTTTATTAAGTCAACAAACGTTAATGAGGATAGTTATTTTTTATGTAATTTTTGGTAAGAATCTTTTAGTTTGCTGCGATGTCTAACGACAAGCGGCTTCTCTACGAGACGCTACGCGAATGCGTCTACGCAAATATCAATACTACCTTCTATCAGGTGATCTACCAAAGGGATGATTTGATAGTTGGAATTGTCATGGTTTAGTAAAATTTATTAACTCAAATCAGGGGGCATCATGGTAGAAACTAATTCTAAAAGGCAGCTGGTAATTATTGGGGGAGCCGAAGACAAGGAAGGAGATTGCCAAATTCTGCGGGACTTTGTGCGACGCGCTGGGGGTACAAAGGCATATATTGTAATTATGACGGCGGCGACAGAATTACCTAGAGAAGTGGGAGAAAATTATATTAGAGTATTTGAGCGACTAGGAGCTGAAAATGCTCGCATTATTGATACGGAAACCCGCGAAGATGCATCTTCTTCTACCGCATTGGAAGCAATTCATAAAGCAACTGGAGTATTTTTTACTGGGGGAGATCAAGCTCGTATCACCAGCATTCTCAAGGACACCGAAATAGATACGGCAATTCATCAACGGTTCTCTGAAGGTATAGTTGTCGCAGGCACAAGCGCCGGAGCTGCCGTGATGCCAGACGTAATGATTGTGGAAGGCGATTCAGAAACACATCCTCGGATTGAAACTGTTGAAATGGGCCCAGGTCTTGGTTTTCTACCAGGAGTAGTAATTGACCAGCATTTTTCCCAGCGCGGACGCTTGGGACGCTTAATTTCAGCTTTGATACTACAGCCTGCTGTTTTGGGATTCGGTATTGACGAGAATACCGCTATGGTGGTAACGGATAACCAAATTGAAATTATTGGTGCAGGTGCGGTTACGATTGTTGATGAATCAGAGGCTACATACAACAATATGGACGAAATTTTGAAGGATGAGTCTTTGGCGATTTGCGGAGCAAAGCTTCATATTTTGCCACATGGCTTCAAATTTGACTTGAAAACCCGTCAGCCTATCCTAAATAATGGCTCTGTGGCAAATGTTTCTGTAGCTGTTGCTTGAATCAACACCTAACTTTTAGTAGGTGCGTTTAAATTGAGTCAATAATTAATAATTGTAGATTACTGACATTTATTTCTTGAATATCCTCCCAAATACTCTCAGAATTAGCGGACATAGCCCCGCATTTTCAGGAGGTAAGGGGGGATTTATTATTAATATAGCGCTTCTGGCTTGAGTCCAATACAGACCTAACCCCCAGCCCCTTCCCTACTAGCGTTGGGAAGCAAGATTCCATTCCTCTTTCCTTTTAGGAGAGAGGAATGGAAGTGAGGTCAAAGTGTATTGCTTGCATTCGAGAACCGCTATATTCTTTATTAATGTGAAATGGGATCACGCCTACTTAACCTACGCTGTACTAAACCAAACCAACCTGATGAAAGATACATCCTGGTTTTGGGAACACTAGATTCAGCACCAGACTGAACAGGAAAGGGCTGATGTCTAAAGGCGAATGGAATAATAAATCAAAAAATACAGTTCCCCTGCAATTACCCATAACATACTTAAAATCAGTGAAGCGTAATACAATTACCCATGAATTTGACTCTGGTTCACAAGCAGAAATACTACCTATACAGGAAAGTGATGACATATCAGAAGCATCCAAGCTACTAAGGCAAGGGATTCAACAGCAGCAAGCTGGTGAATTAATAGCAGCTTTGAAGTCCTTACAACAATCCTTGGGGTTGTTTCAGTCGATTGGGGATTTGCAAAAACAGGCACAGGCACTTTCTTTTTTAGGATTGGTAACTTACACAGCTGGAGACTACAAAGGTGCTATCTCTTACTCCGAACAGTGTTTGTCTTTGGTCAAGAACTCCTCAGATTTTGTAGTGCAAATGCAAGCACTTTCCCATTTAGGGAATGCATACCGTCATCTAAATGACCATAACAAGGCTATTGAATTTTTGGAAAAGTGTTTAAAAATAACGCAACAGCTGCAAGACAAACGTAGTCAAGTAGCAGCACTGAATAATTTGGGATTGGTGTATAAAGCTTTGGGCAACTTTACGCAGGCAATTGAGTATCAGCAGCAAAGCCTAGAAATTGTCCGGGAACTCAAAGATAACTGGGGCGAAGAACAGGTACTCAAGAATTTGGGTAATGCTTGGTATGCTTTGGACAATTACCCAAAAGCGATCGCCTATTATGAGCAGTGTGTAGTACTAGCACGCTCCTTAAAACATGTTCGCAGTGCTTCTCAGGTGCTAAAGAATTTAGGGAATGCTTGTTATGCCTTAGGTGATTATGCTAAAGCCATTAAGTATTATGAAGAACGGTTGCAATTAGCTAGAGAAATTCAAGACAAGCGTAGCGAGGAACAGTCTTTAGGTAACTTAGGGGTTGCTTGTGAAGCTTTGGGTGATTATAACAAAGCCATTAAGTATTATGAAGAACGTTTGCTGTTAGCTAGAAGCATCAAAGATCGGCGCAGTGAAGAAGAAGCTCTTGAACGTCTGAAAGCTGCTTGCTATGCCTTGGGTGATTATGCCAAAGCTATGCAATACCAGCAAGGAACATCTTCAGGTAGTTAAAAAGCAACGCCAGACAAACAATACAAAATTTACTCATACAGATCCATTTCCTCTATTATTTTTTATTGCTGGAGATATCCAAGAACTTCTAATGTATCTACTTGGGGAAATTCCGCATAAAAATTACTCACACTCCGAAAGGGTTCCGGTGTTTCCAAGACAATGGTGCGATCGCCCCACTGTTCTAACCAGGGTAGCAAAGTTTGTGGCGCTACTGGAGTACATAGCCAAACTGCTGCTGGAGAAAGCGTTTTGAGAGCAGCTGCCGCTACCGCTATTGTCATACCTGTAGCAATGCCATCATCAACTAAGATGAGCGTAGCATTCTCTGCATTCACCTGCGGACAAGCAGGAATTAATAGAGCCTCAAGAGACTTAGCAAGGTTTATCGCTTTATTTAAAGTTACTTCCCGCCACCGCGCATCATTTTTAAGGCGAAATAGCTTTTGATCAGTCCAAAGAACATTTCCAAAAGTAGTCACTGCACCAATTGCTAACTCTGGGTTTTCTGGATGGCTAATCTTTTTTGCCACAACAATTGTCAACGGACAATCCAAAAGACGTGCTATTGGTGCTGCTACTGGTACACCTCCTCTTGGCAAAGCATAAACAATTGGTACAGGCTTTACCCCAGAATCAATAGTTTGCTGAGTCAAAACATCATGAATCACTCGCGCCAATTCCTCACCCGCATGGGTGCGATCGGCGAAAAGCGGGGTATGTGACATGGTTTCCCCCAGCATGTTAGGACGGCACTCCTTTTATAATGACTGAATTTTGTCTCAAATTAACTGATACAATAAGATTTGTATAAATAATTAAGTATTCAGCAAAAGTCTATTGATTCTGATAAATCTCCAACCAGAGCAGTATTTAACTCAGATAAGACAGATGGTGCTGATGCGAAAATCCTAATTTTCATGAGCAGCGAAACCCAACTCAGCCTCTTCGACGACTCAACCCTTAACCAACGAGAACTGATTCCCACAGACGCTAAAATTGCGATCGCTCCGGGAACTTATTCTGCCATGACGGAGTTGGCACAGCATTGCAATAACTGCCACCGTTGTGCATTGGGAGACACTCGGACTCATGCTGTCGTAGGACGCGGTAATCTCAAAGCCCCAATTATGGTTATAGGAGAAGCGCCTGGTCAAAATGAAGACGAAACCGGCTTACCATTTGTAGGCAGATCCGGGCAGTTGTTAGAGAAAATTTTGGCATCTGTAAAGCTGAGTACTGAGCATGATGTATATATTGCCAATATCAATAAATGTCGCCCACCAGATAATAGAGTTCCCACTCCTGTAGAAGTGGCGGCTTGTTTACCCTACTTACTAGAACAAATTCGCCTAGTTGACCCCAAAATAATCCTGTTAACAGGTGCAACTGCTGTCAAAGGCATCACTGGCGATAAGCGAGGGATTACGAAAATTCGTGGACAGTGGCTAGAGTGGGATGGGCGTTTATGTATGCCAATTTTTCATCCTTCCTACTTGCTGCGTAACCCTTCTAAAGAAAGAGGTGCACCGAAATGGTTGATGTGGCAAGATATCCAGGCAGTGCGTGCCAAGTTAGATGAAATCCAAAATAACAGCTAATAAACATCTGGTGACTCAATTTGGGATTTCAGATTTTATAGGACTTACGCAAAATTACACGCTGTAGGGGTAATTCATGAATTGCCCCTACCTGAAAATCACGGTTTCGGCTATTGTTTGCGTAAGTCCTGTTTTAGATTATTCACTATGAGAAAGTAAATTTTTGTATATAGCGAGAGCGATAAGCTCAATTAGAAAAATAGACTTCTTGCACGAATGAATATTTGAAAATTGGTATAACCAGAAGTGTCGTGACCAAAACGAGCGTAGTTATGAAAACTGCAATTTCGCTTCCAGATTCAGTTTTTGAACAGGCAGAAGCACTAGCTAAAGAATTAGGGGTATCTCGTAGTGAACTTTACACAAAAGCTTTGAAAGCATATTTGCGGAAGTACAACCGGAATCAGATGTTGAACCAACTGAATACAGTTTATTCTGAAGAGTCCTCTGAACTAGATCCAGTATTGGCAAAGTTACAATTTATGTCCTTGCCTCTTGAGGATTGGTAGTGTATCGCAGAGAAATTTGGTGGGCAAATTTACCTGAACCACTTGGTTCAGAATTTGGGTATCGTCGCACTATTTTGATTGTTCAAGATGATATTTTTGCTCGCCAACAGCTTATAAATCAGGATTTCAGAATTTTTACAAAACTAAACATACATGGGTTTTATGGTGCCGAGCTACTTAAACCCCCAGATATTCATTGTATTATTCTTAGATTTGATGTGTTGGGCCTGTACTATTGTGCGATACATAGTACTTTTATAGAAGTTTGATTTCCAGACTTTTTTCAAAACCTACTATGCAAACTTAGTTCATGTGTACTATTTTTAAATTGTAGATTTTATTACAGGCATATTATGACAAGCGATCCTAATCAGAGTAAGGAAACAAATTATAACACTGGGCTAAGTGTTATTTTCTCTGAGAAAGCTCTCATTGCATTGTTACATATCATACTTGCCTTAGGCATTACTCACTTACAATTTAGCAGTTCATCTAATCAAGAACACCCGGCAAAAGTTTTGCAAGACAAACACAATTAGCAAGGTTTTTACTAGGGAAATATGAGAAATTGCGAAAACTTGCACAAAGGATGATTGCTTATGCCAAGAGGCGGTTCCAGAAAAGGGTCAGGTCGTAAATATAAATTTGGGGAGCCACTTACAGACATTGGTGTTCCTTCATCAATCAGTAATGACTTGATTGTGGCAATAGAGAACCTCTGGGAAAAGGGAATAAAAGGAAAAGAACTGATAGATACTCTACATTCAGCAAAGTTTCGCAAGGTCAGGAAGTATGATTATCCAGTATCAGCAGGCACACATAGCACATCCAGTGTTGGAGGGGATTCAATGAACATTGATTATGAAGAAATTGATCTCTGTGAGGAACTGATCAATGAATCAAATAAAACGATCATCTTACCTGTAATGGGAGACTCAATGATAGGTATTGGTATATATCCTGGTGATTGGTTAATTGTTGAACTGATTAATGCTCTATACCAAAAGCCTAAAGAGGAAGAGATTGTTATAGTTTGTGTGGATGATGAGACTTTAGTTAAACGTTATAGGAGGGAAAAAGGAGAAGTAGTTTTAGTATCGGAGAACGAGAACCACGAGCCAATCAGACGCGCTGAAGGAGCAATTTATATTTCAGGAATTGTGAAAAGTGCTATTAGTCGCAATTTATCAAAAAGGTTGCCGAATGGATAACCTTTGTACAGGACTCATTGATGAATTACTTAGCAGTCTTTTTCAGACCTTGCCAGCTTTCTCGCAGTCGTTTCAAATTAGGAGCATGACCCCCATAACGCCAACTAACATAGGCTTGACTAATCTCATCTATTACCTCAGCAGTTGCTGGGGCATGATGCTGATATGATCCTCTAGCATACTCTAAAGGTGTTTGTGCTGGATGCTTACCTAAACCTTTTTGGGTTGTCCATTGCAGCATTTGTTGATAAAGGCTCTCCATTGCTGGCAATTTCTTTAACCATCGGCGATTGCGCCACTCTCGCCACTGACCCCAACCCAGCCAAGCGAAGAAAGCTGCTGTAGTTGCCAAGATTAAGCCAGTCAATACGCCAAACCAACCTTGAGAGAATAAAGCTAAAAACCAAGCGATCGCTCCAATCACCCACTTAAATATTGTCTCAAATACATTATTCAACAAACCTGTCACTGGAGAAGGCAACCACCCAGCAACCCAATGCCACAATTGACGCAACACACTAAAAGTTTGAGTATCTTCCACTGATGGAGGTATAAGGGGATGATTGGGAATCGGGTCAAAGGCAAACCAGCCATATTTAGGAAAATATACTTCCGTCATCGCATAAGCATCAGTATTACGGACAACATATAGCCCTGTAAATGGATTAAATTCTCCTGCACTAAACCCTGCTACCAACCGTGCTGGGATGCCAATGGAACGCAACATTACCGTCAGAACTGTTGAGAAGTGGTCTGGATAACCGCCTTTATATTTGAATAAAAAAGCTTCTACTAAGTCATCTTTTTCTCCCAAATAAGGCAAATCTAAGGGATTTTGGGGAAGAGAGTAGCGTTGCTTTAAATATTGAGCTAAGTAGAGAACTTTTTCATAGGCTGAATCTAGACTTTTAGAAGACTTTGCAACTCGTTCTTGATTGTAGTTAGCAAGAATTTCTTCGGTACGTTGCCGGACTTTTTCGGCAATTTCGGGAGGAATTTGCAGATAATACTTTTTAATATCCTGTGGATATTTAGTAGAAGCTTCACCTAATTTAGTGCGATCGCGGTATGGCACTTCAGATATTACTGTGTAAGTGAGTCCTTCTGATAATTCCACAGGCGATCGCAATCCGTCTTCTTTATCAACCGCGATCATTGGTGTGGGAAAGTAAATCTCTTTGGGATAAGCCATCGCTGGAATTAGGTTAGGCAAATCCGCCACCACTGTATAAGTTTGGACTATCTCTTGGGTTTTACCAGTAATCAGAGGTCGGTTTAGGAAGATTTGGTAAGACCAAGGCGATCGCTTGATAGTTGTAACATCTTCATTACGGGAAACTTCCCATCCCTTACCCGTATAACGGTCAAATCCTAATACTCGCCAAAAACCCTCAGCTTGCGATCGCACCCGCATCACAACTTTCGGTTTCATTTCGCCCCGCAGGTTTTGGTTAATTTGGCTATTAAAACCGTAATAAAAGTTATTATCTACTTTACCTGGTTGACCATTTTGATTTTGTCCCGTACCACTGCCTTGATTATCACCTTTACCTTGGTGGACATAACCGGGATTAATGATACTACGTCCGGTGAAATTACCTTTTATTGGAATAGCAGAACTTACAGGAAAGTTCCGTAACTGATAGCCAGGAAATCTGGGTAAAACAGCAAAAATTGCCAGTCCCAGACCGACAATTAGGAAAAAATTCAGAATTAAAAATTTAAAATTAAGAGTTGAGGAATTCTTCTGATTGAATTTTCCCTTTTCAATTTTTAATGGCTGTAAACCCAAGCGGGAGCGATAATCTAATACTAAAGTTGGGAGAGCGATCGCTAAAAATAACAGCAACACAGGTGCAAATGCTAAAGTCTGACTTAACGTTGCCGCCACACCCAATAAAATCAGTCCGATAACAATCGAATAGCCCAAATTTTTGCGGCGGGGTGTATCAAAGCTATGCAGCACTTGGAGTTGAATTAATAACTCTGCCAAACCCAACCGTGTATCATTCAACTCTCCCACTAACCGCCCAAAGAAAGCACCCAGTGCTACTAACATTCCGATGGCGATACAAAACTTAACTGCAACATTGCGATCGCGGCGACGATAGTAACTCCAAATCGCACCCAATACACTCAGGGGTAATGCCCAGAAACTGAATGAAGTTTCGGCAGCGATATCCGTCGCCACAATTCCTAAAACAACCAACGCTAGCACCAGCACCCGTAAGGAAATTGAATCTTCCACCTCTATCAAAGGCGATCGCTGCGGATTTTGCACCCAGAAATTACCTACAGGGAGACGCCAAAACCGATTCATCCTGGATAAGTTGAGCATTTCAAACCTAAGTATAGATGCCACGAAAACAATGCTGAGGACGAAACTGTTCGCCCTACTTTAAAGTATTCCCGTTACAGAAGCTTTCTTATCCTGTATGTAAGGACTTCCAAGAAATAAATTATCCAATCTTGTGGTGTGGGCGTCTCGCCCGCCTTTGCCTATGGGCAGAAGACGCCCACCCCACAAAAAGTAGTTGAGTATTTTTTTATTTGGAAGTCCATTAAGCATCTATCTTGGATTTATCACAAAGAAGATTTAAACCATTAGCCCAAAATGCTTGATAGAGACGCGAAATCTTGCGTCTCTAATTAATTTGTACAGTGCATAAGTCCTAAAGTATTTCTTTCTTCTCTCTGCATTCTCTGCGCTTCTGCGGTAGCGTGCGGCAAGCCCTCCGGGTGACGCTCCTAACGTCGCTAACGCTGCGCTAACAGCAGTCGCTCATGGGGGAAACCCCCAAGACCGCGCTGCTTCACCGCTTTGCGTCTACGTCAAAGAAATAGACTTAAGCCAAGCGCATTAATATATAACGCTACCGCAAACTGTAATGCCAAGCGTGAACATAATTTTGTATAAAAAAACAATCCAATCGAATAAATTCGTTGTGAAAAATTGGTAGCTTGGTAAAATACAGGCAAGCTGAAATCAGCACAACACAAGAAACTAACTTATTCCCCAGGCTTTCCTAACAAGCGAGTGGACTGACGAGTACCCACAAAAAATGATTTATGGGGTAGAGGGTAAGTCTACTCCCACTGGTTAGTTATAACCACGCTTTAAGTATAAGTAAGCACCCTGTTGTTAGTAGTATTTAGAGACAGAAAAAGCCCCAAGGCAACAGCTAGGCAATAGTTACCTTAAGATATTCGGCATTACGTACTAGCGGTGGCAATTAAGGTTACACAGTGGGATTAATGACAAACAAAAGCGACTGTTCGTCTACTTCTGGAAACTCAACTTCCAGAGTATAAGTTGGGTTAAGTTGCTCGCAGCCTAACTCTACACTTAAGTATCCCGGAGTTGAAGATGTTGCCATTGCTAAAGTTCCACTTCCGCGAAGTGTTAAAGTTCCTTTAACAGGTAACTCAGCCTCCACAAGTAACTTCGTAAGTTTACCTACAGACTGATACTCTACTTTGATATTCAAATTACCGACAGTGGTTAGCCATTGTCTTTCTACCACTGGACTAGTTGCTGAAAGTGGTAGAGTCAGATTTTCCAGCAGTTGTTTAGCTGCCAGCAACGACAAAGCCATTTGTTGACGCGGTTGTAAATCTGAATAATCACTCTGAATATTGGGCATATCCAAAGTACTTACAGAACGATAGGTGCTTCTTAGCACCAATCCTGCGATATCATTTAGTGCTTGAGACTCGTTAGGAAAAAAGTTCTCCACCACTTGAACTAATTTTGCTCCCAGAGGCACTGAAGATGTCACCATTGATTGACATTTTTCCAGCAATTGCTGGAAAACTCTTTCTGGTAAAGGACGCGGCAGGTTCAACTTCGACTGTTGTACCATCCATCCCCAGGAAGGAACGAGGGTCATTGACGGCTTATCAACAAAATCGGGATAGTCGATTAATTGTGTTTCCCAAGGAAATAAAGGTGGGTGTTCTTGGGCTTGGATTTGTAAGCGATGCTTGAGGACAGCTTGGAAACGATCTAGCACAGTAGGAATTTCTCCTAATTGAAAGGTCTGGGGCGTTCCTCCCAATTTTGGCTCACTGCTTTTTGGAGCAGTGGCTTCATTGTGGAGGTTTTTTACCCCGTCATTTTCCTCACATTCTACAGATTGGTCGTTATTTTTGACATCATCTGTCAATAACCAACCGAGACACTGAGATTGTAAGGATTCTGAGTCACTATTCATGAGTAGATGCACCTGATCCGGACACTAATGAGTTACGAATTTCCCAAGCTTGCTCAAGAATCTTAAACCATCGTTTTTGAAGTTGTGCCATTGACAGTCCTAAAGTCTTTGCGATTTTTTCATCGGCTTGTCCTTGTTGCTTCAACTCTAGTAAAGATCGTTGCTTATTGTCCAGTTGTGCTGTGTATACTTGCCATTGCTGGGGAGTTAAGCCCAAATTGGTGTGTAAAGAAGCTTCCAGCCACTCGTGAACTAATTCCCAACGATGTAACAAGGCAAACCGAATCAAATGGTACTTGAAGCGCTGTTGTAAGTAATCTCTCTGACGAGGGGTTAAACCTAAAATTGACTCAATTTCCTGTGTTGATAGATCCTGGAGGCGGAGGGAAAAGTAATCAGCACAGTCAGATTGCTGCCGTTCTTCGAGATAATTCATTAATTCTGTAACTACAACGGAACGCAAGGTATCTTCTTCGGGTTCGGGTTCAGCTTGCGTTGCCATTGTGGAGCGTAATTGATGCACTGCTGGTTCTTCCCAGCAACCATCGGCTTCACTATTGCTGCCTTCTGCGGCTTGTTCTATATCTACGCTGGTTTCTGGGGGCTGCTGTTGAGAAAAAGTTTGCGCCCGCAAGATAATTAGCTGCTGCTGACGGCCTGGTAAGGGAATGCGTCGTTTGCCGTAGCGCTCGGTAAATGCCATGTATTCGGACAATTCTAGAAGCGTCTGAGGGCGATAAGTAGCACCGAGTTGATTTTCTCGCCGGAAAGCGTTCAATGCCTCCAGATAAAAACTCTGTAAGAAATCTTCAATTATGGTCAGTCGCCCTTGATAACTTAATTGCTTCTGAGGCGGGTTAATGTATCGATAAATAATTGCACTCAAAGTACTGTGTAATTCTACCCTGCCCCGATTTGAACCCAACTGATAGTACCTGAGACACTGTTGTAGCCGATGCCGAGCTAGGGTCATCGCCGAGCTTTCTACAGATCCAGAAGCTTGGATACGTTTGCTTTCCTGGCAAATCCGATAGACTTCGGTGGTAATACGTCTTGCTACATCGTGGCAATTCTGTTCCGAAGCTTTGGTTGATTGTTGAAACTCCCTGGACAGGAGTTGAAAGATCACCTCCACGCCTTTAGAATTTTCTCCCAGAATATTTGCAGATGGAATAGTTGCGGTTGCGGCTGAATTCATAGTCTCGGTTTTCAAAAGACCCTAAGTATTTAAATACAACCTGTACGACTGTGGGTGTTGGCTTTTTCGGTTTTACGTATAAGCTAAACGCAGACCAATCCTACATTGAGAATGTGGCTGATTTTATTATTCCCAACTTCAATGGGATTGTTCACATTTTGATAGATGTTATTGCCATTACCCAGGAGCCGTATACAAGTCATTATGGATTTAGAAGCACAAATTCAATTGCTGATTGACAATGCACCCCGCGATGGTATGACACCAAATTTGATTGCAGCAATTGCTCCTGCCCTTAGAACGATCGCTCAAAAATTACGTCACTCCCAGTACTATATTCTCCAAAATTCAGAATCAAGCTGGGTTTTAACCACATTGAGCAATCTTACTAATCCAGGATTGGAAAAGCGGGTTATTTACGCTTTCCCTACCATACAGGATGTCTCTCTAATTTCCCCTGCTGGGCTTGACCCTCAAATGCTAGCTAAAATTATCCCTGTTACCCATATTTTGTTCCAATTGGTGGCATTGGAACCCGTAGATAGTATCGTTTTTTTGGAGACGCCGGGTAAGACCACTCATACCGTTGAAATTCGACGAACTAAACTAGAAAAACTCATGCAGAAACACTTACGACAACAGCAATCGCCTAAACAGATACCCCCTGATATTGCATAGAAAAAACTTGGATGTGGGATTTTTTAGATACAATCCCACATCCAAAATTTTAAATCTCAAATTTGTTTGAAAA
Organism: uncultured Nostoc sp.; assembly: GCF_964245445.1. Lineage (GTDB taxonomy): Bacteria > Cyanobacteriota > Cyanobacteriia > Cyanobacteriales > Nostocaceae > Nostoc. The sequence goes on from NZ_CAXTNE010000033.1 coordinate 18,098, forward strand.
AGTTTTTGATGAAAATAAATTAATGCCAGTTACTAACCTTCTAGTTCTTTACAGAAGCAAGCGATCGGCTTAATTTTTCGTCTTATCTAAAATTGTTTAACAAACAGTTATCAGTGAACATTTTTCCAAATTTAGCTGACCATTAAGCAAAAGTTCTCTACCTAACAACAGGTGGAAGGTTTTACTTGAGGTCTCAAGTCCCCTAAAGTACCTGTTAACTGGTAAATGATTTAATAAAGGCGGCTCAGTGTGAACTCAGCTATATTAATCAATGCCTGATGGGATTCTGAAGATGGGAGAACTGCAAGATGTTCAATTGCTAGCTTCGCATGGTGAGCAGCTAACTCTCGTGCCTGCTGTATACCTTGACTATCTTGAATTAGTGCTAGTGCTTGCTCTAAATCTCCCTCTTGAGCAAACTTTCGTTCAATCAGCACTTCCAAGGATGGTTTTTGGGCTAAAGCAAATAAAACAGGTGCAGTTAAATTACCACTTTTAAGATCCGACCCCACCGGTTTACCCAAGGTATCTGCTGTACTGGTGAAATCTAAAATGTCGTCAACAATTTGAAATGCTATACCAAAATGACGACCGTAGCTATATAGATGCTCAACAGTTTCTTGTGAGACTTCACTAAGTAACCCAGCAGCTTTAGAACTGTTAGCGATTAATGAAGCTGTTTTATAATAACTCTTCTGGAGGTAAGTATCAATAGAAATGCCAGCATCAAAACGATTTAATCCCTGCTGGATCTCCCCAGTAGCCAAATCCATAATTACTTCTGAGAGGAGTTTTACCACCTCCAAATTGTCCAAGTTTGCTAAATACCAGGACGATTGAGCAAAAAGAAAATCTCCTGCTAATATGGCAATGCGATTACCGAACAAACTATGAACCGTAGGAACGCCTCGCCGCGTATCTGATTCATCTACCACATCGTCATGTACTAAGCTTGCTGTGTGAATCATTTCTGTAATCTCAGCTAGGCGGCGATGACGCGGTGTAATCTCTTGAGCTAACATTGTAGCCCGCGATATTAGCAGGACAATTGCTGGTCTGATACGCTTTCCCCCAGCTCCGAATAGATGTTCGGCTGCCATAAACAGGATGGGGTGGCGATTTCCAACTAGCTGCTTTAGGTTATCTGCTAGTAGTCGCAGGTCTGCTTCCACAGGGGTAAACAGGGAGGTGGCTGGGGTCATGGATGGGCGGACTCTGACTTAGGTTACGAAAGTTTACATATCCTACACTCATTTTAAGATAACCCTGTGCCAGCGCAAAGTTTTCATAAGGTAATCCCATTTTCATGAGTCTATCGGTGATACTTAAGGTTAATAGTCTGTTTGTCAATAAGCAATTATGCTTAATTTTTGATAACTCAGATTTAAAAATAACTTCACACACGAGTTATAAGTACATGGGAATAAATATCAGCTTAAATTATATCAAGTAGTTTCCCGGTACACCTTTCCCGCCACAGTTCAAAACACAAGTTAAGCAATATTGCTTATTGACAAAATGGATTCAATTTAAATGAGTCACCAACGAGTCAGACTAAATTTATTCAGGACTGAAGTGTAGCTACTCAGAAACTTTGAGATTTAGCAGTCGAATAGGCTCAAAATTTAAGGTCGTTGTGTTACGCTAAAATATAGGAATTTTAAATTTTTCAGATATTCACACCCCAAAAGTAAGTCACCTAGTAGTTGATTTTACTGGCTCGGTGATGTAGGTCTAAAATAATTAGTTGTAGTTTAAAAATTAAGGAAATAATTCCTTTCATTTTTTCTACGATCCGCGAAACTCCTGGTTTGGAGCTATGCGATATCCCTATGGGAAGCCGCTACACGTCTTCAGCGCACGTTGAGCGCAAGCATTACTCCTTTCACAGCAATGTGATCAAAAATAAAGCAGATCAAGTAGACCGCAAAGAATCATAGTTTTAGATTGCTAAAAAGCAATCTAACTGCTGTGGGATCTATGGTCTGCAAGGAGTCGTATTAGAGAATAAATTATTTGTCTTTAGAGAATTTTATCTCTATAGGTAATTTTACCATTATGAAGCTACAGCCATCAAGAATGCACTTGCTTGGCTGAGGTTCTGCTAATTTTATGGAATTTTATATTTATTTAGAAAGGTGCTAGTAGAACAATAATTTATGGAAGTATACCTATGATGATTTTTATTTTAGCGTCTGGATATTTGTTCACAGTCTACCTGTTGTTAGCACTGGCAAAGCGAACGGGTACAAAGACTGTTCCGACAAGCTTCCCTTCATCTACCGAAGGAAAACACAAGCAGGAGATATCAGTAAGGGCAAAAGTGACTGAAGCAGTTAATAGTCAGTAGGCATTGGGCATTGGCAAATTACCAATGACCAATGACTAAGGACAAATTAGCTTTATTGGAGTTGGGAAATAGCAGTATCAGTGAAGCAAACCTCTTCAACCATTGGGGTATAGCCTAGCCACTGCACTCCTGACTGGGAAAACTGTTTCGGACAACCGCTAACGGCGAAGCGAGTTGGCAGTGGTAAATGAGTATTTTTTAAGCCTAGCAAGTCTAACTCTTGGGCACAAGCTGCTACAACATGAACAGCTGGGTCAACTAGTTGGACTTGAGAGGGGAGGAGCGATCGCAATACTGGTGTAAGGTGGGGATAATGGGTACAGCCGTGAACTAAGGTATCAATTTCCTGCTCTAGTAAAGGCTCCAGGTAAGCTCGTGCTACTTCAGCAGTGTAGGGGTCGTGAATTCGGTTTTGCTCGATGAGTGGCACAAACTCTGGACATCCAACTTGCCAGACTTGAACTTCAGGAGCAATTTCGAGTATGGCGTGCTTATAGGCATTACTTTTAGCTGTAGCGGGAGTGGCAATTATACCAATCCGCTTTCCTTGCTGCACGGCAGCTTTTGCACCTGGTAGGATTACTCCCAAAATGGGTATGTTGAATTCCTGACGCACGGTTTCAAGGGCTAGGGCAGAACTGGTGTTACAAGCCATAATTACCATTTTTACCTGCTGCTGTTGTAGCCAGGTAAGAATTTCACGCGTAAATTGTAAAATTTCTGCTTGGGAACGAATTCCGTAAGGAAGTCTAGCTGTATCCCCAAAGTAAACAATTGATTCATTGGGGAGTTGCCGATATAGTTGTCGCAGTACTGTCAGCCCACCCACACCACTGTCAAAGATGCCAATTGGGGCGCGTTGGGGTTCTTGAGCAGAAAAATTGTCAAGATTCCCTTCAAAGATCGAAGATGAATACACAGGCAGATATAAATTTAGGTTTGGGATTTAAAATACAGAATTTAGCAGACAATCTACAATTTGACTACTAAATTCTGGATGCTAAAAAAGTCTAAATACCACCTTTTAATTAGTAATTTGACTATATTAACGCTGTAAGTATTTTAGGATGCCACGAGCGATCGCTTCTGCCATCTGATTTTGATACTCTGGTGTTCCCAATCTTGGATTGTCTTCTCGACCAGTCATATAACCTGTTTCTACTAAAATCGAGGGCATAGAGTTTTTTCTGAGAACGTAGAATCTGGCTTTGCGGGTTCCCCGGTCTTTGATTGTACCGATGTTCTGGAGGATGGTTTTGCGAACTACTTCAGCCAGAGCATAACCGCTATCATAATAATATACTTCTAACCCATTAACATCAGGGCGATTATCAACGGAATTAGCGTGAATGCTGACAAAGGCAGTCGCATTAACTCGCTGGGCAATTTCTACCCGTCCCTGAAGTTCTACGAAAAAGTCAGCATCCCGTGTGAGTACTGCTTGTACACCATTTTGCTCTAAAATTGCTGCTACCCTTTTACCTATAGGCAGGATTACGTCCTTTTCTAAAAGTCCGCCCAGACCTGGGGCACCTGAGTCTTTTCCACCATGTCCTGGGTCAATCACAACTAGTAATTTCCCTCTCTTGACCGAGGGGCGCGGTTGTGGCTGGGAGATAGGACGGGGGTTATCTATGGGGTTTGGGAATTGACTTATATCTGGCGATGGCAGAGGAGGTAGAGCAATAGGAGGTGTGACGCTACCAGAGCGTTGTAATTCTAAAGCCAAAAGCTGATCGCCAACCTGATTGAGTTCCCCAATTTGTACTCCAGCTGCTGGTTGAATTAAGACAACGACAGTATTAGATTCTTGTGGTTGCAGGCGGACTCGCAGGATAGGGCTATTAGCATTAAAAGTCGGGCCTGTAACTCTGGGGGCTAACCGAGCATTGTTGATGGTAATGCGGAACAGACCAGAAGTTCTATCCCAGCCTCCTGTAGCAGATAAAGCTTGGTCGCCTCTAATCAGCAGTTGTGTGCCATTACCAGCCAATTGCACAGACTGAATGGTAGCAGGTGAGGTGTTACTAGATGGTATTGGGCGTGGACTATTATCTCCAGGCAACTGGGCAATCCCACGACTGGGCAGAACTACAAAACCACCAATACTGCTAGTGGTTGCTCGCCAATTTTGACTATTTTCGTCCACCTGTAAAGTCATGCGAACAACAGATGGGCTTGTTTGTAGTTGACTGAACTGAATGCGGTTGACACCATAGCGATTAATTGGCAAATCGCGCTGTCCTAGATTTGGTGATAAAGTAGCGCCAGTAATATCGATGTTAACTGCCCTTTGATCGTTGCTACGATTTACCTGAATCTGAGGATTACCACCATTGGTGCGGATGAAAAAACCATCGCCTGTGACTTGTAAGTTCTCAATTTGAGTAACTCTGGCGGCAAGCATTCCGTTTTTCGGCGGATTGACAGGGTTTGCTGTCACCACGTTGTAAATATTTCTTGGGGGGAATAGTGGTGGAGATGTTCTCGGTGAAGTCTCTGTTGCTATGGCTTGTTCTTGTTGCCCCCCAGTATTTGAGGGTACATTTTCAGCTACTGGCGTAGGTAATTGTACCATCCAGCGATTGCCAGTTGTGCCAACAAATTGTACTCCCTTGGGGTCAAGAGTATAACCAGGAGTCAGTTCAACGACTATGCGCGTTGTTTGTTCGTCAAATTGCCCAACACGGATAGCGCGAATTCCGCCGCCCACCTGTTGGGTTAACTGCGGACGCCCAAATGTGGTTCCTGGCAAATCAATTACTAAACGAGTGGGGTTGAAAATTAATTGTGCTTGGGGTTGAACATCCCCTAAAGTATTAATTTCCAAACGATTTTGGTTGGTATCAAAACGCCAAGATTGGAGTCTCGCGGCCATTGCCGGCGACGACAGCATGAAGATAGTTCCAATAGTACTGGATAGTAACCAGTGTAATTTCACAGTCCTTTCTCCTAATTCACATTCATGGGAGCCGTCAGCCCCTTCCCTACGGAACGCTGCGCGTAGCTTGCTTCCCCGCAGGGGTACGGGGAAGTCAAAAGTCAAAAGTCAAAAATTTACCAAGCCCATAAATAAATTTATTTGCTCTGTACCTTTTTATTTCTGGTCAACATCTCAACATATTGGCAAATCCTCACACCGTCACCGCGCACACTTGAGTTTTGCGCTGTTATTAAGACACAGCTAATGGCGTAAAATATAGCACGCTCCTCTGATTTTGCCATGCCATGAGCCTATATAAATTTGACTGTCAATCTTAGATTTTAGATTCCTAATTTTAGATTTTTTGATTTTTGGTTCATGGCGGACTAACGCTTTGATACACTAACACCTCTTATGGTGTGAAATAATTCCATTATCAAAAATTTAAAATTCTCAACCCCCATCCCTTTATCGGTGGGGTTAATCTAAAATCCAAAATCCAAAATCTAAAATGGCTTGGCTTGCAAATCATCAGATGACAATAACAAAGAAGCTACTCCTATCCCGCCGCAAAGATACTTAAATTGTTTACTACTAAATTGGATAAAAATGGTAAAGATTAGATGTATTTACTCAATAATTTCGACTAAATTACTTATCTTCTCTTTAGATACTGAAGAACGCCACGAGCGATCGCTTCTGCCATTTGATTTTGGTAAGCTGAGGTTCTGAGCCTAGCCATATCCTGTCGACCAGTCATATAACCTGTTTCCACGAGAATAGAGGGCATAGAACTTTTTCGGAGCACATAAAATCTGGCTCGTCGCACTCCCCTGTCTTTGATAGTACTAATACTTTGAAGAATGCTACTGCGGACAATGCGAGCTAGATCCAGACCGCTATCGTAATAATAGACTTCCAAGCCATTAACATCGGGACGACTCGCACCTGCTGAATTAGCGTGGATGCTAACAAACACATCAGCATTAGCTCGTTCTGCTAATTGCACCCGTCCGGGAAGGGTAACAAAATAGTCAGAATCCCTGGTCATAATTACTTGTACGCCATTTCGCTGCAAAATCTCAGCAAGTCTCTTACCAATAGGCAAGATAACATCCTTTTCGCGTGCCCCCCCAATGCCAAGCGCTCCAGAGTCTTTGCCACCATGTCCTGGGTCAATAATAACTACCACTCGCCCATTGGTAACTCGGCGTTGTGGTTGTGTTAGGGGCTGGGGATTGGGATTGTTTGGATCTGGGAATGGCCCCCGGTTTGGCGGTGGTAGCCCAGGTAAAGCAAAAGGGGGTCTTCCGGGGAGGGCAACAACTCGCCGAGAACCTTGTATTGATACCAAAAGCTGGTCGCCAATTTGTTGGGGTTGCCCAAGTTGCACTCCGGCTGCTGGTTGAACTAAAACAACAACTGTGTTGGGTTGTTGGGGTTGCAGGCGTACCCGAAGAATGGGGCTATTGGCAACAAAAGTCGGGCCTGTAACTCTGGGAGCTAATTTGGCATTGGTAATTGTAACGCGGAATACACCTAAGGATCTATCCCAGGTTCCCGTGGCAGATAAAGTTTGGTCGCCTCTAATTAGCAGTTGTCTGTTATTATCAGCCAGTTGTACAGACTCAATTGTAGCTAGCGAGTTGTTAGCAGATGGTCTGCTGGGAAAGGAAGGTGGTTGTGACCGATTGTCAGAATTATTATTTCCAGGCAATCTGACAACTCGACTAGGTAGAACTACTAATCCACCACTGTTACTATTAGTTGCTTGCCAGTCGGGGCTATTTTTATCTACCCGCAAAATTAAGCGAACGCCAGGAGGTTGGCTTTGTAGTTGGGTAAATTCGACGCGGCTAACACCATGTCTGTTAACAGGGATATTATTCTGTTGCGCTAGAGGTGGCGATAAAAATGCGTCAGAGATATCCATGAAGATGGTAGCGCGATCGCGGCTCCGAATTACCCGAATTGGAGGATTACCACCACTGGTGCGAATGAACAACCCATCACCTGTTACTTGTAAGTTTTCAATTTTAGTCGCCCCTTGGGTAGTAGTGGCAACCCTTGAAATCCTAGGTTGAGGCTCAGAGTCTGGGGTAACAACAGTGTAAGCACTTGTGGGAGAAGAGGCTACTCTATCAACTTCTGGTCTAGGTAATTGCACCGTCCAGCGATCGCCAGTTGTACCTACAAATTGCACTCGTTTGGGGTCTAATGTATAGCCAGGAGTCAGTTCGACAACTATACGGCTTGTTTCTGCATCAAACTGCCCAACCCGGATCGAGCGAATTCCACCGCCCACCTGTTGGGTTAGCTGCGGACGCCCAAATGTGGTTCCTGGCAAATCAATTACCAGCCGAGTTGGATTGAAAATTAGTTGTGCCTGGGGTTGAACTGCTCCTACAGTATTAATTTCCAGCCTGTTTTGATTGGCATCAAAGCGCCAAGATTCAAGTCTAGCAGCCATTACCGGCGACGATAGCATGAAGATAGTTCCAATAGTGCTGGGTAGTAACCAGTGTAATTTCACAGTCCTTTCTCCTAATTCACGTTCATGGGAGCCGTCAATATCTCAACTCATTGGTAAATCATCACACCGTCACCACCTAAACTTGACCTCTGATGGCTTTTCTGATTTTTTCAACTGGTATAAAGACGCGCTTAAATCAGTTACCAGCTTTCATATTGGGTCTAAATCCTCATATTAAATTTTCCACCTTTAGAGGTAGGAATTCTGACTCCCAAGGAAGCTAGAAAACTAATAACTGATAACCGTTCACTGATAACTGTTTTTTGTTTTTCGCCATCAATGTACTAAATAGATAATTCCCATTCCTTTGAGAGGATCTAGCAAAATTTATGGGTGTTACTCCCCAATTACTTGAAAGATTTTCAAATAAAGGCTTACAAGCCAAGGGAAACTGGAAATAAATAACATTCTGAATGGTGGTAGAAATTATAAACAGACGATTATTTTACAATCACACGGGACGGAAATTTAGGAAGAGAAGTTTCCACTGCATAATTGGGCATGAGGGGAATGAGGGAGATGAAGGAGAGTTTTGAACAAGTTTCTTCCTATTCCCCATTCCCTATTTCCCATTCCCAAAGATTAGCGATCGCTAGATTCTGGGGTTACTTCCAAATTGCCACTGTCGTTTGATGCTGGCACTCTTGACTGAGGCGGTTCAATTATTAACGAGGTTCCAGAGGAACCATCTAAAATCAGTTGGTCTGAGCCTGCATCCACAGTTTTTGGGTCTGGAAATACAAATCGTAACAAAGGAGGAGCTAAAAAGGTTGTCAAGATAACCATCATGATGATTGCTGCCCCTAATGGTTTCGAGAGAGCGCCACTGGCTGCACCGACACCAGCAAATACTAATCCAACTTCCCCTCTAGGAATCATCCCCACACCAATCGCTAAACGGTTGATTTCCGGTTGACCAAACACGCTTAAGCCTGTGATTACTTTACCGAGAATGGCTACTGTGATCAGGAAAGTTGCCATAATTAAACCTTCCCGATTATCGGGAATTGCTGGGTTTAAAACTCCCAAATCGGTTTTTGCCCCAACAGTTACAAAGAAAATTGGCACTAACATATCGGCAATGGGACAGACTTGCGTTTGTAGTTCTTTGCGCTTATCTGTCTCTTCTAGAACTAAACCTGCCGCAAAAGCTCCTAAAATTGCTTCTAAGTGAATGACGGCGGCAAGGTATGCCATAGCAAAAGCGAAGATGAATGCTGGTATTACTAGTCCACCGCGTGTTTTGAGTTTATCAGCGATCGCCACAAAAGACTTATTGAAAACATTCCCTAGTAGGATTGCTCCCAAAATAAAACCAGTGGCGCTGATAATCAAATAAATGACTTTGCTTACATCCACTACCCCATCTTTAGCTAGGCTGGCAACTACCGCTAAAACGATGATTCCCAAAACGTCGTCAATTACAGCAGCACCCAAAATAATCTGCCCTTCTTTAGAATTGAGCCGCCCCAATTCTGACAGCACCTTAGAAGTAATACCAATACTAGTAGCAGTCAAAGCCGCCCCTGCAAAAATTGCGGGTACAGCAGCAATTCCAAATAAAGTCATCAGCCCGACAGTGCCAGCAGCAAAGGGTACTACTACCCCCACTACTGCAACGACGGTGGCTTGGATACCAACTGCCATTAAATCTTTTAAGTTCGATTCCAAGCCGATTTCAAACAGTAGGATGATCACACCCAATTCTGCCAAAACGGAAATCACCTCAGACTGCGCTGCAAACACGGCTGGAGTGGCTTCAGGCATTAAACCAGCAGTGATTTGAAGGAAGGACATGATCAAAGAGTTAGAACTGTCTGTGCCGCCTTCTGGAAACACTAAAAGGTGGAAAACAGAGATACCAACTACCACACCACCTACAAGTTCGCCTAAGACAGGCGGTAAACCCACTTGGTTTGATAACTCTCCACCAACTTTGCTGGCGAGATAAACGACTACTAAGCTTAGTAACACTGCTGCTACTACCATTGAACTGTCTGCGGCTTGTGTTGCGGTAGCCAGCAGAGGAAAAGAGAAGTTGATTGGATCTAACAAATGCATGGGTTCTCTGAAAATCCTTCTCTTTGATTTTGACGCGTTTCTGAAAAACATCCTATGGAAATGTTATTGGCAACTTCTTTAAATTAATTTGTGCCAAGCAAGTTCGTAGTAAGGACTTCAATCCTTAATTTTATAAGCACGCTTTGTGCTTACTACAAACCATAAAAACTAGCTTGAGAAAGTACTGGTGTAATTTTTTTAGTTTCAAAAAATGTAACCATTTCAGCTTTTGACTATGGCAGTGTCAAAGTAAGAACATACAAATCGTATCTAGCGATCGCACTTGAGTTGTGAAAAACTTGTGGTGACTGTTGACTCTCAACAGCCACTAGAAGATTGCTATATACGTTTATTAAAAACATCTGTGGATACTTTGAGGAGTGCAAATCTTATGACTAGAGCCGCTTTATCCGGTTCTCAGTTTCCCAATGGAAAGTTGTGGAAAATACTACCTTTAGCAATGCTTTTATGTGTAACTTTTACACTGCCTACATTGGCACAAGAAAAAGAGAAATTATGGCGAACCCTTAGTGTCAGTGGTCGCGGAGTAGAAACAATTCCTACAACCTTGGCGCAAGTCAGTTTAGGAGTGGAGATTCAGGGGAAAACAGCCCAGGAGGTACAACAAGAAGCCGCCCAAAGGTCATCGGCTATAGTTGCGTTCCTCAAAAGCCAAAATGTTGAAAAATTACAAACTACTGGTATCCAGCTTAATCCAGTTTACAGTTACACCAATAATGTGCAGAGGATTACAGGCTATGCTGCCAATAACACAGTAAGTTTTCGCATTCCTACCGAGAAAGCTGGTACATTATTAGATAATGCAGTGAAAGCGGGTGCAACACAAATTAATAGTATTAGTTTTGTTGCTAATGATGAAGCGATCGCGGCGGCTCAAAAGCAAGCATTAAAAGAAGCTACTCAAGATGCCCAGCAGCAAGCTGATGCTGTTTTCAGTGCTTTGGGTTTTAAATCTAAAGAAATAGTAAGCATTCAAGTTAATAATGCCAGTGCGCCTCCACCACCCATGTTTTTGCGTGCTGAAGCTGCAAAGGTAGCTGATACTTCCACCCCTGTAATTGGTGGTGAACAACAAGTAGAAGCATCGGTGACGCTACAAATTAGTTATTAGTCATTAATTATTAGTCATTAGTGATTAGCATTACTAAGAACTAATGACTAATTAATGACTAATTAAAAATGTTCTGAAGACATATCTCCTGTACCGCCCTCTCCATCTCGCTTAGAGCCTAATAAATCCAGCTGATCTACTTGAATAACTGGTGAGGATCGGTTTGCTCCTGTTTGGCGATCGCTCCATGTGTCAAACTTCAAGGAACCTTTGACGGCAATCTGTCTGCCTTTACGTACATAATTACCTGCTACCTCCGCCGTTTTTCCCCATAGTTCTAAATTAAACCAGTCGGTATGTTCGCCTTCTTTAGTGCGGCGATTAACAGCTAGTGTCAATCTACACTTAACACTACCAGACTCAAAATACTTGATCTCTGGGTCGCCGCCTACACGACCAATGAGGGTGACAACATTGATACTCATGTGCGTTACCTTTTAGTACATGCGTACTTAGTAATTTAGACTTTCATCATAGCGAATTATGAAACACTTGAAAATAATGTGTTAAACAGTTAACAATATAGTTGACTTGAAAAATTATACATATTACTTGGAGAAACACATAAAACTATACGGTTATATTAAGTTAACCAGAGAATATCAAAACATACATAGCTGAGACCTCGTAAATATTCCTGGGAATCATATAAAAATATAGTCTAGTTTACTGAACTCAGGATATAAACATAATCAAATCAACTCTACCGTTGTAGTCAAGAAGTATCGTACATAGGGGGCTTATAGACGCGTGGGTATTTTTAGGAACTTTCGCACATCATGGGATATGGGTATCGACCTCGGTACTGCTAACACCCTCGTTTATGTATCTGGTAAAGGTATTGTACTGCAAGAGCCTTCTGTAGTTGCTATCGATGTCAACGAAAAGGTAGCACTGGCAGTAGGAGAAGAAGCCAAAAAAATGCTCGGTCGCACACCTGGAAATGTGATTGCCCTCCGCCCCTTGCGCGATGGTGTAATCGCTGATTTCGATATAGCCGAGCTGATGCTCAAAAGCTTTATTCAGCGTGTAAATGAAGGCAAATCTTTAATTTTACCCCGGATTGTCATTGGTATTCCCAGTGGTGTCACAGGAGTAGAAAGGCGAGCTGTGATGGATGCAGCTCACCAAGCAGGAGCAAGAAAAGTTTATTTAATCGATGAACCTGTAGCTGCTGCCATTGGTGCAGGACTACCTGTTGCTGAACCCACTGGCAACATGATCATCGATATTGGTGGTGGGACAACAGAAGTCGCAGTGCTGAGTCTTCAAGGTACAGTGATCAGCGAATCAGTACGTATTGCTGGGGATGAACTGACTGATGCGATTCTTCAGTATATTAAGAAAGTTCATAACTTAGTCATTGGTGAGCGGACTGCCGAGGACATCAAGATTCGGATGGGTTCTGCCTATCCTACTAATGATGATAATGACGCCATGATGGAAATCCGAGGCTTACACCTGCTTTCTGGTCTTCCGCGTACTGTAACAATCAAAGCCCCAGAAATCCGTGAAAGTATGTTGGAACCGCTATCAGTAATTATAGAAGCTGTAAAGCGGACACTCGAACGTACACCTCCAGAACTGGCAGCAGACATTATTGACAGAGGTATTATGTTAGCTGGTGGTGGTGCTTTGCTCAAAGGCATAGATACCTTAATTAGCCATGAAACGGGGATTGTAACCCATATTGCCGCCGATCCTCTCTGCTGTGTTGTGCTGGGAACAGGTCGTGTGTTAGAAAACTTTAAACAGTTGGAAAGAGTTGTCACTGAAAGCTCTCGCAATATGTAGCAAAAAAAATATCAGACTTGAGTTCTATTTGGGTTTTATATAAATAGAATCCAAGTAGAACTTAATTGTTTAAGTATATTAAGGTATATATGGTTACAATACGGCGTTGGTGGGATCATAAAGGGTTACAAATCGGGTTGTTAGCTTTAGTAGTTGGTAGTGCTTGGATATTGCGACAAACTCAAGGTGAACTGGTGCTTGAGACATACCAGGCAATTACCCGTCCGTTAGAGATGTTGCAGTCAGGGCCAACTCCAGAAGAACGGCTTAGAGATGCGCGGATATTAGAATTGCAAACCCGTATAGTAGATTTGGAAAGTCAAAAGACAAAGCTACAAGATTTATTAGGCTATGTGGAAAAAGAGCCGTTGGCATCACGGCCAATTCCAGCGCGGGTAGTAGGACGTAGTGCTGACCAGTGGTGGCAACAAGTCACCTTGAATCGTGGTGCGAATGCAGGGATTCAGGAAGGCTTCATAGTCAAGGCAGAAGGCGGATTAGTGGGTTTAGTGGAGAGTGTAACTCCCAATACTAGCCGCGTATTATTAATCAGTGATCTAAAGAGTCAAGTCGGTGTATCAGTTAGCCGTACAGCAGCTAAAGGTGTTTTGCGTGGGGATTCTTCAGCAGAAGCTGTGCTGGAGTTTTATGAAAAAGTCCCAAATGTTAAGATAGGAGATTTAGTCTCCACATCTACTTATAGTCAGAAATTTCCATCTGGTTTAGCAGTAGGACGAATTAAGTCGCTGGATTTAAAAAAACTTCCCGCATCAGTAGCTAAAATTGAGCTTTTTCCGCCAATTCGCTCTCTCGATTGGGTAGCTGTTTATCCAAAGCCAGAAAACCAAGAGTTGGAAACCCAAAAGTCTAAGTAAATTTTTCAAAAAATCCATAGAAAAATGAAGATTCCTGCATTTGGTGGTAGCAGGCAGAAAAAGCCAAAATCGTCAAAGCGAAAATCGAAATTCCGAATCCAGCCACTTTCTCGTTGGCATCCTGGTGTACGTCAGTTGTTGGGTTGGATAGTGACGGCTAGTTCTGTACTGTTATGTTTACTATTATTGCCAACCCGCCTGCCGGGTATGGAATTATTAGGAATTGCCCCTAACTGGCTGTTAATTTGGGTAGTAGCTTGGAGTGTGAAGCGCACGGTGTTTGCCGGAGCATTGGCAGGTATAGTTCTGGGGCTACTTCAAGATTCAATGACATCACCTAACCCTACTCATGCCCTCAGTTTAGGTATAGTGGGAATTTTAACTGCTATGCTCCAGAAGCAACGTTTTATCGAAGAAGATTTTATTTCGATTGCTGTAATTGTCTTTGTTATGGCAGTTTTGGCAGAAACTATTTTTGGGTTGCAATTAACTTTGATCGGGAATGAGCGCAAGGTAACAGATATTTGGACATATTACCAGCGTGTTGCCCTAGCTTCTGCCATTCTTAGTAGTCTGTGGGCACCTGTGGTCTATTATCCCCTAAATCTTTGGTGGCAACGGATAAAATTGTTGGAACAATAGGAAAGGGAGCTAGGAGTTAATAAGAACATAGGTTACAGGTGACAGTAAAGAAAATTATTAGTAGGGTTCTGTACCCTGTAACCTAAGTCTTTATGCAATTTGGGCAGCCTCTGGCAATAAAGATTCAAGCTACATTGAATCAAACAACACCGTATCATGGTAGTTAGTAGCATCTATGTCTGATGCTTTCTTTTTTGCCTTAAAAAAATATCAGGTAAGTCATCTTCTGATTTCCTGACGGCAGAATATGGAAACTTTCACTGATTAACCTAGTTGGAGAACGCTGATGTCTAAGGAAAGAAAAAGTAATAAAGAAGTTAAAAAACCTAAAAAAGATCCTAAAGACAAAAAGGAGAAAAAAGACCCAAACAAATAGGACAATTTAGGTAAATAACTATAGCGAAGACCAAGAGTTGCATTTCTTTAAATTGACAATACTTCATCCAGTAGCATTAGGTAGGAGAAGTTATTGTCAACAATCTATTCACCCTTGGTCAAGCCTCAAAATTTCATAATTTAGGTTAGTGCGTGCGATATCTACGACGGGCTATGACGCTCGATAGCGCAGCGTTAGCGACGCAGGAGCGTCTGACTCGCTACCGCTTCGCTATCGGCGTCGCAACTAAATTAGGCAGGAGTAAACTTCAATGAAACCCCATTCATGCAATAGCGCTTACCTGTGGGTGCAGGGCCGTCATCAAAAACATGACCTAGATGACTACCACAGCGACTACAATGCACTTCAGTTCTGGTCATAAACAACGACCGATCTTCAGTAGTAGCGATCGCACCTTCAATCGGCTTAAAGAAGCTAGGCCAACCAGTATTACTGTTAAATTTGGTATCAGAGGTAAACAGTGGCTGTTTACACGCAGCACAATAATAAGTCCCATTGTCGTATTCCTTATCCAATGGGCTAGTGTGAGGGCGTTCAGTCCCGTGTTTACGCAA
The DNA here is from genome assembly GCF_964245445.1 of uncultured Nostoc sp. Taxonomy (GTDB): domain Bacteria; phylum Cyanobacteriota; class Cyanobacteriia; order Cyanobacteriales; family Nostocaceae; genus Nostoc. The sequence continues at coordinate 33,359 of NZ_CAXTNE010000033.1, forward strand.
TACATTAAACTGTTCTGGCGTTAAAATCGTCCGCCACTCTTCTTCAGGTTTGGTGATTTCAAATTCACTATTAGAAGTTGTCATCGGTTCTGACCCCCAATTGATATACCTTGATAACAAGGCTGTGCCGACTATTACTGCACTAGCCTGTAAAAAATACCGTTTGTCCATATATCTATTATTTTCTATTTTTAGGTTAACTGGACAATCAACTCCAGTACGGAATTCCCTACATTAATGACTATAATTAGCGATCGCCCTGAATTACACCTGATAAACTGATTAAAATTAGCTAAGAAATAACAAAATAAAGCCACCGTATATTAACGGCAATGCGCTTTTTTGGTAAGGTTAGCCAGTAAATTAAATATAGGGCGTAAAAAAATAAACTAAATGAAAGCGATGTCTAACGACAAGCCGCAAGGCGTGTGCGTTTCTGATTTTGCATCTATCGTTGGCGAAGAAAATGCTGTTTGTCTTTGGGAAAATATCGAATTAAGTCACCAAAAACGAATTCAACAGGCGATCTTTAACGAGAAGCCCTTCTCTACGAGAGGCTGCACCAACGAGTTCACAGTCGCTCGCGCTGGCTCACCGCAAGGCGTCTACGCTTCTGGAAATTCTCCCAGTTGTATCGTCTATCCCCGCACTCAACAACAGCTAGCCGCAGTCATCGCTACAGCTTACACTAACAACTGGCGTGTTCTCCCCTGTGGTAGTGGCAGTAAACTTAGCTGGGGCGGTTTAGCTAAGGGCGTTGATATTGTAGTTAGTACAGAACGCATGAACCAACTGATTGAACACGCTGTTGGGGATTTGACTGTCACAGTAGAAGCTGGGATGAAATTCTCTGATTTGCAAGCACTTTTGGCAAAATCGCGGCAATTTCTCGCTGTTGACCCCACAGCACCAGAATCAGCAACCATTGGCGGTATTGTTGCCACAGGTGATACAGGTTCTCTGCGGCAACGTTATGGTAGTGTGCGCGACCAATTACTAGGTATTACCTTTGTGCGTGCTGATGGACAAATCGCTAAAGCTGGGGGAAGAGTAGTTAAAAATGTTGCCGGATATGACTTGATGAAGTTGCTTACTGGATCTTATGGCACATTAGGCTTCATTAGTCAACTAACTTTTCGCGTGTATCCGCTACCAGAGGCATCAGGGACGGTAGTACTAACAGGTAGTGCAGAGGCTGTATCTCAAGCGGCTGATATCCTTCGAGGTTCGGCGTTAACACCAGTTCAGGCTGATTTGCTATCAACGAAACTGGTGTCCAGCTTAGGTTTGGGTCAAGGACTGGGATTAATTGCCCGCTTTCAAAGTATTAGTGAGAGTGTTAAGGAACAGTCAAACCGAATTTTGGAAGTAGGGCAAAAGTTAGCTTTAAATGGAGCAATTTTTGCTGATGGTGATGAGACTAATTTATGGCAGAGATTACAAGAACGAATCCATACTACTGCCAAAGAATCTGTAATTACTTGCAAAATAGGAGTGTTACCTACTGCTGCCGTGGAGATTTTGACTCAGGTGGAGTTGGGTTTAATTCATATAAGTAGTGGTTTGGGTTTGTTACAATTAGAGGATAAAAATCAAGTTTTGAAAGTGCGTGATGAGCTACGCTCCGCCGGAGGCGATCGCACTCAAGCAAGTAGAGGTTTTTTAACAATTCTGGAAGCACCAGTAGCGGTTAAAGAACAAATAGATGTTTGGGGCTATACGGGGAATGCTTTGCCGTTGATGCGCCGTATTAAGGAACAGTTTGATAGTAAGAATATTTTAAGTCCTGGTCGGTTTGTAGGTGGGATTTAAGAAACTAACCGCAGAGACGCTGAGGACGCTGAGATAGAGAGGGGAAAGGGAAAAATATGCAAGTATCAGAAAATTCCGTTAATAATACGGCTAGTTTAAAGAATTTGAAGGGGTTTGATGAGAATCATCCGCCTGACCCAAAATTGATTGATAGTTGTGTACATTGTGGATTTTGTCTCTCGACTTGTCCCAGTTATCGGGTGCTTGGGAAGGAGATGGATTCTCCTAGAGGACGCGTCTATTTAATGGATGCGATTAATGAGGGCGATATTGCTCTAAATACGGCAACTGTAGAACATTTTGATTCTTGTTTGGGGTGTCTTGCTTGTGTGAGTACTTGTCCTTCTGGTGTGCAGTATGACAAGTTAATTTCTGCAACTCGCCACCAAGTTGAACGAAATTATCCTCGCAGTTTACCAGACAAGTTATTTCGTCAACTGATATTTTCTTTATTTCCTTATCCTAACCTTTTACGGGTTTTATTAGTTCCGTTGTTGGTTTATCAAAAGTTGGGATTTGCTAAATTATTTCGTGCTACGGGTTTACTCAATAAAATATCGCCCCGTTTGGCAGCAATGGAATCTATTCTGCCAGAAATTACTTTCAAATCTTTTCAGGATAACTTGCCTACTGTTATTCGCGCCCAAGGTGAGAAGCGCTACCGAGTCGGGGTGATTTTGGGTTGCGTGCAACGGCTGTTTTTCTCTCCTGTGAATGAAGCAACAGTGCGAGTTTTAACAGCGAATGGTTGTGAAGTGGTGATTCCCAAATCTCAAGGTTGTTGTGCAGCGCTTCCCGAACACCAAGGACAAACAGAACAGGCGAAAGCTTTAGCAAGGCAGATGATTGATAGTTTTGCCAACACCGATGTAGATTTCGTGATTATTAATGCTGCTGGTTGCGGTCATACTTTAAAAGAATACGGTCATATTTTAGAAGATGACCTAGAATATCGGGAAAAAGCAAAGGATTTTGCAGCTAAGGTTAAAGATGCTCAAGAGTTTTTAGCAACTGTTGGGTTAACAGCAAAACTATCGCCACTGATTGATAAACCCTTGAATTTGGTTTATCAAGATGCTTGTCATTTATTGCATGGACAAAAGATTAGTGTGCAACCGCGTCAGGTGTTGCGGCAAATTCCAGGGGTGAAGTTGAGAGAACCGATAGATGCAGCTTTATGTTGTGGCAGTGCTGGGGTTTATAATATGCTGCAACCAGAAGTTTCTGAAGAATTGGGTCGGCAAAAAGTGCAGAATTTGTTGAATACTGGTGCTGAGTTAATTGCTTCTGCTAATCCGGGGTGTACTTTGCAAATTACTAAATATTTGCACTTGCAAGGTAAGAAGATTTCAGTTATTCACCCGATGGAGTTGTTAGATTATTCGATTCGGGGTGAAAAGTTGAAATTGTAGACATTTTTTGTAGAGTAGACACTTGTCATTGATTTTAAGGCAAAAGCCAAAGCTACGTTTTTACTCTACTCTCGAAAAGCCTACAGTGTACACACAAGTCTGAAATAGCTGATTAACCAGGGTTTTACCCCACCTTAACCCTCCCCGTATGTATTGGGAAGAGAACAAGATTTCTTATATTCCCCCCTTTATGGGAAGAGAACAAGATTTCTTATTTCCCCCCTTTATAAGAGGGGTAATTTGACTTGTATATACACCGTAGCGTCGCTTGTGGGGAGGAGTTGGGGGTGGGGTTCATCTGAATTCTGTTTAATTAAACAGACAAAAAATTACTCAATCTGAAAAAGCTTTTTCCGAAATAGCCGCTTTATCGTCTGTATAATCACTGAAATGGACAAGTGTATCAGCCTAATTTCGGGTAATTTGTGATGAAATTAGATTTAGTTAGGTTTTTTCAAGCTTGCAATCCTAGTAAGACTCTGGTTGTGAGCAAACCGGAGGATAGACAATATTATATTGATTTCTCCAAAGTGCGTGGTGCAAAGATTATTGAAGAACTTGGGCGAACTATCACTCGCCTTGCACCTGAGCAACCTACTTGTCAATTATTTACCGGACATATCGGCTGTGGCAAATCCACTGAGTTATTACGGCTAAAGGCAGAGTTAGAGCAGCAGGGATTTCATGTGGTTTATTTCGAGTCTAGCCAAAGCCTGGATATGGCTGATATTGATGTTACAGATATTTTACTGGCAGTAGCTCGTGAAGTTAGTCAAAGTCTGGAAGCAATAAAAATTAATCTGAAACCAGGATACTTTAAAAATCTATTTACGGAAATTTCAGAGTTTTTGCAAACGCCGTTAGATATTGGGGTTGAGGCTGAATTATCTGTAGGTATTGCCAAGATTACCGCCAAAACTAAAGACAGTCCTAAACTTCGCGGACAGTTACGGCAATATTTAGAACCGCGTACCAATGGCATTTTAGAATCAATCAACAAAGAATTGCTCAAGCCTGCTAGAGACAAACTGAAGCAGCAAGGTAAAAAAGGACTGGTGGTAATTATAGATAATCTCGACCGAGTGGATAATTCTTTAAAGCCTTCCGGTCATTACCAGCCAGAATATCTCTTTGTTGAACGGGGTGAACAGTTAAACCAGCTAAATTGTCATGTTGTTTATACAATTCCGTTAGTGTTGATTTTTTCCAACGCTTTAGGCAGGTTAACAAATCGCTTTGGCGCAGACCCCAAGGTTTTGCCGATGGTTCCTGTACAACTACAAGATGGTTCACAATTTTCACAAGGAATCATCCTGCTGCAACAGATGGTTATGGCGAGGGCTTTTCCTGGTGTCAGTTGGGAACAAAGCCAGCATTTAATTACTGAGGTTTTTGATAGTCCTGATACTTTAGAGCGACTTTGCCAAGTTAGCGGTGGTCATTTGCGTAATTTGTTGATGTTGTTGTTTCGCTGTCTTCAGCAAGAAGACCCACCTTTGTCGCGGGAGTGTGTGGATAGGGTGATTAAACAACGCCGCAATGAGCTAACTTTGGCAATTACGCCCGATGAATGGGAATTACTGCGTGAGGTGACGCAAGAGAAAAGCTTGAGAGGTCATGAAAGATACGAACTTTTGCTCCGCAGTATGTTTGTATTTGAATACCGGGATGAGGATGGTTCTTGGTTTGATATCAATCCGATTTTGGCAGAAGCCAAGGAATTTAGGTTATAAATCGGCTGTAGAGGCGTAAAGTTGTAAGCTCTTACCTATGAGGTATTTTGTAAAATGGCACAACATTAACGGTGTCAGCAAGTGCGGGAGCTACATCAGCAAGTGCGGGAGCTA
>NZ_CAXTNE010000033.1:38529-42246 GCF_964245445.1 uncultured Nostoc sp.
ACAACATTAACGGTGTCAGCAAGTGCGGGAGCTACATCAGCAAGTGCGGGAGCTACATCAACAAGTGCGGGAGCCATATCAGCAAGTCCGGGAGCCGTGTCAGTTGTCATTTTGATAAACTACAGCTTTTTACAACTAGCAGAAATCGTCTGTTGTTCTTCCGTTACACACATTCTTTTCCTATTCCCCGTTCGCTGTTCCTTATCTCTACCAATAAATCTAATTTTGCTTAAGTACTTATTTATGTTATGAGTAATCAGCGAGAGCCAGAAAATTTAGCCTTTGACAATGAACGTTCATTGCAAACTCTGGTGCGAACAATTACCCTTTCTCAGGGGGGATTTTCGCTGATTCTGCTGCGCTGTAACTATGCTGATTTACGTCAGCGCATGGTAGAACGCCTACACCAATTATCTCCTGTACACATTCACGAAATTACTTTACCTGCATCAGTCAAAACGCTTTACACAAATATACGCGAACAACTGGGAGATGAACAGCCACCAGCATTAATGGTTTTTGGTTTGGAGTCGGTTAAAGATATTGATACAGTTCTGACTTCAGCTAACCAAGTACGGGAGGAGTTTAGAAAGAACTTCCCGTTTCCGATATTGTTGTGGGTTAATGATTCAGTTCTGCAAAAATTTATTCGATTAGCAACTGATTTAGAGAATTGGGCAACTATCATTGAGTTTGAAAACTCTACCGATGAGTTAGTCAATTTCCTTCAACAAAAAAGTGATGAAATCTTTGCAGGTGATATAACGCCCAATTCCCAAATGTGCCGGGAACTAGAAACTGCCCGTCAAGATTTGCAAAATCGAGGAGAAGTATTAGAAGCTGCACTTCAAGCGAGTTTAGAGTTTTTGCTTGGTTTAAATGATTATCTACATGATCAGATAGATTCTGCTTTAGCACATTATCATCAAAGCTTGGAGTTCTGGCGACAAAGTAATTATTTAGAACGACAAGGTATATTACTCGTTAATATTGCTTCGGCTTATAATCGCCAATCTGAAAAAAATCAGACAGAAAATCAACGCTATTGGCAAGAGTCTAGAAATTACTTTCAGCAAGCTATTGAAATTTTTGAACAAGCACAACTTTCAGATTTAATTGCAAAACATATTACTAAACTGGGTGAAGTGCTACGACGTTTACAAGCATGGTCAGAGTTGCAAAGCCTTGTAGAAAAAGCTCTGCCGCTACATCAAAATTATGGCACATCGTTGCAATTGGCTCAAGATTATGGTTTTTTGGCAGAGGTAGCCTTAGAGCAGTCACAATGGCATGAAGCTTATCAACTTGCTGGACAAGCATTGCAAATATTAGCTGATATAACTAATTTACAATCAAATGAATTTAGTTGGTATCGGTTTATTTTAGCTAAATCTCAACAGTGTTTAGGTCAATTTAAAGTAGCAATTAATAGTTTAAAAGCTGCTAAAGCTGAAAGTAATCATCAGTATAACCCGCAATTATATATATCTATATTAGAAAGGTTACGCTCACTTTACTTTGAACAAGGTGAATATCTTAAAGCTTTTAATATTAAACAAGAACAATTACAAATTGAACAACAGTATGGTTTTCGCGCCTTTATTGGTGCATCTTATCTCAACCCACAGCGACAGGCAATTAATTCTGCACAGTTGCAAGTAGAAAACCCTGAAACCATTGCTCAAGAAATTGCCGCTTCTGGTCGGGGACAAGATGTTAAGCGGTTGCGAGAAAGAATTGGCGGGACTGAGCATAAATTGACTGTAATTCATGGTCAATCAGGAGTGGGTAAAAGCTCGATTTTACAGGGTGGATTAATCCCGGCATTGCAACAGGAAACAATTGGTGAGCGAGATGCTTTACCTATTTTGTTGCGAGTTTATACAGATTGGGTGGGGGTATTGGGGCAGAGTATGGCTCAGGCTTTTGAGGAAGTCAGAGGTAATCAATTATTTGCTAATCTTGATTCTTCAGCAGCTATTTTAGAACAATTACGGAAAAATGCTGACCGGAATTTGTTGACAGTTTTAATGTTTGACCAGTTTGAGGAGTTTTTCTTTGTTTATCCAGACCAAGGTCAACGACGAGCATTTTATGAGTTTTTGCAAGTTTGTTTAGATATTCCTTTTGTAAAAGTAATTCTATCTTTACGGGAAGATTATTTACATTATTTATTAGAATTTGAGCGTTTGTTTGATTTAAATGTAATTAATAATAATATTATTGATAAAAATATTCGCTATTATTTGGGTAACTTTTCACCAGATGATGCTAAAGCAGTTGTGCAGAGTTTAACAGAACGTTCTCAATTTTATCTTGAACCTGAGCTAATTAATCAATTAGTACAGGATTTAGCAGGCGAATTGGGGGAGGTTCGTCCGATTGAGTTACAAATTGTTGGGACGCAATTGCAAACTGATAAAATTACAACTTTAGATAAGTATCGTCAATTTGGCACTAAAGAAAAACTGGTTGAGCGATTTTTAGAAGAAGTCATCCATGATTGTGGCTTAGAGAATGAACAGGTTGCTCGACTGGTTTTATATTTACTCACAGATGAAAATGGTACTCGTCCCCTCAAGACTCGTGCTGAGTTAGCCGCAGATTTGGCAGCAGAAGCCGATAAACTAGATTTGGTGTTAGAAATTTTTGTAGTATCAAGATTAGTGTTGCTATTACCAGAATCGCCGGTTGACCGTTATCAACTGGTGCATGATTATTTAGTATCTTTTATTCGCCAACAACAGGGCAATGAAATATTAGCAGAATTAACTAGAGAGCGAGAACAACGCTTGCAAGCAGAAGAGAAGTTGAAGTTTGAACAGGATGCAAAGCAGATATTAGTTAATGCTCAACAAGAAGCCAAGCGGCAAATTCGCCAAGGGCGGATGCAGTTGAGAGTGAGTTCTGGTTTAGCGGTATGTCTATTATTATTTGCAGGTATATCATCTTTATATGCATTGAATCAAATTCAATTTGCTAAGGATGCTGATGGTAAAAAGCAAGAGGCAGAAAATAAAGTTAAAACGGCTGAAGCTAAATACAAGTTAGTAAATCAAAACTTGCAAGTTATGCAAAAACAACAGCTAGTAATACAGAATAAAGCGCATGAATTAGAAACTAAAAAGAAAGATGCAGAGCAAAAGTTTCAAGCAGCGCAGAAGAATCAGCAAGCCGCAGAAAGAGAATCAAAATTAGCAAAACAGAAAACTCAACAGGCAAACCAAAACCTTGCTGCTGCTAAAGCAGACTTGGAAGAGGTAAACCAGAAAGCCTCAGAATTACAAGAGAAAAATGCCCAAGCACAGGAAAGCATTAAAACGGCAAGCGAAAAAATAAAAACTGCTGAGGTAAGATTACAACAAGCCGCGACAAAACAACAGCAAGCAGAATCTCAAGCTCAACAAGCCCAAACCACTCTCAACCAAGCGCAAACAAAACTTGCACAAGCACAGAAAGCAACAGAAGGAGCAGAAGCAGCACAAAAAGAAGCACAAAAGGGAACGGAATTAGAACGGGCTGGAGTTAATGCCTTAAGACAGTTTGAGTATGCCGAGTTAGAATCGCTGGTGGCAGCAATGCAGAGTGGGAAAGAGCTAAAAAATTTGGTAAAAGATGGTCGCCCTTTAGAAAAATATCCAGCTATCAGCCCTATTTTTGCTTTGGATAGTATTCTCAATAAAATTAAAGAACGTAACCAGTTCCAAGGGCATCAAG
>NZ_CAXTNE010000034.1:0-9062 GCF_964245445.1 uncultured Nostoc sp.
ATTCTATAGTGGGCCTGGGAGTTGGTGTCGGAGTGGGAGTAGGTGTTGGTGTGGGTGTCGGAACCGAACTATCTGCAAACTCTACGTTTCCAGTAACTTTAGACGCATCTATTTTATTTCCTACAGAAACCAGCTTGTTAGAACTGGCATTTTGCAAATTAAATTTACCGTTATTGCGTAGAGTATTGCCTCCTAAGTTATTGGTACTGCCGATATCCGGTAGGGCAGTTCCGATTACTGTGATACCATCGTCAGTGTTATTTTCGCAGACATTGTTACGCAATACAGGACGAGCGCTGCCAGAGATGACAATTCCAGAACGGTTTTCGTAAACTTTGTTATCTCGAAGGGTGGGTGATGCAGTATCACTAATGGCAATGCCAAAACCTGTTTTTAAGCAGGTATTATCTTGAATTTGACCTTTGGAATTTTTAGCGATCGCAATTCCATTGGCTGCATTCTCACTGAACACATTACCTAGAATAACTGGATTAGCCTCACCTGTAGTAAATACTCCCTCCCGCTTACAGTTGGTGAAGGTGCTATTCGCAACAGTAGGGGCAGTTGATTCAATCCAGACACCACTACCACGGCTAGCTAAATTTGTTACAGTCACTCCCCGCACTTCGGCTTTATCTAGTAGCACAAATGTGACATTCTGAGCAGCAAAAGTACGGCTCAAATAGCTACCACTCCCTTCAATTAAAATACCATTACCTTTATTGGTTTCATTACCCACCACTGTCACTCCAGATGGAACCGTTAGCGGAAAGGCTTCACCGCTAGCAACATTGTAATTACCTTCTGCTAATTGAATCTTGGTGTTATCTGTAGATACCTTAAGGGCTTGCGTAATAGTTTTGAAGGGGGCTTGTTGAGTACCTGGGTTGGTATCTTTGCCTGATACTGGATTTACATAAAAATTCTGAGCCATATTTATACTTCCAAAAAATACATAGTTATCTTAGCGCTAACCATGAAAATGGGTAGCGTTTGATGCATTAAGTAACTTAAAGTACTTTTTACTGCAAGGTTAAAAATTTATGCAAATGCTTTTAGGGGTCACTAGTACTCGACTAATTCAAAAGGCTGTGAAGTGGGAAGTAAGAAATGGGGAGTTAAGAGTTAGGAGTTTGAAGTTCTGAGGTGGATGAATCCAGTTCAAAGGTGGATTAACGGAGTTCTGAGGTGGATGAATCCAGTTCAAAGGTGGATTAACGGAGTTCTGAGGTGGATAAATCCAGTTTAAAGGTGGATTAACAGAGTTTTGAGGTGGACGGACAAGATTTTAGCTTTCCCTTTGTTCATGAATTGGCTACCTCAATAGATAAATTCCCTAAACCTTAGCGTATTGCTCTATATAAGCATTACAGTATAAAAATAAACAAGACGGCTTATGTTAGTTGAAGGCTGAAACAACGCAATCTCGCTCATAAGGCTAGAGTTTACAATTGAAGCTAAGGCTGAAACCTTTGATATTGCTTGAGACTTTTTAATTCACATAAGGCGTACAAGACAAATGTACAAGACAAGGGAGAAAATTTTACCTTATCTCCCTTGTCTCTCTTATCTCCTCTTAATAGGGCCACTTCCAATCGCGAATTTCTGGCATATCGTCGCCGTATTTCTCAATGTAGTGCTTGTGTTCGATTAGCTTATCTTGCAACAGCTGTTTGACATAAGCTGCCCTGTATCCTAGTTTTGGTACGCGATCAATTACGTCCATTACTAAATGGAAGCGATCAAGCTCGTTAAGCACAACCATATCAAAAGGAGTGGTGGTGGTTCCTTCTTCTTTGTAGCCACGCACATGCAACTGATCGTGATTGGTGTGGCGATAGGTTAAGCGATGAATCAACCAGGGATAGCCATGAAAGGCAAAGATAATGTGTTTATCGGTGGTGAAAATCGTGTCAAAGTCTTTTCCGCTCAAACCGTGCGGATGTTCGCTTTTTGGCTGTAGTGTCATCAAATCGACTACGTTCACTACCCGCACCTTTAACTCAGGGAAATGCTGGCGCAGAATGTCCACAGCCGCTAAAGTTTCTAAGGTGGGAATATCCCCAGCACAAGCCATCACTACATCTGGTTCACCGTCTTGGTCGTTACTTGCCCATTCCCAAATACTGATGCCTTTGGTGCAGTGCTTGATAGCAGCATCAATATTTAGGTATTGCAATGCTGGTTGCTTTCCTGCAACGATGACGTTGACATAGTTACGGCTTCTTAAACAATGGTCAGTTACCGATAGCAGAGTGTTGGCATCGGGGGGCAAATACACGCGAACGATTTCTGCTTTTTTGTTGATTACATGGTCAATAAAACCGGGGTCTTGATGAGAGAAACCGTTGTGGTCTTGTCGCCAAACGTGGGAGGTGAGTAGATAATTGAGGGAAGCAATTGGTTTACGCCAAGGAATATGTCTGGTCGTTTTCAGCCATTTGGCGTGCTGATTGAACATCGAGTCAATGATGTGGATGAACGCCTCATAGCAAGAGAAAAACCCGTGGCGTCCTGTGAGGAGGTAGCCTTCTAACCATCCTTGACAATTAGTTTCGCTGAGAACTTCCATCACCCGACCATCGGGGGAAAGGTGGTCATCTTCCGGGAGGATCTGGGCTGTCCAATCCCGATCTGTAACTTCTAGCACAGCGCCTAAGCGATTTGATACCGTTTCATCGGGGCCAACGATGCGGAAGTTGCGGCTTTCTTGGTTAAGTTGCATGATATCTCGCAGGAAAATTCCTGCAACTTGGGTAGCTTCAGCGATCGCTTGCCCTGGTTTGAGAACATCTACGGCATAGTCTTGAAAGTTGGGCATCTTCAAGTCGCAAAGCAAAAGACCGCCGTTAGCGTGGGGATTGTCACCCATGCGTCGATGACCTTTGGGAGCCAATTCTGCTAGTTCGGGAATCAGTGTGCCGTTAGCGTCGAAGAGTTCTTCTGGTTTATAACTCTTCATCCAATCTTCTAGGAGTTTCAGATGTTCTGGCTGTTTGGCTATGTTGCCAAAGGGAACTTGGTGCGATCGCCAAGAACCTTCAGTTTTTTTGCCATCTACTTCCTTTGGCCCTGTCCAACCTTTGGGGGTTCTCATGACAATCATTGGCCACTGGGGACATTTAGTGAAACCGTGTACGCGGGCTTCTCTTTGGATACTTTGAATTTCAGCGATCACTATATCTAGAGTCGCCGCCATCTGCTGGTGGACATCTGCGGGATCGTCACCTTCGACAAAGTATGGCTTATAGCCATAGCCTACGAATAAGCTTTCTAATTCCTCACGGCTGATCCGTGCCAATACTGTTGGGTTAGCAATCTTATACCCATTCAAGTGGAGGATCGGCAGTACAGCCCCATCATGCACGGGGTTAAGAAACTTATTGGAATGCCAGCTAGTTGCTAAAGCACCTGTTTCAGCTTCACCGTCACCCACAACAGCAGCAACAATTAAGTCAGGGTTATCAAAGGCAGCACCGAAAGCGTGGACGAGGGCATAACCTAATTCCCCCCCTTCATGGATGGAACCAGGAGTTTCCGGTGCAACGTGGCTAGGAATCCCACCAGGGAAAGAGAACTGTTTGAAGAGTTTCTGGATTCCTTCAGCATCCTGGGAGATGTTGTGATAATACTTAGTGTAAGTGCCTTCCAGATAGGTGTTGGCTACCAGTCCAGGGCCTCCATGACCAGGGCCAGCAATATAGATCGTGTTTAGGTCATATTTTTTAATGACCCGATTCAGGTGGGCATAGATCAAGTTAAGCCCTGGTGTTGTTCCCCAGTGACCCAAGAGCCTAGGTTTTACATGTTCCAGCTTTAGCGGTTCTCTTAGTAGCGGATTGTCGAGTAGATATATCTGCCCAACCGAAAGATAGTTAGCTGCACGCCAGTAGGCGTTTATCTTACGTAATTCTTCTTCTGTTAAAGGCTTTGTTTGTGGAGTTGTTGCTAATGTCATTATTGACACTCCATTAGAAAAGGTTTTTGGCGTATCATCCAGTCAGCAATTATACTTTTTTTCAAAATAATTGCCATCTTCCCATGATGAGTTTTTCCAGCCTTTGGATTAAATTCCTTGCTTCTGAGCAACAATGAAGAGCGATGTCTAGAACGGGCTACGCTTACGCTACTAATTGAGACTATCAATCAACATACTTTCCTTATAAATGCTTAGTTATAAAGTGTACTAAAATGCTATTTTTAGCATTAATAAATAATTAGTAGAAAGTGTTCCTAATTTTCGGATTAATCGCTGCCCATCAATGAAAACTACTTAATAAGAAAGTACCACTAACTCTTGCATTAAACCGCCTTCACCGGAAGGTATGAATATCAAAGGCTCATTCACGGTAATGCGCTATCAGTAATTGTCCAGTTACCTGCTGTAGTAAACTACATCTAAGCCAGAGGACTGCATTCAATAGTTGATAGCGCTGTGAAAAAAATCCTGATTGTGTCAGCTAATCCTACTACGACAGATAAACTACGCTTGGACGAGGAAGTAAGGGAAATTCAGGAAGGGTTGCAACGCTCTCGCAGCCGAGATAAGTTTGAACTTATTACTAGATGGGCAGTGCGTCCTGACGATTTGCGGCGTGCGCTTTTAGATCACGATCCTCATATTATCCATTTTTCTGGACATGGTGGAGGAAATCAAGGTTTAGCCTTAGAAAATAATACAGGGCAAATGCAGCTGGTGAGTACGGAGTCACTGGCAAGGCTATTTAAGTTATTTAAGGACAAAGTTGAGTGTGTATTATTAAATGCCTGTTATAGCGAGGTGCAAGCTGAAGCAATTTATCAACACATTAATTACGTAGTTGGGATGAATCGGGCAATTGGGGACAGGGCGGCAATTAAATTCGCGGTAGGCTTTTATGATGCACTAGGCGCTGACAGGTCTTATGAGGATGCTTATGAGTTTGGCTGTAGTGCTATTGACTTAGAAAGTATTCCAGAGTCTTCTACCCCAGTGCTGAAAAGTCGGAACAATCCCCAAGGTGCTATCTCTGCTAACGAAATTATTCCAGATAACGAGATAAAACCAGCAGTTTCCTTAGAAAATCCAGAAGGGCAGGTAGCTCTAAACTCTGCTTTTTATGTCGAGCGATCGCCTATTGAGGTAGACTGTTATGAAGCAATTCTTCAACCAGGGGCCTTAATTCGCATCAAAGCTCCCCGGCAGATGGGCAAAACTTCGCTGATGTCGCGGGTTCTCCATCATGCTAGTCAACATGACTATCAGACAGCACGCGTGAATTTCCAGTCAGCCGATGCAGAATTTCTCACTAATTTAGATCAGTTTTTGCAGTGGTTCTGTGCCAGCATTACTAACGAGTTGAATCTACCCGATAAATTAGACGAGTATTGGAAGGGTGTTTTAGGTAGCAAGAATAAATGTACAAATTACTTTCAACGGTATTTATTACCCGCGATTAATAGTCCCATCGCTTTGGGTTTGGATGAAGTCGATGAAGTCTTCAAGTATCCGATAATTGCTGCTGATTTTTTTGGATTGCTACGAGCTTGGCATGAGCGGTCAAAGAATGAGACAGTTTGGAAAAATCTCCGGTTGGTGATTGTGCATTCTAAAGAAGTTTATATTCCACTCAATATTAATCAGTCGCCTTTTAATGTGGGTTTACCCATTGAGTTGCCAGACTTAAATCAAATACAAGTACAAAACTTGGTACAGCGTCACAGCCTCAATTGGCCTGAATCACAAATTGAAGAATTAACGACACTCGTGGGTGGTCATCCTTATTTAGTGCGGGTAGCGCTTTATGAAATTGCTCGTGGTAGGATGACGCTGGAAAATCTGCAAAAAATTGCGGCAACTCAGGAAGGGCCTTACAGTGACCATCTGCGCCGCCATTGGCTGAATTTGCAAGAGGATGCAGAATTGCTGGCTACGGTTAAACAAGTGATGATGGCAAATCGCCCCGTGGATGTAGGCACAACTGAAGCGTTTAAACTCCGCAGTATGGGGTTAGTTAAGTTTCAAGGCAATGAAGTGATACCTCTGTGTGAATTGTATCGTCAATACTTTGGGCATCGCTTGGGAATTAAAAATTAAAAAAGTACATTAGGAGTGCAATAGGACTTTCATCTGCAATTACCATTTAACAAAAAGGTTCAACAAATGGTTCAACTTATTCAAGGAAAAGATATCACCCTAGCCCAACTTATTGATGAATTTGGTCTACAAGTTGCAGACGACGAACTTTTTTTTTCAGAGTGGCAGCAAGATTTACCTGAGTTGAGTGATTTAGAAAAGCAATCTCTCAACGAAGTCAAGACAGAATATTTGCATCTATCGAAATATCCTATTTTGGAACCTGTAGTCAAAATGGTGGTGCTATCTCCACTATTACGTCTAGCAGGTTTTTATCAACCGCCTTTTTACATCGCGTCGGAACAAGAGGTAAGAATTTCTTCTGAAGACGAAGGCATGATTATCAGAGGACGTATTGACATCTTAGTGTTCCATCCTCCACTTTGGGTTCTCGTTATTGAGGCAAAACGAGCAGATTACTCGTTAGTGCCAGCAATTCCACAAGCATTGGCTTATATGTTGGCAGATGCAACTTCGGCAAAACCTGTTTTTGGGTTTGTCACTAATGGTAGTGAATTTCAATTTATTAAGTTGACGAAACAGAGTACACCGAGATATGCCTTATCTTACACACTGTCGCTTAATCGTGGGGATGACTTATATACTGTCGTAAAAGTGTTAAAACATCTAGCTGATTTAATTCGTAATTCGTAATTCGTAATTCGTAATCTTATAGGGTATGTTAGCCAAGGACATAACTTACCATCTCAATACTATCTGTGCTAATGCACCCTACAAACTAGCTGTATTTCATAATTTTGAATTTTGAATTTTGAATTTTGAATTCGGAGCGAAGCGACGTGACCCAGTACCAATATCAAGTCGGTGGTAGTCTGCCTCAAAATGCACCAACTTATGTTAGACGGCAAGCTGACCATGACCTCTATGAAAGCTTGAAGGCTGGGGATTTTTGTTATGTACTCAATTCCCGGCAGATGGGGAAATCTAGTTTGCGGGTGCAGGTAATGCAGCAGTTGCAAATTGAGGGATTTGCTTGTGCTGTTGTTGATATTACAGCGATTGGGACGGTAGATATTACCCCAGAAGAGTGGTATGCCGGGGTGATTGATACTCTGGTGGGAAGTTTTAATATTTATACAACTTTTGATTTAGATACTTGGTGGACTGATAACGCTTTGCTTTCACCAGTGCAGCGTTTGAGCAAGTTTATTGAAACGATTTTACTTAAAACAATTACTGAAAATATTGTTATTTTTATTGATGAAATTGACAGCGTTCTGAGTCTTTCATTCAACTTGGATGACTTTTTTGCAGTTATCCGCGATTGCTACAACCGACGAGCAGACCATCCTGAATATAATCGTCTCACCTTTGCTTTGATTGGGGTGTCTACGCCTTCAGATTTGATTCAAGATAAACGCCGAACACCTTTTAATATTGGGCAGGCAATTGATTTAACTGGCTTTCAACTCCCAGAGGCGCAACCTCTGGCGCAGGGATTGGCGGCGGTGGGTAATGCCCAAGAGTTGATGCAGGTGGTGCTGGACTGGACGGGAGGACAGCCGTTTTTGACGCAAAAAGTTTGTAAGTTGTTAATTGAGGAATGCCCTGTAGAGACGCGATTTATCGCGTCTTCTGGAGACAAGGAGAAATCCCAAATTGAGGGGTTGGTGGCAGGGGTGGTAAGAAAGCGGATTATTGAGAATTGGGAGACGCAAGATGAGCCGGAGCATTTGAAGACGATTCGTGACAGAATTTTGCGGAGTGGGGAACAGAGGACTGGGCGATTGTTGGGGTTGTATCAGCAAATTTTGCAGCAGGGAGAGATAGTAGCTGATGATAGTCTTGAACAAACGCAACTGCGGCTGACGGGTTTGGTGGTGAAGCGAGACGGGAAGCTGCGAATTTATAACCGGATTTATACAGAGGTGTTTAAGCAGGAATGGTGCGACAAGATTTTAGCAAACTTGCGCCCCTACTCCGATACATTTAATGCCTGGGTTGAGTCGGAACGTCAAGATGAGTCGCGCTTGTTGCGGGGACAGACTTTGCAAGATGCCCAAGAATGGACAGTAGGTAAAAGTTTAAGTGACTTGGACTATCGGTTTTTAGCTGCTAGCCAAGAGTTGGAAAAGCGCGATGTGCAGAAAAGGCTGGAGGCAGAGGAACAGGCAAAGCAAGTTTTAGCAAAAGCAAACAGCAAAGCTAATCAACGAATTCGCATTGGTTCTGTAGTGCTGGGTTTTGCTCTGGTGGGGGCAATTGCTTCGGGAATATTTGCACAACAGAGGACTCAGCAAGCTAATCATGCCATAACAGATTTAAAAACAGAAGCCGAAGCCCAGCGTCAAAAAAATGAGCAGATATCGCAGCAGGCAAACGATGCAGAAGTCAGACAGAAAGCAGCAGAAACCAAAGAGAAACAAGCAAATAAGAATTTAAATTCTGCAAAAGCTAACTTGGTAAAAGCTAATCAGCAGTTTAAAGCTGCAACAAAGAAGGTAAAGTCTGCTGAGGAAGATGCGAAGAAAGCAACGATAGAAAAACAACAGGCACAACAACAAGCAAGAAAAGCTCAAAGTGACCTGAAAGTAACAGAAATTGCCCGGAAAAAGGCACAGCAACAACAACAGCTAGCAAAACGAGATTTGAAAACAGCGCAGATTGCCAAGAAAGAGGCAGAGGCAGAGCGTCAAGTTGCCTTAGACACTACGCGACTGGAACGGTCAGGAGTAGCGAATATTAACCGCTCTCAGTTTAATCAACTGGGGGCTTTGCTGGCAGCCATGCGGGATGGCAAGGAGTTAAAAGGTTTAATAGACAAGCATAGTCAGGGAAAATCAGAAGCTTATCCTGCGGCTAGTCCAGTTTTAGCTTTACAGACAATTTTGGATAAAGTGCAGGGATTTACTGTAATGGCCGGGCATGAAAGTTTTGTCACAAGTGCCAGTTTTAGCCCGGATGGGCAGCGCATCCTCACCGCCTC
>NZ_CAXTNE010000034.1:9162-24965 GCF_964245445.1 uncultured Nostoc sp.
AAGTGCCAGTTTTAGCCGCGATGGGCAGCACATCCTCAGCGCTTCCTTGGACAAAACAAGGCGAGTTGTGTTTATTTATGCGTGGAATGTGGAAAGCTTGGAGCAATTACTAGCACGGGGTTGTCGGTGGTTGCATAACTATTTAATTTATGCGCCTAATTTGAGTGATAGCGATAGGCAGCTTTGCAACAAGAAGTGATCAGGGGGCTAGTACCGCAAAGCGGAAGTCAAAAGTCAAAAGTTTTGTATATCAAGGCTTTTACTTGTTTAAAATAGTAGCTTGATTTACGTCGATCTGTACTAGAATGCTGTAATGCTCAGTTTAAATGTAGAGCCAAAGGCGTAGGCGTAGCCCGTCGTAGACATCGTTTGGTAAATTAGAGATGCGTAGGCGTAGCCCGCCGCAGGCATCGCAGTTCTGAACTCGGCGTTTCAAGTTCCGAACATCAACGCCCGAGCAAAAAGGTCGAACTTCCGAGTTCTGAACACGAATGGCCGAGCAAAAAGGTCGAACTTCCGGGTTAAACCTCCGGTTCTACTCCCAGCGCTTTTAACTGAGCGGCCAATCTTTCTGCACGCTGGCGTTCTTGTTCTGCAAGCTGTTGAGCAGCGTTTTTCTCTTGCCGTTCTTTTGCTGTTAACTCCAAACCCCACAGTAATAATTCACCATTATCATCCCACCAACGCAACCAATAACCTGTGCGGTTTTCTCGGCTTCCTTGCCATACACCTAAAAACAAATTCATTTCGACAATCCAGTGACAATTATTTGCATCTGGTGTTTGCAGTTGATAATATCCTAAATCATCTCGCCGATAAACTTCTAACACTCCGCCATCTGGTTCAAAAATGGCATAGTTTGGCACTTGTAAAATCTGCTCATAATAAAACCATTTACCTGGGGGATAGGTCGGTTTACTCGAATACTCTCCACCTTCGGTATCTGAGAGAAATTCCATCACAATTACCGGAATATCACCTTGGAGTCGTGGCGTATAACTGCGCTTAACTTCTTCTCGTGAGACTCGAATAGATGGTACATATCCCCAATCTGGTGCTTTGACCACAAATCGATTATTTAAGGTGGCGCAGATACCGTAGTTAGTGATGGTTAAAGCATCGGCGGGTAGTCTGCTGGCAAGTTCTAAGCTTTCTGTTAAAGCAGCAGCCAAGAGTGGCTGATTAATGTTATCCACTGGTTCGTTGTCTAAAACAAAATCCTCAGGTAACTTTTCCCAGGTGACATTATGAGTGGCTGCATTAGCTAGCATGATTCAGAATATCTCAAATACAACTTCAATTTAAAACAGTACGATTGTTCTACTATAAACTGATTAAAGATAGTATTATTAAGGACTGTTTCATAAGAAACTCCTTCTTCGCCGCCCAATATGTCAGACCAACAGCTAGCAGCATCCTTGAATGGACATCTTCCGTACCCCAGCCACAACAGCCAGAATACCATTCGGATTCGGGGTGCTAGGCAGCATAATCTGAAAAATATTGACTTGGAATTGCCACGCGATCGCCTAATCGTATTCACTGGCGTTTCTGGCTCTGGTAAGTCTTCCCTAGCCTTTGATACCATTTTCGCTGAAGGGCAACGTCGCTATGTGGAATCCCTCAGCGCCTACGCACGGCAATTTTTAGGACAACTGGATAAGCCGGATGTGGAAGCCATTGAAGGCTTAAGTCCAGCAATTTCTATTGACCAAAAGTCAACCTCTCATAACCCCCGTTCCACTGTGGGTACGGTGACGGAGATTTACGACTATTTGCGGCTGTTGTTTGGTCGGGCTGGCGAACCCCATTGTCCGATATGCAATCGCTGTATTGCACCCCAGACAATCGATGAGATGTGCGATCGCATCATGGAATTACCAGATCGCACCCGCTTCCAAATTCTTGCACCCGTTGTCAGAGGGAAAAAAGGCACACACCGTAAGCTTTTGTCAAGTCTGGCATCCCAAGGTTTTGTCCGCGTGCGGATCAATGGCGAGATCCGCGAACTGTCAGATTCCATTGAATTGGATAAAAATTTTACCCACAGCATCGAAGTGGTAATTGACCGCTTGGTGAAAAAGGCTGATATCCAAGAGCGTTTGGTTGATTCACTGTCTACGTGTCTCAAGCAATCGGGTGGTATTGCAGCCATTCTGGTGAGTCTGCTTGGTGACGACGGACAAGAAAAAGAAGAAGAATTAGTATTTTCGGAAAACTTTGCTTGTCCAGAACATGGGGCGGTAATGGAGGAACTATCACCGCGATTGTTTTCGTTTAACTCACCTTATGGTGCTTGTCCGCACTGTCACGGAATCGGAACTTTAAGAAGATTTGCGCCAGACTTGATAGTACCCGACTGGGAAGCGCCAGTTTATGCTGCGATCGCGCCTTGGTCAGAAAAAGATAATTCTTATTATTTGGAATTACTCTATAGTGTAGGGCAGATTTATGGATTTGAGTTACAGAAAAATTGGAGCAAGCTGACAGAAGAACAGCAGCAAATTATTTTATTTGGAGAGAAAGATGAACGAACCGCAGAGGCACAGAGGAAGCAGAGTTTTAAAGGTGCTATTCCAATTTTACAACGGCAGTATGAGGGTGGTTCGGAGTTAGTTAAGCAAAAATTAGAGCAGTATTTAATTGATCAGCCGTGTGAAGTTTGTCTGGGAAAACGGTTAAAACCGGAAGCCTTGGCGGTGAAGTTGGGACAATATGGAATTCTAGAATTGACTACCGTATCAATTCGGGATTGTCGGGAGAGAATTGAGCAATTTAAGTTGAGCGATCGCCAGTTACAAATTGCTGATTTAGTCCTGAGAGAAATCAAGGCAAGATTACAATTTTTGTTAGATGTAGGCTTAGATTATCTCACCCTTGACCGTCCCGCCATGACCCTTTCTGGTGGCGAAGCCCAACGAATTCGTCTAGCAACACAAATTGGTTCTGGTTTAACAGGAGTTCTCTACGTTTTAGATGAACCGAGTATTGGTTTGCATCAACGAGATAATGGCAGGTTGCTCAAAACTTTAACGAAATTGCGCGATTTGGGTAATACATTAATTGTCGTTGAACACGATGAAGAAACAATTCGTGCAGCCAACCATATAGTTGATATTGGACCTGGTGCAGGAATTCATGGCGGAAATATTATCGCCCAAGGTGATTTTCAAGCGTTATTAGCAGCAGAAGATTCTTTGACGGGTGCATATTTATCAGGAAGGCGAGTAATTACCACACCAGCAGAACGCCGAGAAGGAAATGGGCGTAGTTTGGGAATTAAAAATGCCCATCGCAACAATTTACAAAATATAGATGTAGACATACCATTAGGTAAACTCGTCTCCATCACAGGTGTGTCTGGTTCTGGCAAATCTACGCTGATTAATGAGTTACTGTATCCATCTCTGCAACACCATTTAACTAAGAAAGTTCCCTTACCCAGACATTTGGATAAAATTCAGGGATTAAACGCGATTGATAAAGCGATCGTTATCGATCAATCTCCCATTGGACGCACACCACGTTCTAACCCTGCAACTTACACAGGAATTTTCGATGCGATTCGGGATGTATTTTCCCAAACAGTAGAAGCCAAAGCTAGGGGTTACAAACCTGGACAATTTTCCTTCAACGTTAAAGGTGGACGTTGCGAAGCTTGTAGCGGACAGGGTGTGAATGTTATTGAAATGAACTTTCTCCCGGATGTTTACGTACAATGCGAAATTTGTAAAGGTGCAAGATACAACCGCGAAACTTTGCAGGTGAAGTATAAAGATAAGTCAATTTCTGATGTTTTGAGAATGACAGTTGAGGAAAGTTTAGACTTTTTCCAGAATATTCCCAAAGCGATCGCGCGTTTGCAAACTTTATTTGATGTCGGGTTGGGTTATGTCCAACTAGGACAACCTGCGACTACTTTATCAGGTGGTGAAGCGCAACGGGTGAAACTGGCAACAGAACTATCTCGACGCGCCACAGGAAAGACACTTTATTTAATCGATGAACCGACAACAGGGTTATCTTTTTATGATGTCCACAAATTATTGGATGTGTTGCAAAGATTGGTAGATAAAGGTAATTCAATATTAGTAATTGAACACAACTTAGATGTGATTCGTTGTTCTGACTGGGTGATAGATTTGGGGCCAGAAGGTGGCGATAAAGGGGGAGAATTGATTGCTGTGGGTACACCAGAAGAAGTTGCAAAAAATCCCAGGTCTTATACTGGGCAATATTTAAAGCAAGTTTTGAACCAGTATCCGGCGGTGAAGAAGTAGAGTTTTTGTTTCACACAAAGTTGTAAATAAAAGCGATCGCTTAATCTGAAATCAACTTAAGAACTTGCTGTACCTGAATCCTTACGTTTATACAAGCGAAACCTAAATACTTTATCCTGGTCTCTAGTTTCTAATTTTTCTCCTTTGGGAAATTGTTCCCTCACCGAGGTTACAAATTGATAATCATTTATTAAGTTTTGTAAACTTGTATGTAATTCCTTTGGACTTAATTGATTGAAAGCACCATAAAAATTTGGTGAACCATCAAATTTGTCTTGAATATAAAAACCACCTTTACCTGTATCAATAATCCACTTTGGTAAGTTCGCTTTTAAAACGTAAACTGCCTCACGGGCAACCTTTAAAGTGAGAGCATCTGAATTTGTTATGTCAATACGTGTTGGATTTTTACAATCTAGGAGAGTATATAAAACTGATGCAGAGCCATATATAAAACAAGAATCACCAGGATTAATATTTTGTTTCAGCATAGCAAAAGCTTGTGATTTTTCTTTTGTTACTTTCACAAATTTTGTCATTGGGTGTTTTAGGGGATAACGAGTATTCTGATAGAAACTAGGAATGTAATACTTTGCTTCTACACCAACAGAATGATGAATCACATCTCCAGAAAGTAGGCTTGCTGTAATAAATAAAAATGCCAATGATAAACCTTTTTTCCATGCAGTAGAAATCTTATTTGACATAATTATAGTCAGCGTTGCCGAGAAAATTAACATGTCATCATCTATATACGGTCTACCAGGCCAGGACATCTGCATAGCCCAAGTTGTTCCTAGCGTCAGAGCTATCAGTAATGGGAAGATTGGATATGGTAATCCTAAAAATTCTTTACTTTTTTCGGGAAAAACACAACTGGCAATAAGAGCTAGACTAAAAAATGTTCTTGGTATGTCATAGACAAATATATTACTAGCACCTAATAATTGTTGCCCCAGGACTGCGCCAACAATTAACAAACTAATAACTCCTATCTTTCTCAAATCATTACTAAATGCTAATTTTACTGGGTTTCTGATTAGCACAAAAGCTGACATTATTAAAAATAACGGAATTCCCACATAGGCGATAATTTGTTTAACAGAAGAATTCCGGTAAATTGCTCCGCCAGATAAAGCATCTATTAAACTAGAAAAAGTGCTAATATTTTTCTTTTCAGCAGCACCAATAAAAAGATGATAAAATGCTTCTGATAACGCATTATTCCATAATAAAACTCCTATAATTAATCCTAATCCTAAAAGAATACCTGTTAAAAATGGAATTAACAAAGAGACAAAATATCTTTCTAAATTTCTCAAAGAATAGACCAAAATAACTCCCAAAGTAACTACTATACAGATAGTTCCGTTACTCTGCCGTGCTGCCATAACTAAAGCTAGAAAAAATCCGGCTGTAGTTAAATATAAAAACGAAGCTTTTTCTCCTAACTTGTTCAAGCCAAGAATGATAAAAAGAGTAGAAATAGATAAAAACAAAGTTACATAATTATCATTTCCACCACGATAAAGTACGGGATGCAAGAATACCCATCCGCTACAGACAGATAAGGATATAAGCCTTGAACTAAATTGCCTAAAAGATAAATAAAATAAAAATAGCGAATATTGATACTAATCGCATAATTAGGTAGTCTATATTAGGTTCTTCGTTGTACATAGGAACTACCACAGAAATTTCTATATTGTCATTGTTTAAAAGCATCTACAAATCCTTGCACTTTGCTTAAAGTAACAAAATAAAAGTCAGGAATCAGGAGTTAGAAGTCATAATTCAGAATACTCTACCCATCAAAGAATAGAAGAATATGGTTTAGCTATCTTCAGAATCTGTGTCATCTTTTGATTGTTTAAGAACCTCAACACCTTTTGAGGGAAATGTGCGACGACGGCGATACCATGTTGCTGCTGCCACTAGAACTCCAGTTAGTGACAAAGCTCCGATAACTGGTAAGAAATCTCCTGTATTAAAAGCTTTTAAACCGTAACTGCCTAGCAATACAAAAGGTAGAACTCCAGGAACCGTACCCAGACTTGTACCTAGAACATAATCTTTAAAACTGACCGAAGTTAGCCCAGCAGTGAAGTTTACTAAACCATAGGGCATAACTGCTACTAATCGAATAGCAAACATATAGAATAATCCTGCGCGACGCACCTCAGCATCCATCGCTTGCCATTTTCCGGCTAGTCTTCTGGCTACTGCTTCACGTCCAATAGTCCGGGTAAAAGTAAAAGAAATAATTGCAGCAATAATTGCCGCTAAACTAGTCCAAATAGTCCCTAATACTGGGCCAAAAATTGCACCACCAGTCAAATTAAGTGCTGTTGAGGGTAGAATAAGTACAGTTGCTACTACATACAGAAGAATATAAATAATCGGTGCCCAGATCCCAGCAGACCTAAGCCAAGCTTGAATTTGTGCTGGATCAATCCTGCCTAGTAGGTATATTACTAAGGCTGTGGCCATGATACAGACAACTACGATGAGTAAAATACTGCGTTTAAAGTTTACCATATCCAAACTTGACAACTCAAACAATTTATTGGATAGACTAGATTTGATACATTACAAACAATTAATATGTGTACTGTATCATCATTTCCAGATTGTAAAGTGTGACTGTGCTTTTAACTTGAAGGGGCAACATGCGCCTTATATTCCAAGTGGTGCAAAGGTTTGACCTAATTATGGTAAAAAAGATAGGTCAATTATTGTCAAGAAGACCTATCTTTTGAAAATATTACCTCCATGTATAAAATTCAGTAGACCGAAAACTTCTGCGTTAGCGTTCGTGGAGCGTCTCGTAGAGAAGCGAAGTATCGCTTTATGATAAGCTGTTACGCAAATAAAATTGTATATTTACTCACGAGGGTTGTCATTAGTCAAAAGTCATTAGTCATTTGTATTTAAAAGGACAGATGACCATTGACTGCATGGCAGTCTTAACAATTGCAATGTACAATCTAGACGCGCATCAGTTTAGATACCAACAAATCTGATTATTATCGAAAAACCGTATTATTAAATACATTTTTTTAGTTAACTCACTATTTAGCCGTCTCTTGCCTTTGCCAAAACTGCCTTAAAATGTCGCCAGGTTTGCGATCCCAAGTGTCGATATGCTCGTATATCAAATTATCTTGGTTGAGTTTATATGTTGAATAGCCATTAAAAAGCAAGCTTGCTTTCCAGGGAACGCGTAACACTCCCCGCACTGTCCACTTTGCTAAAATCGTGTCTTTAGATGACTGATAAACCTCATGGACATCAAAGTAAATTTGAGTAAAAAATAGCCGAGCGTGAAATCGCAAAGTCCAAAATATAATGCGATAGTTAAATTTGTATTTGAATGTATTTACTGGGTCTTTAAAGTAGATATCGTCTGTATAAATGTGATATGAAATATCTTTGGCAAAAAGTGTTGGTAAATCCTCTTTTAAAGTTTTAATTACCTGTTCCACCGATAATTGAGATTCCACGCGCATTTTTCCTTAAAAAATCTTTTTTAACAACTGTTGCCAAATTGAAGATGCACTCTTATTAATCACACCACCCGCACTCAAATCTGACAGAGTGGGAAATGATGCAGACTTCCCATAGGGGCCATTTCGCAAAACTTTAGCTAGGATATTGTTATTTTCGCGCAAACCTTCGTAAAAAAAGAATACTTCTCCTTGAATGCCAAGTTGACGATTGTATTCAATTGCCTGCACCAAATATTCTGGACTAATGCAGTAAGAGCCAAGTTTCATCAGTATTCCCGGTGCTAACTTTGGCAATGTTGCATCTGTGAACTGCTGGTTTATTAGTTTATTAGCGATCGCTTGATAACTCCTAAAGTCACGGCGATAAATCTGCGGCTGAATCATATCAACTATACCCCGCTTCAACCATGTGGGTGAGTCTTGCAGATATTCCTGGAATGCCCAATCATAAATATTAGGTGCGATCACTACTAATAAGTTAGGATTAACTGCTTTCACCTCCCGGTACAGACGCGCTAAAAATTCAGTGAGAATATCTGCACGCCACTGTAACCATTGCCTATTTTTGGGGTTCTGTGGCGGATTGCGATTAAATTCCTGGCGATAGCGGGTGACAGTTCCCACGTCATAGCCACCTTCACAGGGTAATGCAGGGAAGCGATCGTCTCCTTGAACACCATCCACATCATAATTCTTTACAACTTCCAGCACCAAGTTCAACAAGAATTCCTGCACCTGTAAATCCAGTGCATTCAACCATTCAAAGCCGTTTTTCTTCAGTAAGTTGCCGTTACAGTCACGCGCAGCCCATTCCGGTTTTTTTTGTAAGAGTACCCCACCATTCAAATTGTAGGAACTGGCAAAACCGTATTCAAACCAAGGAATAACTTTCAAGCCGACTCGCCGCGCCTCAACTATCACCTCTTCTAAAGGGTCACGGCCTAAAGACATAGGGTCAATTTCGACTCCAAATGTCTGCTGCATTATTTGACTAGGATATAAAGTTACTGCCTTGTTCCAAACAACGGGAAACACCACATTAAATCCCGTCTCGGCCAGGAAATCCATCGCTTCGGCAATGCGTTCCTTTGACCTAAGAACCTTACTATCAGTAGTTGTCAGCCAAATACCACGGGTTTCTATTATTGCCATTTCTATAAATTGAAATTCTCGGCACTGCACCATCTAAACATTGACTAACCGACGATACCGCGCCTGTATTATTGTGTAGATCCCATAGGCAACCAAACCTAGTGCCACAATACCCAAAAGCCATGCTCCGTTAGGCTGTTGCGCTAGCGTCTGTAATACTTCATCCAAACCTTCTGCGGTAGCGGCATTCGATTGTCTTGCCGCTTCAATTAAAAACCAACCGATAATACAAAATACTACACCCCGTGCCGCTAAACCAAATCTGGAAATCCTCATTACCCATTGGGCTTGTGTGTTGCTTAACTCAGTTAAATTGAGTTCTTTACGAAATTTTCCACTAAAAGCTTGATAAAACTGATAGAAGCCTAGAGCAATTACAAACACCCCCACAGTTCCAACTAACCATTCACCAAAGGGTTGAGAAAGCAAACGTGCTGTCGAATCTTCAGTAGAATCACTACTATTTTTACCGCTACCTGTACCCATAACAATTTTCACAGCACTTAAGGCTAAACTTGCATAAATCAAGCCATTAACTGCGTAACCAATTCGCACTGCCAAACCTTTGGCATCATTACCCTTATTTTCTGGGTCTTTAATTGCCTGTACAAAACGCCAGATTACGTATCCAATCAAGCCAATTGCAACTAAAGCTAGCAAAAATTTACCAAATGGCTGGTTGACGATTGTTTGAAGAGCGCCTTGGGTATCAGTTGTTTTACCACCCCTGCCAAAAGCCGTCTGTGCTGCCAGTAATCCAACTATACCGTAAACTACTCCCTTGGAAACATAGCCAAATCGTCCCAGTCGCTCAACCCACAATGAAGCATGGTTTGTCAACTGTTGTGTCATGGTAGTTAGGGAGAAGTATTATATCTATCTTTTAGCAAAATTTATCCATTATTCACATCTACCTCAGGGCAAATTGTCTAATATTTTTGCAAAAAATCACTATCCTAATACTGTCTTTCAATAGATGTGAGGCTGGTCAAAATAATATTACAGTACCTAAGTACAGTATTATTATTTAGTATTTTTAATGCTAAATTTAGATTAATTATGTCTCTAATAGAAAGTTCTTGGAAACATGAATATATAACTACCAATGGGGTAAAACTACACTACGTTACCCAAGGTGAAGGCCCTTTAATGTTGATGTTGCATGGGTTTCCTGAGTTTTGGTACTCATGGCGGCATCAAATACCAGAATTTGCCCAAGATTTTAAAGTCGTCGCTCTTGACTTGCGTGGCTACAACGATAGTGATAAACCAAATGAGCAATCAGCTTATGTAATGGATGAGTTTATCAAAGATATTGAGGGACTAATTAAAGGATTAGGATACCAAAAATGTGTATTAGTTGGACATGATTGGGGAGGTGCGATCGCTTGGAATTTTGCATACACTCACTCCGAAATGTTAGAACAATTAATTATTCTTAACCTACCTCATCCTGCTAAATTTGCTCAAGGGTTACGCACTCCCCAACAGCTGCTCCGTAGCAACTACATATTCCTTTTTCAACTACCGTGGATACCAGAATTACTTTTGCAATCTTCAGACTACCAAGTAATTGAAACAGCTTTTAAAAATACAGCAGTTAACAAGAATGCTTTCACACAAGCGGATATTGACGCTTATAAAAATGCTGCTGCAAAACGTGGCGCCCTTACAGCAATGTTGAACTACTACCGCAATATTTTTCAACAGAGAATGCTAAATCCAAGTTGGGGCGTTCTGGAAGTGCCAACACTGATGATTTGGGGAGAAAATGACACTGCACTCGGCAAGGAACTAAGCTACGACACCGCAGCCTATGTCAGGGATTTTCAAATCAAGTATATACCCAATTGTGGTCATTGGGTGCAGCAAGAACAACCTGAATTGGTTAATCAATATATGCGAGAATTTTTGAGGACTAAAACTAACAGTATTTACTAAAAAGTATAAATACTTATCAAACTAGTCAAATTATGGCGAGTAGTGCAAGCTCTTAAAAAGATTTAACAGTGATTTAACACTGGCATTTTTTTAGGGATTTTCAAGTAAAAATCGCCAAAAATCAGAATTAACGGCATTTGTTAGATTACCGTTATCCCTGTTTCATATCACAACTAAGTTGTCAAGAGATAGATTGACCTCAAGAGGTTTAATGAGATAATAGAGTTGTGAGGGATAGAACGGACGCAACTTGATTATTTAAGGGGGAAAATTATGAAACTCCAGCTATTAGCGACCATGGCCTTAGCAACTCCCCTATTTTTCACTAGCTCGGTTAGAGCCGAGAATCCGCAGGACTTACAAAAGCTGCTTTCAACTGGGGAATGCATTAACTGTAATCTAGCGGGAGCTAACCTCAGTGGCGCTCATTTAATTGGTGCTGACTTGAGAGGCTCAAAGCTTCAAGGAGCCAACCTTGTAGGCGCTAACCTCGAAGGTGCTGACTTAACTGGTGCAAACTTAGCAGGTGCTAACCTAACATCCGCTTATGTAAGCAATGTGAATTTAAAGCAAACCAATCTCAACAGAGTGAATTTTACTCGCGCTACGATTCACGATTCTAATGTGTATAAAGCATCAATGAATGATCTCAATCTCACTGATGCCGAAATATTTAACACTGGAATCGGGGTTGGTGGAGAAGATGCTGAGATTCCCGATTGGAAATAGGCTGAACTGAGTAGGCAGGTTAAAATAAACACACCATTAGAGAAACTGGTTTTTGCCAGCATTATCTTTAAAATCTGCCTATACACTATATAAAAATAAAAAATGAAACCCCTCTGCCTTGTAATGACTTTACTATGACCAAAGCAGAGGGGGTTTCTTATTGGGGCTGAGTCGAATATCCGTGCAAAAAAGTGCAAGGCTGAAAAGTTTTACTATGTCTAGCTTTCAGACTTTTCATTAGTTTTCATTAAATTTTCAATAAGTTGCACTGATCCCTACACACGAAGTGAGGATGTTTGGTTAAGCTGTAAGCGCTATGATTGAGCTTTAGTGAACGTCTTATGCATTGGTTGTTATCTGGGCCGTTGAGTATAGAGAAATTGACGGTTAACATTACAGGGTTGCCTGCATCATTACAAGGTCAGAAGCTGGTGCAGTTGTCAGATTTTCACTACGATGGTTTGCGGCTGTCGGAAGAGATGTTAGAAAAAGCGATCGCAGTTACTAACGAAGCTAAACCAGATTTAATTTTATTAACTGGTGACTACATAACTGACGATCCGGCGCCGATTCACCAATTAATACTTCAACTCAAACATCTGCAAAGTCGCATTGGTATCTATGCTATTCTTGGCAATCACGATATACATTACAAAAACGCAAAAACAGAAGTTACCGATGCCCTTACTAGCATTGGAATCCACGTCCTTTGGAATGAAATTGCCTATCCACTAGGAAAAGAATTACCCCTTGTTGGGCTAGCTGATTATTGGTCACGGGAATTTAATCCTGTACCAGTCATGAATCAACTAAATTCCGACACACCCCGCATCGTTTTATCCCACAACCCAGATACTGCGGAGATACTGCAAGCATGGCGAGTTGACTTACAATTATCTGGTCATACTCACGGTGGTCAAATAGTGATTCCCGGAATTGGCCCTGCAATATTTTTTTACGAGAAGCTTGCAGAAAAAATACCCAAAAAAGTGCAGCGTCGATTTCCATTTTTGGAAGAAAATGTTTCTGTAGTCAGCCATTGGGAATGGGCACAGGGTTTCCATAGGCTGGGAGAAAATCAGCTATATGTCAATCGTGGTTTGGGAACTTACCTCCCAGGACGCTTATTTTGCCGCCCAGAAGTTACTATAATTACCCTACAAGGTGAATAAGTAATCCAATTTTCAAAATTCAAGAACAGAATCACAGCAGGTATTCTGGCTAATGAGTACCTGTAGTTTAGTTTTAGAATTTCAATCAATTAGTTAATTGTATCTGGAGTAGATGACATAAATTATTGCAGTTTATCAAGTTACATTTTAATTTTGGTAAGCTGTAAGCGCTGGTATGAGGAGTATCGGTTGCCTTATGCATTGGTTGTTTACGGGACATTTAAGAGTAGATAAAATCACGGTTAAGATTGCGGAACTTCCAGCATCTTTACAAGGTACAACGCTAGTGCAGTTGTCAGATTTTCACTACGATGGTTTGCGGCTGTCAGAAGATATGTTAGAAAAAGCGATCGCACTTACTAATGAAGCTGAACCAGATTTAATTCTATTAACTGGTGACTACGTAACTGACGATCCTACGCCGATTCACCAATTGGTGCTTCGACTCAAACATCTGCAAAGTCGCTGTGGTATCTACGCCGTACTTGGTAATCACGATATCTATTACAGCCACTCAAAAGCAGAAGTTACACAGGCGTTAACTAGCATTGGGGTGCATGTGCTTTGGAATGAAATCGCCTATCCACTAGGAAAACAATTACCATTGGTAGGATTAGCTGATTATTGGTCACGGGAATTCTACCCCGCACCAGTCATGAATCAACTAGATTCCGTTACACCCCGTATTGTTTTATCCCATAACCCAGATACAGCTAAGATATTGCAACAATGGCGCGTAGATTTGCAACTATCTGGTCATACTCACGGTGGTCACATCGTAATTCCGGGCATTGGCCCTGTAGTATTTTATTATAAAAAGCTACTCAAACAAATTCCCAAAAAATTACGGCGTTGGGTAACATTTTTCTTAGGAGACTGTTCTAAAGTCGTGCGATATTGGGAGTGGGCGCAAGGGTTTCACAAAGTAGAAGAAAATCAACTATATGTCAATCGGGGTTTAGGAACTTATAAACCAGGACGTTTATTTTGTCCGCCAGAAGTAACTGTAATTACGTTAGTTAGTCATTAGTCATTGGTCATTGGTCTAAATAACCTTCTTCTAAGAAGAGAGACAAATGACATAGACGCGCCAGCGGCTTCCCGCAGGGTAGGACAAAGGACAAAAATGCATAACACTCAAAGCAGAAACCGCCTGAAGCTACGAGCGATAAATATCAGTAGCTTGGGGCGGTTTCTTGAAGATCAAAAGAATTCAGAAGTAACTAACTCAAACTAAGGTGGACAGCATTAGCGATTGCTCTACTCAGAATTGCACATCCTTACATTCCAACTAGGCAGGCATTTTTTGGCTGTGCGTTTTAATACCTCCAAAACAACTCATTGAACTTAAGGCGAAAACACATTCAACGGATGCCACAACCAAGCATAGCGATCGCAAGAACATTAGAGCAGGAGGTACAGACTCTAACTGGAAAGTTTTTGTTTAACTCTTAACCTGTTTGTACCTTGCTCTTAATCTAGCATCATGTTTGTTTAGCTACAAGACACCTTTACTAAACTTGAGTACCATTTACTTTTCGCAACAATTCAGAAATCTTTCTTAAGAATATTCCCACTTGTTAGATGTTGGCGTTAATGCCAGCATTATCAAGTGGGCTGATTCAGAAGCCGTTATTGAGCAGAACCGCCTGTAGTAGTATCATCTGCGGTAGAAGAACCGCTATTAGATGTACTATTTGACTGGTCTACTCCTTGAGGTGGAGTGGTTTTAGAAGTATCACTTTTTGTACCTGGCGCAACAGTATTAGTAGTTGGACTTTGTGTCGCTTTAGGGGTTGGCTGGATTGCAGAAGGCGCTTTTTCTGCGGCAGGCTGCTGGGGTGGAATAGTAATGTTAATATCCGGTTGACGAGGTGCAGATGGAGGTGTAACCTGCTGTTGTGGAACAGGAACAGCAACAGGAACAGGTACTTCCCTGGTTCTTTCGATTATCGTGGTTTTTGTTTGAGGAGATGGACTGGGAGTTGGATTACTCTTACTCGGTACAGGAACCACGACTGGCACAGTATTGTTAACTGCTGCGTTATTCTGCTGGTTGAAGTACCAGACGCCACCTATAACCAAACCAAGCAGGGAAGTGATGATAATACCCAACAGCAAACCACCACTAGCATTGTTTTCATCACGCTGGGCTAAATCTGCTTGCTGGTAGCTACGCTCAACATTTCGACCTTGTACGTAACCGTTACTGTAAGAGTTGGGATTAGCTGTGCTGTTCTTGACTGTTTCAGTGGTTCGCGTTAAGTCAGTGTGAATATTACCATTAATATCTGTGTAAGATTCTTGCTTAATTTCACTGTTTTTGCTTTCGCGTTCATTGGGAATAGACATAGCTGTTGATTTAACTCCTCAAATAGGATTTTGACAAACTAAAGTTTTGTAAGAACAAGAGGTTTTAATGAGTTGAAAAATGTATGTTGCTGATAAGTTTTGAGTTTTATTTGCTACTCAACTGTTGGTTGTTCTCAGAATAACCTCTGAGATTAGACAAGTGGCTCTATCTCCAGAGAGTTAATATTTAATCGAAAGAAAGACTATCCTAAAGATAGATGTTATTAAACTGTTAGGTGATGCATTTATGAAAAATCTAGTAATTTGCTTCAGTTATCTAAACTTTTAATCAACTTGAATAAATTATGCTTATAAGTCATTTATAAAAGAATGACAGCCTTAGCAATGGGGAATATGGTAATAGTTTTATCCCGGCTGCCACTAGCCAGCGTCTTACCATATGGGCTAAAGGCAACGGAATAAACTACATCTTCATCTGCTGAAAAAGTACAGAGTTCATTGCCTGTATCCACTTGCCATAGCTTGATGGTTTTGTCTTTACTGCTGCTAGCTATAATTTTGCCATTGGGGCTAAAAACAACAGAACAAACATGATCAGAATGCCCAGTTAGTGTGCAGAGTTCTTCACCACTTTCGACATGCCATAGCTTAATTGTCTTGTCCCAACTACCGCTTGCTAAAGTCTTGCCATTTGGGTTGAAAGCAAC
>NZ_CAXTNE010000034.1:25065-42167 GCF_964245445.1 uncultured Nostoc sp.
TGAAAGCAACAGAATTTACCCCTCCAGACCAAGAAGACTCTCCATGTCGCTTGAGGGTGCGTGATTCCTGGTTAGTTAAAGGCCAAATTTTTATGGTTTTGTCATCACTACCACTAGCTAAAGTCTGCCCATCAGGACTGAAGACGACAGACATTACCTTATTTGAATGACCTTTGAGAGTGCGTACAGAAATTAAATCTTGCATATTTAAGAATACTAAAAAAATCAGCAGCAAATCTGACTACACTTAGTATTCCCAAGCACAAACATTAACTAACTCAAGATATGGTATCGCCGTCTGAAGCGTCTTAAACTATATTCGCTTTTTATCTCCAACGCCGATTTAGCCGTAATATCTTTTTAATCCCCTGACAAAATCTTTCTACCAGAGGTCTAGGTTTGGATACATATCTAGGCGATCGTGATGTACGTGCAGCACCCGGATTTCTTAACTCTTGTTCTATTTGTGCAGCTTTATTTAAATCGGAAGCGGCTCTATATTCGTATCCCAGTTGTGAGCAAACTAGTCCACGATATTTATACGCCTCAACATAGTGAGGATTTAGACGAATTGCATGGGTAAAATCTGCGATCGCATCCTCATATCTTCCTTCTGTAGCATTTTCTACTCCTAAACTATAGAAAGTTTCAGCATCCCAACGATTGACAGATATTTTTGTGGGATTTTTAGGCGAAGATGAAGATGGATTTTCAGGAATAGGAGGCTCAGATGGACTTTCTGATTTGAGCTTGTTGTAAGCTGAGTTGATTGATTTGATTTTTTCCTCAGCTTCCTGTTTTTGCTTTTGCTCAAGAAAGCGATCGGGATGCCAAATTTTCACCAGTTGACGGTAAGCTCGCTTTACTTGTGCTTGTGATGCACCCGGTTCCAACCCAAGAATTTCATAAGCATGATTGAGATCGAGGTCATCGCGCATACTGAAAAAATCGGCAACTATAACTATATAGATATATGTTAACTATTCCCCTAAATCTTCTCCAATCAACTCAAACGCCTCATTCTGGTTATCACTGGGATGGTAGTAATCGCCGCTTTTTTGAAGGTTGGTATTACCGCGTCACTTTACCCGAAATTGGGCAAACATTCGCTTTTATGTACTCAATAGAAGACCCCATCGGCGGTAAACCCCACAGTGGCGGTGCAGCCCAAATCCTCGGTCCGGATGATGAGTATTTATGGCGTACTTTTCCTGATGTGAATAAATTTTGGGGTAGTCGAGATGTCCTGGGTTTAGGTCATTGGGGTAAAACAGATTTGCAAATTTCTCCTCTATACCTGCTCCCAGCAGAGTTTAAGCATCATGTTCAAGAGGGTTATCAAGCTACAGCCACCTTGAATCAGGGAATAATTCGCGATCGCGCCACTAATAATTATTGTTGTTGGCAGTATGAAATCCAACCAGTATACGGTTGGGGTAATAAAAATAGCATTCAGCAATCAACCGCAGGCTGGCTGTCATTTTTGCAGATTTTTGAACCTGGATGGCAAATTTTGATGGCTCACGGTTTAGCCAGTGGGAAAATTGATTGGAATGGCAAAATCTACGAATTCACTAACGCCCCAGCCTACGGAGAGAAAAATTGGGGTGGTGCTTTCCCTCAAAAATGGTTTTGGCTAAATTGTAATTGCTTTGAGGGCGAACCCGACTTAGCATTAACTGCTGGCGGTGGACGGCGGGGTGTGCTGTGGTGGATGGAATCTGTAGCGATGATTGGGTTGCACTATCAAGGCAAGTTTTATGAATTTGTTCCCTGGAATTCACAAGTAGACTGGGAAATTCAGCCTTGGGGTAGATGGCAAATGAAAGCTACCAGCTCTAATTATGAAATTGAATTAATAGGAACCACAGATTTACCTGGTACACCTCTGCGTGCGCCTACTGAGGATGGTTTAAGATACTGTTGCAAAGACACCATGCAAGGAAAGTTAAATTTAGAGTTACGAGAACTAAATGGGAGAAAATCTAAAATAATCTTGAAAGCAGAAAGTTTTCTTTGTGGTTTAGAAGTAGGCGGCGGCTCTTGGGATGATTGTTGGCAGTCTCGGTAAAAGTACTGCTATAATTATATATGCTTCTAAGTTGGGGTTGTAGCTCAGTTGGATAGAGCGGACGCCTCCTAAGCGTCAGGTCGTGCGTTCGAGCCGCACCAGTCCCGTAACTAAAGAAATCCCTAAGACCTTGACTAATAGCAGGTAATAGGGATTTTATTTTTATCGTAGTCGCTGGAAAACGCCTCTTTTAATTCTTCTGCATCAAGTTATTTTACAAATGCGAATAGTTTTAGATGAAATAACAGCAAAAGCTCCTAATAATTCATCTGCATGTTGATTAATAGCATTGGCAACAATTTCTGCTCTATCATTTGGAGATAAACCGAATAACCGAATTAACACAACACCTGCTGCAATTCGACGCAAACGGAAAACTAATTCACCAAAATCTTTCTCTGATGTCAATAGAATTGCACCTTCATTATTAGCCAAGTTTAAAACTTTATCGTTAGGAATTGCTGGTTCCATTTCCACAACATATAAAGTTTCGTGACCATCAAGCCGTAGACGTTCAACGATTTGCCAATCTAAATTTTCGTCCCCTAAAAACTTCAAGAAGCTTTCTCAATTGTTGGATAAACCACATCATACCTTAAAGCTTGAGCCGCAAATGCCAAAGCTGTTTTAATTCCTTCATCGGTAAGTCGTGGATGCGCTTCGAGTATTTGCTCAGATGTTTCACCCGCAGCAAGTTTTTCAAGAATTAACTCAACTGTAATACGAGTTCCTGAAATGACAGGTTTGCCCATCATTATTTTTGGATCGGATACGATTTTTTGCATGAATTAGGATTATTTGGATAGATGATTAATATATATAACGCGATATAAGAACGCAGTGGCAAGGGAGAAACAATAATGGCACAGGAACCCAAACCAGCGATCGCTCCTCCAATACTAAGGGCGATCGCGCATTAAACTAGTGGTAAGAAGACGACTAGAATAAATTTCTTGGTTGCTAATCAGCGATTCATTGCAAAAATCTGTTCAGCCGTTAAGGGAATGTTCGGAAACAATCTAGAATCAATTCGATCCTGCCCTCGAAATACCTTTGGGGGTAAATACTCTGCACCTTCAAGTTGGTAGATTGTAATGGTTGGCTGCTTGGGAGAGCCAATGAACCGAATCCCACCAAAAGCAGCATAGTCTACAATGATGTACTCGAAAACGCCTAAGTCTTCTCTTCTCTTCGAGAGGCTACGCCAACGAGACGCTACGCGAACATATTCAGCAAGTTTTGTCAGATAGTCGTTCTTCCAGTTATTGTTAACGACCTCAATGATTCCGGGTGGTGGAATATATGCAGCAGCAGAACTAGAGCTAGTTTTCATCCTCTGCCATTCAACTCTTGCAAATATGACAATATCTGCTTTTCGACTTTTTTCCTTTTCTGGTGGTGCTGTTTTGAGCCGAACCTGCTTAGACTGGCGCGACACGTAAGGCAGGTCATTTTCTTGGTAGTAATTTTCTAAATAGGCACACAGTCGCTCGATCAAATCCTCATGATTTGCATTTGGTTCTGATAATGGCACTGGAATCCCATCCGATAGCTCAAACTCTCTGCTTGAACCATCGTCCCAGGCAAGAAACTCTTCAAAAGTCAGTGGTTATGTGACGGTTGCGTACATCACCCTCGCTCTCTTGCTGACGCATACTTCACTCAATGCTACCAAGATGTACAGCTAAAATAGTGCAAAATAATGTAGAAAAGCTATTAGCCAAACACTTCAACCAACATTAATATGAGAACATAAGAACGCTTGAACAACAAACATACTATGCGGATTACACCTGGCGGCCAAATTACCATCCCTCCTGAAATCCGAGAGGTGCTAAACATTTCTCCTGACGTAGAATTAGCGTTTGAAATTGAAGGCGATCGCCTCTACCTCAAGAAAATACAACCTACCGATAAAATCTCAACCTGGATTGACGCTATGCGGGGTTGCGCTGCTGGAAACCTCGCCACTGACCAAATCATGACTCTCACCCGCAGCGATGACAATCCATGACCGTCTTGGTAGACAGCAACGTTATCCTCGACATTCTTACCAATGATCGCAACTGGTTTGATTGGTCAGCTCTTCAACTGACAACCTATGCCCGTCAAGACCAACTTGCTATTAATCCTATCATCTACGCTGAGATTGCCATCGGCTTTTCCAGAGAACAGGAACTCATCACTGCATTGCCGGAAGATATATTTCAACGTCTGCCTTTACCTTGGGATGCGGCATTTCTAGCAGGTCAAAGTTTTCTTGACTACCGTCGTCGTGGTGGCGTAAGAACCTCCCCATTGCCTGATTTCTACATTGGTGCCCATGCTAGCACTGCTAATTTGCCTCTCATTACCCGCGATGTCAATCGCTACCGCACTTACTTTCCCAACGTTAGGCTCATTTCACCTGAATAGCCATTAAATTGAACCAGCAAACACATTAGTACAACAAGGCAAAAGTAAAAAGTAAATTCGATAATCTGATACGCTATCATCTACCAGAACACAAGGCGCGATCGCCCTTCATTACCTTCTGGTTAGTCTGCAAATAATCATGTAGCAAATTGCAACCCCGTGCCAACAATTTTTCCAGTTCGATATCTGCTAAATTCTGGAAAATCACTGTACCATTACCACTACCCGCAGCCAGAGTCTTGCCGTCATTACTGAAACTGACGCTGGTTAACTCTTGCTTATCACCTTTCAAAGCAATCAGCAATGTGCCTTCTCGGTTCCAAATCCTCACTTTGTCATCACTGCTAGCTGCCAAAGTTTTACCATCGGGACTAAAACTCACACTGATGAAACTATCACCATCGCCTGTAAGATTATTTAACAGTTTCCCGTCCCGACTCCAAATCTTCACCGTGTTATCAATACTAGCTGAAGCGATCGCCTGACTATCAGGTGTCCAAGCAACCCCATTTACCCGGCGACTATGACCAGTTAAGTTGTATAGTAATTTACCATCTAAATTCCAGATTTTCACGGTTTTGTCATCGCTGGCTGAGGCTAGTAACTTGCCATCTGGGCTAAAGCTTACCCAATTTACTGCATCTTGATGTCCCTGCAAGGTGTTAAGCAGTTTACCATCTCGACTCCACAATTTCACCGTTTTATCTTTACTAGCCGACGCAATTATTTGACCATTAGGCGACCAAGCAACACTCAAGACGGTATCATTATGACCCTGTAAGGTGTTGAGCAGTTTACCGTCACGACTCCAAAGCTTCACTGTTTTATCTTTACTAGCCGAAGCAATTACTTGACCATCGCGGCTGAAACTAACGCCCCAAACTTCACCCTTATGCCCCGTGAATGTACGGAGTAATTTACCGTCTCGACTGAAAAGTTTGATAGTTTTGTCTCGACTTGCTGCTGCTAAGGTGCGATCGTCTGGGCTAAAACTGATACTAGTTACCCAGTCATTGTTATCGGCTTTGGGCTTTCGCTCTAACACGCCGTCCAAATGCCAGAGTTTTATAGTTTTGTCCCGACTTGCAGAAGCTAAGGTGCGACCGTCTGGGCTGAAACTGACGCTATTCACCCAATTATTATGTCCCTTCAGGGTTGCCAGCAACACACCCTCAGAACTCCAAAGTTTGATTGTCTCATCGGTACTTGCGGAAGCGATCGCTTTCCCATTACGGCTAAAACTGACACTGGTAACTCCAGCACTATGCCCCGATAAGGTTCGCAGCAGCTTACCCTCCAGATTCCACAGTTTGATGGTCTGGTCTAAACTAGCAGAAGCAATAGTTTTACCATCAGGCGACCATGCGACACTTAAGACTGCATCATCATGTCCCTGCAAAGTTTTGAGCAGCTTACCATCCCTACTCCACAATTTTACCGTCTTGTCAGCACTCCCGGAAGCAATGGTTTGTCCATCAGGCGACCAAGCAACACTTAAAACTGCACCATCATGTAAGAGCAAGGTTTTGAGCAGTTTACCGTCCCGACTCCACAGTTTTACCGTCTTGTCGCTACTCGCTGAAGCAATAATCTGACCATCAGGGCTAAAACTGGCACTATTCACCACACCTTGATGCCCTAATAGAGTAGCAAGCAGTTGACCCTCTCGACTCCAAAGTTTTACCGTCTTATCTTGACTGGCAGAAGCAACGATTTGACTATCTGGGCTGAAACTGAGGCTATTAACTACATCTCCATGCCCCGATAATGTTTTGACCAAGCTACCATCGGGATGCCAAAGTTTGATTGTAGTATCCGCACTGGCTGAGGCAATTAAAGAGCGATCAAGGCTAAATGTAACACTATTTACCCCAGATATATGCCCTTCCAAGCGGTTATATTCTCTTAACCCGGAAACTGCTTGATATAGTGCCGTCTGTACTTGCTCTCTAGTATTGGAATCTACCCAGATTATTTGTTGTAATTTTCTCCCTGCTTTTAAACTTTCTTTTAAAGCATCAATACCTTTTTGGGATGCAAAAAAGGCTTCACTAGATGCGCTGAGGGTTTTAATTTCGCTATCTACTGCTGTGACGATGGAAACACTTAATCCCAATATGGCGAGAACAGAAGCAGTAAGTGCAATTTTCAAAGAACGATTTAATTGAGCTTCACTGAGCCTTTGTTTCTTTTGGCTTTCTGCGAGTTTAGCTGTTAATTCTTTTTCTTTGAGTTCAGCTCGTAATTGCTCAATTTCTAACTGACTCAATTCTTCGCGCTTGTGTAATTCTCGTAATTCTGTTAATAAATCCAAACCCTGCTGGGGATGAGGATCTATCAATTGCGATCGCTGCTCATTTTGGCTAAGTTCGCTCTTAAGTCGCTCAATCTCAGCTTGACTCTGTTCTACTTTGTAGCGTAATTGGTTAAGTTGTACTTGTAAGCTCGATTCTTGTTGTTGCAGGTAGCGAATCAAGTCTACTAGATAATCATGAATCAGTTGATAGCGTTCTGGTACATCAGGGAATAGTACCACTAAACCGGAGCTAACTAAAATCTCTAATACTAACTCTAATTTACTAGCATCTTCTAATTCTGCTAATTGCGCCGCTAACTCAGCACGAGTTTTAAAAGGTCGGTTATTGCTTTCATCTGTTAATAAGTATAAGACGAGTAACGCGGCTCGTTCATTTTCTGGGCCGCAGTCTTTAATCAGTTCCTTAAGATATCGCTCAATAAGTTTGTTGGGTCTATATGGCTGATATTCTTCCAGTGTAGTAATTCGCTCATCTTGAATTTGCGCTCCTACAACTTGCAATTCAATGGGGCGGACTTCTCCAAATCCTGTGGATAAATCTTCGATTAAGGCATCAATTAAAGCAGGCTCTAAATTAAACTGCGATCGCTCCGTCAATTTTCGGATAATTGCTTTAGCATATTCTGGCGAAAAATTATTTAACTGGTAGCGAATATGCTTGTCAAGAATATTATTATTAATTGCTTCCAGTGCTGAAACATGTTTAAAGTCTAATAAACGATGTAAATAATCTTCTCGTAAAGAAAGAATAACTTTAACAAAGGGTATATTCAGGCAGTCGCTAATAAATTTATCAAATTCTTGCTTTTGATTGCGATCGCTATAACCAAAGAAAAATTCTTCAAACTGGTCAAAAATTAAAACTGTGATCAGATGGTTATCAGCATTTTCTTTTAGTTGTTGTAAAATTTCAAAGATCGTGATGGGTGTGTTAGAGTAAGGCAAAACTTCCGATTCAATGGCTGCTTCTGG
This sequence comes from uncultured Nostoc sp., assembly GCF_964245445.1. Lineage (GTDB taxonomy): Bacteria > Cyanobacteriota > Cyanobacteriia > Cyanobacteriales > Nostocaceae > Nostoc. Next base: position 32,841 of record NZ_CAXTNE010000034.1, read on the forward strand.
TACGATGTCAGCATAGATGGCAAGGGATGCGTCATTGGACATCGCCTCACTTAAAGATTTCCCTAATTCCCGTGCCCAATCTGTGTAAACTTGCAGCACCACAGGTACAGCTATTTGATCGCCAATAGCTCGATTTTGCAGTGCTGGAACTAACCCCGCAGTTACAATAGAACTCTTACCTACCCCTGATTGACCGTGAATCACCGTCAATTTTCGATCAGCGCGGCTAATTCTCCCAATTAAGTTATTAATATCACGCTCTCGTCCAGAAGCCGCAATTTCTAAAGCAACGCTGCTACTCCCAGAAGGTGACATCAATGCTGGGTTTGTCGCCTGTCTTTGCGGTTGCAAGCGTCCAGCACCGATAAAAGCCCGAAAACCGTACTGCTGCTCAACAGAACGCCGTTTCTGTCGAATGTAATAGGCTTCTAGATATCGCCCTTCTTCAAAGTAGAGCGATCGCAGTGTCCGCAATAAGCGAATATAACGATGGGCATCATATTGATGGGCACTGCTTTCTAACGCTGCGGGTAGTTCTTTTGTCGCCTTGTCTAAGTATTCACGGGCTACTTCCAACTCACTTAAATTTCGCTGTGCTTTCGCTAAAACTAAATAGTAAATTTGCCCTAACAGTAACGGAAATAAGCAGTTATAAGGGTCATTGTGCTTTTGCGCCTCACCTAATTTCAGCAGTGATACGTGTGCTAATATACTCGCCTGTACCCACCGCGACTGCTGCACAGCCACTTGCGCGAGAAAACCGTAGTCACAAGCTAATTGGATTTGACTACCATAAGTTTGATGCAACTCCAGAGACTTTTGAGCAACTGTCTGCAATTCTTGCCATTCTTGCAGATATTGCAAAACTTCAGCGAGTTGACTAATAAATCCAGCAACTATGTCTGGACGACCAGCCACCTGTAAGATAGTCAAGCACTGCTGAAAATAAGATTTAGCTGTGTACCAATGACGGCGATTTTCTGTTTGATTTTGCTCTGCTAAACGGCAATAACATAGCCCGATATAAAACAGCAAAACTCCCTGTCGCAAAAGTAGTGGAGATGGGCGATTAGGAGGCGTAGGCGAAGAAAATGCTTCCTCTGCTTTCCTTGCTCCTTCATCCCCTCTCTTCGCCAACTGCTGCCAAACTTGCAAGCTTTGCTGAAAATGGTTTAAAGCTGGATTAATGCGATCGCTAATATAATCATCTAAACCAAAAACAAATTCTAAACTAGCGTGTAATTCTGGCTCTAAGGTAATACCACGATTGTGCAACTCTCTAATGGCAAAGTGGAGTTCATAGCTATGTTCCCAAACTTGCTCTACAGTAAAATAATTCTTTGCAACTTGAGGAGGTTGGTGTTGTGCAGTATCGGTTGGTAACACCGTCGCAAATAAAGAGTCAGTTTCCTGTTGCAAAAATTGCAGTAATGATTCAGTTGTCATTTCAAACCGAATCGGTGTCGCCGCCCAACTAGCAAAATCTGGCGCTAAACGCACAACTTTTTGCAACACTTCCTCATTCATCCACACAATCAGAGGAAATGGGTGGCGCTTGCGAAATTCATCACGAATATGATTGATAGAGCTAAGTAGATCATCGAGTCCATCTACTGACTCTAAACCCAAAATCATCAATGCCGATGGCGGATTTTCTTCGGTTAGCAGTTGTAAATGAATACTTGTGTAAAGGCTTCTAGCATTATGCGGCAGAACTACCTTTTGAATTCGGTGTACTCCTGAAGAGAGTTCTTCGAGTCGTTGCAGCATTCGCTCTTGCAAAACTCGATAATTGCAGCACACCAAAACCAGAGAGAATTGACCGCTAGAAAGGGTAATTGCTCTCCCCAAGCTTCGTAAAGCCCGCTCATTAGCTGCTCTTATATCTACTTGTGCGTGTCGTTCAACCATGATTTAAATTTGTCCGTCTCTGCTAAAACTGGGTTGACGGCAAACCAAGCTCCCTGATGATCGCGGTATTCAAACACAAATAAACTTCGCAAGAGAGCGTGGTATTGTATATCACCTCTAACTCTCTGCTGTTGCACCACCTGAAAGATTAATTCCCACTCATGAGGATCGATGGCGTTGGCTCGGTAATCCCGTTGTCTTCGGATAACTAGCTCGACACAATCCCGATCAAAGGGTGGATCTTGTTCGCGCAGACAGTCAAACAGCAACCCTAGCAAGTCGCGTACATGACCACCACTAATCAGGCACAATCGATCTAAGGTTTCCAAACTATCAAACACCTCTGTAATTAAGCCTAACCGATCGCTAGGCAGAATGTCTGGAAAAGCTCTAGCTAGTACCATTTGTCGCATCAGTGCTAGCCCTTGGGTGAAAATCTCCCCAGAGCGCAAACGTACAGGTATCATTGGTAAAACTTTTGGTGCAACTCCTCCCCCTAAACGATGCTGAAGTTCGGCGCTATCGTTGGAGAAAGTCAGGGCTAAGGGAATAGTGTAGACTACATGACAATTTAGTTTGCGTAACTGTTCACCCCGCTCAATAAATAAGTATTCTGGTAGCGATCGCCCCGATGGTAAAGGTCGAATTGCGACTCTATCCAAGTTATCAACAATGACTACCAGTCCTTTTTTACCCCTGGCTTTCAGTTCTTTGTTGGCACGTTCTAGCAATTCTTGATTAATTGACTGTAAAATATTTGCTGTTCGCGGTTCGAGATAATCTCTTAACCGCCGCCGCAATTGGGGGCTTTCTTTAGTTTTAGCTGTAATTTTGGCAATCCCCACAGACAATTCTGCTTCTACCCCAAGGTCAATTGGCGTTTGCAAAAAATCTACAAGTTCACCAAACAACTTGGTAAAGTAGGTAGGTTTGAGTCTAATTTTCATTGCTTCTAGGCTTTGACTCACTTGCCCTGCGATCGCCAACAAAATATCAGTCACATCTACATCTGCCATTTCTAAGACATGGGTAGACTCAAAATAAACAACATGAAATTGCTGCACTTCTAATTCAGCTTTCAGCCGCAACAACTCCGTTGATTTTCCACAACCAAGATGTCCTGTAAATAGTTGACAAGTTGGGACATCTGGCGATATTCTAGCGATCGTGCGTTGCAAAGCTTCGATAATTTTACCACCCCGCACCGCAGCAAAATCGATATAGTACCTGCGATCGCTGGCGTTTCCTATGATTAGAGGTCTGCTTGGATTGCAAGCCTGATAAAATCTTTCTAAATCTAGGAGCATAACTAATCGAGTTCACTTAGGAATAGGTATCACAAAATCTACTGACTAAATATATTAGTTTTAGGGAATTGAACCCTTAATTTAAGTACATATCACCCAAATTACTAACTAAACTAGCAGCATTCAGGATGATTGTTCATATATAAGTTATGTGTAGCACATCGCAATCCTGATATTTTATTTTAAGTAAGCAGAAATACTAATATAAGTACAAATAGCAAAACTTTCTTACCTTAAATAAGGTACTCTTATGAATATTAAAAATATCCAACACAAAAAAAGGTACTGTTAAGTACAATTTTCTAGTGTTCTTGAATATAGAGTTTTGTTACAGCAATTTTGAGCTTAATCTCGTTGCTAAATCATGATCTTGTTGATGAAACAGATCCTTTTGTTGATGAAAACCATGATTTTAGTAACAACAGCTATTGCATTTAGGGTAACGATCTCTGAAAAACGGGAAGTAATCTACAAACCCATTGAATATAAAATAACGCGATCATGCAGCTTATCGGGCAAAATATGCTTTAGCACAGCTCCAATTTTGGCATCTTGTCCAACAAGATAGCGTGTCTTAGGTTTTTTTGCAGTGAGCGCATGGAGAACAGCCTGAGCAACAAGATCCGCAGAAATTCCCCTAGATGCGATAATCTGCATTTTCTCACGGACAATATTCATCGCCTGACCGTAGAGATTTTGTGCTGTTTGGGACAGATCGTGCTGTGCTATTTCAGATTGACTTAAAGACTTTTCCCAGATTGGGGTAGCGATGGAACCAGGTTCAATAATTGAAACCGAGATTCCCCAAGGGCGTAACTCCATCCGCATCACATCAGTGAGTGCAACGAGCGCAAATTTGGAAGCATTGTAAGCGCCCAGCAACGGCGTAGGGCTTCTACCAGAAATGGAACCCATATTGACAATTCGGCCCCGATCTTGGCGTAATAGACCAAGAAATGCTTGTGTCACAGCTAATTGTCCGGTGACATTAACCTGCATCTGGTGTTGAAATTCTGCGATCGGTAATAATTCTAAGGGGCCTGGGACAGCAATTCCGGCATTATTCACTAAACCTAAAATCCCCCCACCACCAACTGCATTTGTTACCTGATCAACAGCAGCTGCGATCGATTCAGCGTCAGTAACATCTAAAAAAATCGGAATGAGCCTTTGTGACCCTTTCTGTTTAAGTGTTTGAGCATCAATATCTTGACGCACGCCAGCAAAAACAGAGAAGCCTAACTGGTCTAAAAGCAAAGCACACGCCTGACCAATTCCTGTTGATGCTCCTGTAACCACTACTGTGCGCTGATTTCCTGCAACCATTAACTCTCTCCGTATTATGATGAAATTACTGAAATTAAAAATTACGTTAGCGTAGCGGTAGCGACGTAGGAGCGTCATTACGAATTACGCATTAGTATCAATCTCTGCAAGTACCAGCACGAAGACAATCTTCGGTTTGGTCATCTCTAGCCGATATTTGCCACGGGAATTTTTCTAACTGAGAATTTGTGTTGTGAACAACTAGAGCAGTTATTATGGGAAGCTGGTTTTCGACAATTAACACGTCACTACTACAAGTATTGCCTAGTTGAGCATTGTATAAATACACAGGCAATGCTATCAGTCCAATGCAAATTGTCCGATTCATAAAACCTCAGCTAAAAATTTCCGATTACGCTATGTATGTATAGATACCACCTTGATGAACCGGATTTCCAAACTGAGTATTGTATGATGTTGTGTCAATTTACTCAGCGCTACTAGCCGCAGAGACGTAATTTCTAAATTATCGGTTCCACTCTTTTTTTAGGTTAAACATTGCCTACAAGATGGCTTACTACTAATTTATGCAGATGCAACCCGAAAAAACAGGACAAAAAACCCTACAGCGCTTAAAAACATATCTTGCTAGTACGAGCGGCGTAAATCAAGCTACCATTTTAAAGCTTGCAAAAGCCTTGATATACAAAACTTTTGACTTTTGAATGCGTGACTTTTGACTTCCGCCTTGCGGTACTAGTTGCATTCCCCAGATAAAATAGTTAACAAATGTTGCCTACTAGCTGACTCATGACGCCTTCACAAGACGTAGATACTGTAAACGTTCCCAACCTCGACCCCGAAGAATATGGCAACTCAGACACCGATCCTCTGGATGAGTTGCCAGGTGAAGTTGAAATGTCCCTTTTCGACCACCTAGAAGAGTTGCGGCAGCGCATTTTCTATTCGCTGATTGCCGTAGCAGTGGGTATTATTGGCTGTTTCTTTGCCGTTAAGCCCATTGTCCAACTACTTGAGGTTCCCGCACAAGGAGTAAAATTTCTCCAACTTGCACCCGGAGAGTATTTCTTTGTCTCCGTAAAAGTTGCAGCCTACACTGGCCTCATACTTACTAGTCCTTTCATTCTTTACCAGATTATCCAGTTTGTGCTTCCAGGACTAACCCGCCGTGAACGCCGGATATTGGGGCCTGTGGTTTTGGGTTCGAGTCTGCTGTTTGGAGCGGGGTTAGTATTTGCCTATTTACTGCTTATCCCCGCAGCGTTGAAATTTTTCATCAGCTACGGAGCAGATGTAGTTGAACAACTTTGGTCAATTGATAAATATTTTGAATTTGTGCTGCTACTGTTATTCAGCACTGGTTTAGCATTTCAAATTCCGATCATCCAACTGTTGCTCGGTAATTTGAACATTGTCTCGTCAGAACGAATGGTTTCTGGTTGGCGTTATGTGATTATGGGAGCAGTCGTTTTAGGAGCCGTGCTTACACCTTCTACTGACCCTTTAACTCAAAGTCTCTTAGCGGGAGCAGTTTTAGGGCTTTATTTCGGTGGTGTTGGACTGGTGAAGCTCACAGGTAAATAACATAGGGAATAGGTGACAGGTGACAGGAAATACGTAAAATTATTAACCAATTACCAATTACTAATTATTCCTTAACCCTTGTTCGCGTAAGAGGGTATCAGACCATAAAGCATCTTCTGGTTTTAGGGGTGGTACTGGTTCTTTATTATAATCAATTGCTAAGTAATATCTGGCACGATTGTATATACCATGCAATAAAGATTGCAAATCTACAATCGCTTCTGTATCTTCTGACTGTAACGGTAATGGAAATACGGGAATCGTTTCTCTGACACTAAATCCGTATAATTTAGCTTGAGGACGTGTTTTACTTCTGCTAACAATAATTTGATAATCTGTTACAGGCACTTCCCCTAAAATTGACATGGCTTTTCCACTTCTGAGTAAATCAATTTCGACTAAGTGAGAAAGACTAGCTAAAACTTGTTTGCGTTTCAGTTCATAGGCTTTTCTCCCTTCGTCTGGGCGTTTATTTTTAGGAGATAAAACTTCGAGAGAAGTTACTACAAAACCTGTAGAAACTTATCGAATTTCTAAGTAATTCTCCGTAATATGTTCAGGTAACGGTATCATCACCGTAATGCCTTCTGACGTTTCTGTTTGGGTAGTAGTTGATGAGTATTGCTGCGGTGATTTATGTTGAGAAAAAATAGAAACATCAGATATACCAACTAATACAGAATCTGAGTCATCACTTAAATAAGTACGTTGTTCAATTGCAACTCGATACTGTGGGGGAATATTTTCTTCAATAGTATCTGCTATAGCTGTAATGAATCGATGATGTAATTCTGACCAAAACACAGGATTTTCTAAATAAGGATTCATTCCGGGAAATGGAGAATTCATAGTTTTACTATCCTGAAATGACGGATTAGAATAATTCTAAATTAAGGAAGAAAAACTTGGTCATAATATCCATTCCGAAGAACGTTCACCCAAATCTAGAGGGATGCTAACAGCTTTGCCGAGCCGGGGGCGATCGCGTGTTTGGGTAATATATGTTTGTACCTGCGTTGACCCGCCCAAGGCATGAAGATAATTAGCAATGGTGTCAAGATGCTCTTGGTACTCCGCCTCAGTCAAGGGAAAAGAAGCTTGTTCCAAGTATTTCCACATGACTTGCAAAAATATCTTTCCCTGTGCCCGTCGAAACTGGACATCATAGGAATATCCCCACTTATCAAGCAACATCTGACGTAATTCCTGTCCTGTCATAGCTTTTCTCAATCAGATTTTACATTTAGTTATGATGTTAAGTTCCGTGACTCCAGTATGATAAGGATATAAAGAAATGTAATGCTAACAGAAAAGATGCTTTTTATATCTTGAAACAAAGAAGTATGGCATCGTTGTGAGCGCTAGCATTTCGACTTAGACAAGAGTTCCTCAAGTACAGTACTTTTGTCAAAATGCTTAACAAAATACACAAAGAGCGCGTAGATTATGGCTCAATTTTCTGAATCAGCAGACGTGCCTGATATGGGGCGTCGTCAGTTCATGAATCTGCTCACTTTTGGGACTGTCACTGGAGTGGCTCTGGGTGCATTGTATCCCGTTGTCAACTACTTTATTCCACCCGCAACTGGTGGTGCTGGTGGCGGGACAACGGCAAAAGACGAGCTAGGTAACGATGTTAGTGTCACTAAATTTCTAGAAAACCGGAATGCAGGCGATCGCAACCTAGTCCAAGGGCTAAAGGGAGATCCTACCTATATTGTGGTAGACAGCAAAGAGGCGATCAAAGATTATGGCATTAATGCCATCTGCACCCACTTAGGTTGTGTAGTCCCCTGGAACGTTGCAGAGAACAAGTTTAAGTGTCCTTGTCATGGTTCCCAGTATGACGAAACTGGTAAGGTTGTTCGCGGCCCAGCACCCCTGTCTTTACCTTTGGCTCATACCAATGTAAGCGACGACAAAATCGTCTTGACCCCTTGGACAGAAACCGACTTCCGCACCGGTGATGCAGCTTGGTGGGCTTAATAATTTTGTCCTTAGTCCTTAGTCATTCGTCCTTTGTTCAGGGCTTAATGACTAATGACTAATGACCAATGACTAATGACTAATTCAATCGTTGCCCTTATTAGAGATGAGAAATGTTTTCTTAAGAGCGAGGTTAACTCGCAGCGCTAGAGCGATTGTAAAAACATTGCTCATAGCGATCGCTAGTGTGACATTTTACTTCACCAGCGATCTAGCCCTTCCCCAATCAGCTGCCGCCTATCCCTTTTGGGCACAGGAAACCTATCCCGAAACCCCCCGCGAACCAACCGGGCGGATTGTTTGTGCCAACTGTCACCTAGCAGCCAAACCTACAGAAGTAGAAGTTCCCCAATCGGTGCTACCTGACACTGTATTCAAAGCTGTGGTGAAAATCCCTTACGATCTTAGCGCCCAGCAAGTTGGTGCCGATGGTTCTAAGGTTGGCTTGAATGTCGGTGCTGTACTGATGCTACCTGAAGGCTTTAAGATTGCTCCTGAAGATCGTCTTTCCGAGGAACTTAAAGAAGAAGTTGGCGACACTCCCTTTCAACCCTACAGCGAAGACAAAGAAAACGTCGTCATCGTCGGCCCTTTACCAGGCGAACAGTATCAGGAAATCGTCTTCCCTGTTCTTTCTCCCAACCCCGCAACCGACAAAAACATCCACTTCGGTAAATATTCAGTTCACCTGGGTGCTAACCGGGGACGCGGACAAGTTTATCCCACTGGCGAAAAGAGCAACAACACTGTTTACAACGCTTCCGCTACTGGCACAATTACCAAAATTGCTAAAGAGGAAGATGGAGACGGTAACGTTAAATATCTAGTCAACATCCAACCTGAATCTGGTGATGTTGTCGTTGATACGATTCCTTTAGGGCCAGAACTGCTTGTTTCCGAAGGGCAAGCAGTTAAGACTGGTGAAGCTTTGACCAGCAACCCGAATGTCGGTGGATTCGGTCAACAAGATGCAGAAATCGTATTGCAAGACGCTTCTAGAGTTCAATGGATGATTGCGTTCACCGCTCTTGTAATGTTAGCTCAAGTTATGCTTGTGCTGAAGAAGAAACAGGTTGAGAAAGTTCAAGCTGCTGAGATGAATTTCTAAATTCTTTGTTCAATCATTCATTATTTGTAGGACAGGCAAGATGCCTGTCTTTTTTTACTCTATTTACACGAAGCCCGCAAATTTGGGAATTACAGCATTTTCGAGGTGCATGAGGTACAGTAAGTAATAGTGCATTAAGAACTA
>NZ_CAXTNE010000035.1:0-2432 GCF_964245445.1 uncultured Nostoc sp.
CCTCGCTACTATCCACATCTGGATTCACAAAATATTATTAGTGGGATAGGTTCAGAGTTATTACGGCAAGAGCTATGAAGAATTTCCGGCTTCAAGCTTCTCCTGGAGCAACTGTGAAGATTCAACCGATGCTTCAACCTGCTCATAGCTTTCAGCTTAATCCAATTGAGCAATTATAGTAGTTTATTAAACGCTAGTTCAAAGGTAATACGCTTGGGTTAAGGATTTTTGGTATGTAGAGACGTTGCTTTTCTTCGTCTCTACAAAGGATTTGGGGATTAACTGAACTGTATTGAGTTCAATAGGGAAAGCTTCTCTAACTTACAAGAACTACGCCAACAGATTGAACACGAGTTAGCTCAAATGTCTTCTCTCGTAATCTCCTCTTTGACAAGTTATGATTTTATCCTCGAAGCTTACTTTTATAAAACTTTATTTTATGCATCTTCATATAAATTTGGTATAAAATTATGTATTTATATCAGTAAATAACATCTTTTTCTTAGGCATTATCTTATGCATATTATAATATAGAGATAAACTAGATAAAATAGAAATTAAAAATTCGTAAGCATAACATAATGACCATTCACTAAATGAATTTTTGATAACTGTCATAACAAATTAAACACTTTTTGATAGTCAACTTGAAGCAGAATACATGGATGCGGATAACTGGACATATCAACTACAAAAGGTACTACCCATGAGTTCTCGCGCACTGCTGTTAGTAAATCGTCATGCCCGCCAAGGAGAAAAGGGTATATCGGAAGCAATTGAATATCTGAAAACACTCGGCTTTGATTTAATTGAAGAGTCTACAGAAGACCCCAAACATCTTGCTGAAGTTATACTTCGCTATCAGCATCAAGTTGACTTAGTAATCATTGGTGGAGGAGATGGAACTCTCAATGCGGCAGTAGATGGTTTAGTTAAGACTCAGTTGCCCTTGGGAATTTTGCCTTTAGGAACTGCCAATGATCTGGCTAGAACTTTGGGAATCCCCAATTCCCTCAGCGAAGCTTGCAAAATTATTGGATATAGAAATTCACACCGCATAGACTTAGGTTGGGTGAACGGCAAGCACTTTTTTAACGTTGCCAGTCTGGGATTGAGTGTAAAAATTACCCAGCGACTTACTAAAGAAGCCAAACGCCGTTGGGGAATATTTGCTTATGCTGCCACTGCATTGCAAGTGATTTTGGAAGCTAGACCTTTTACTGCGGAGATTTTAATCAATGGTGAATCAGTTCGCGTGAAAACAGTGCAAATTGCTGTGGGTAACGGCCGCTATTATGGCGGCGGTATGGCAGTGGCTGAAGATGCGACAATAGATGACCAAAGGCTAGACCTTTATAGCTTGGAGATTAAAAATTGGTGGCAGATTATACTATTACTCCCTACGATGCGACAAGGGCGACATATACATTGGAAGAGTGTACGCTCTCTTCAAGGTCAAGAAATAAAGGTAGATACTCGCAAACCTCGCCCTATCAATACAGATGGTGAAATCACTACCTATACACCTGCTCATTTTCGAGTTATACCTAAAGCTATAGCTGTTTTAGTACCCCCAGAAATTAGGAGTTAGGAGTTATTCTCTCTCATCTCCCTCTACTAAAAATGTGCGAACTCGTACCAAATGCATCTGAGATTTTCTCAAGATATAAAATCCTTGTTGCAACGCCTAGCAGAACAACCGCTAACTCTAGGTGATATTTTGGCAGAAACCTCAGAACGAGGATTCTGCCTGGTAATTACATTATTAATTTTGCCCTTTTTATTTCCTATGCCACCGGGATTAACTGGCCCTTTTGGTGGTGCTTGTTTACTGTTGTCAGCGCAAATGCTTTTAGGGAGGCGATCGCCTTGGCTGCCAAAAAGAATTGCTAACTACAAATTTCCTCGTCCCTTTGCCCAGTTACTTTTGCAAAATTTGGGGCGTCTTACCAAAGTGTTACAGAAAATCGCCCGTCCCCGATTGGCAAAAATAGCCCATAATCCTTTGGTTTGGCGAATTAATGGTCTTTGTATCTCTTTATTAACAGTATTATTAATATTACCAATTCCCTTTACAAATCCCATCCCCACTGTAGGTATTTTACTTTTGACTGTTGCCACCATCGAATCTGACGGTTTATTAATTTGCATCAGCTACAGTATTACTGTCCTAATTACCTTGTTTTTTGGATTTATTGGTTACGCAGTATGGTTATCTCCCAGTTTACTGCCATCTATATTTAAATAATAAAAGCCCCCAGCTTTAGACTGAAGGCTGTAATTTATTAGGGTGCATCTACCATTTATTAATCCGCTTTATTGATTGCCATATCCGGCAAAATTAAACCTTTATTCTTAAATTAAAAAATATCAGCAATAAAAAAGCCTTCAACTAAAAGCTGAGGGCAATGATTTAATTAAGGTGCATCTAC
>NZ_CAXTNE010000035.1:2532-42142 GCF_964245445.1 uncultured Nostoc sp.
CAACTAAAAGCTGAGGGCAATGATTTAATTAAGGTGCATCTACTATTTATATATCCGCTTTATTTATTGCTGCATCAGGAAAAATTGAAAAAAAATGGATGGCTGTGGAATTGATTTCGTTAGCTACAAAGGTACTACTGATATCAACGAGGAGAACCTACGGTTTTTGACTAGGTAATTATTGACCAACTTCACAGGAATTTTACAATTATCTCGAATTTCCTTTGGATACACAAAGTTTCTGTTAATATCTCTAATGGGATATCCGCAATAGTACGAATTTAGTTTATTAGTTGGGTATATGACTATGAAAGTTAGACGTACCCAACTTGATGAAGCGATCGCAGTTTCTATTAGCCCTTGCTAGTTTTAGTATTGTCGGGGGAAGCTTTTTTCTGAGAAGAAATTTTAGTAGTATTAGGGAACCTAAAGTAATAACTGATACATCACGCTACAAAGAAATTCGTAATCAACTATGGTCTGATAATGACCAAGTAAAACATTTTCCTAATGAGATTCCTACTGATGCCAAAGATGTTCGCATTGCTTACTCTCCCGAATTTTCGCAAGGAAGTAGTTTTTTTCAAATTAGGCTGAAACAGCAACCAGAAAAGATAGAAAAATTACTTTTACAATACAGAAGTAGTGCAAAGCATAAATATAGGGGTGGAAACACAAACGATCACATAAATCAACCTAATGGTGTGCCGACAACTTTTTTCTACACCAGCGACTCTCATACAGAATCTTTTCCGCCTAACTATGAAATATTGGTATTAAATACAGAGGATAAAGGTAGACCTGGCTTCAAGTGGAATCATGGAAATAGCTACGGCGTCGCTATTAATACTTCCGCCTCAGAAATTATTTATTGGTCTGAAAAATGGTGATTAACAATTTCATTTTGAATTGGAATCGCCATGAGAAAAATCATTATTTTGGTCACAGCTTTCATTTCAGTACTAAATAATGCTTTTCACCTTTGAGGTATATCACTTTGGGTAGTTAAAACTTTTAGCCAGCATTGCTAAGATTATAATGGTACTTAAAAACTATCTGAATATGTATAATGCCAACTGCTTTAATTACTGGTGCTTCTAGTGGTATTGGTAAAGCTTTTGCCCAAGAACTAGCTGCACGCAAGACCAATCTTGTACTCGTTGCTCGTTCCGAAGAGAAACTAAGCCAATTAGCTAAAGAACTAGAAGAACAACACAAAATTCAAGTAGAGGTTATAGTTAAAGACCTCACAGAACCTAATGCAGCAGCAGCTATATTTGATGTTACGAAAGAAAAGGGATTAACCATTGACTTATTAATCAACAATGCTGGTTTTGGTTACTATGGCGACTTTGCTGAAGGGGATGGAGAAAGACAAGTCAAAATTGTACAATTAAACATTTTGGCATTGGTAGATTTAACACACAAATTTCTCCCCTTGATGCGGCAACGTCGTTCTGGAAGTATTATTAACGTATCTTCTATTACCGCATTTCAACCTATACCATACCTTTCTGTTTATGCTGCCAGTAAAGCTTTTATTCTCAGCTTTAGTGAAGCACTATGGGCAGAAAATCGTCAATATGGTGTCCGTATTTTGGTCACTTGTCCAGGGCCAATAGAAACGAACTTTTTTGCAGAAGCTCATTTTCCTCCAGCCCTGGCAAGCAGTACAGATAAAGTGTATTCTTCCGAAAAAGTTGTTTGGGAATGTTTAGAGGCTTTGGAAAAAGGCTATCCTACTGTTATTAGCTCTGATACTATTACTCAAATTAGAAGCAAATTATCTCGACTTGTACCGCGCAAACTTCTATTGAATATGTTAGCAAAACACTTTAAATCCTAAGTATATTTAGGAGTTAGGAGTTAGGAGTTAAAGAAAGTGGTGAATTTAAAACTCCTAACTTTTAATTATTAACCTTTAACTCCTCACTTTTAAGCAACTTTGGGGGTTTAAGTCCCCTATTTCTACAAGCAACGTGTTTTGTGTCGGGGTTTAAATCCCCGTCACAAAACATAATTGCGTTAGCGAGTCCGCGAGCGTCATTGCGAATTGCGAATTGCGAATTGTTTTAACTCCTCACTCCCCAATCCTCACTTATTAGATATATCTTGTTAATTGAACTCGGTAACGGTCTTTTTTTGTAACGGCGATTTCCCCAACTTCTAAACGTCCTTTAGAGCGAATGGCGATTAAGTCGCCTGATTTGACTTGAGAACTAGCTTGAGTAACTTCCTTCCAATTGACGCGCACATCACCAGCATCAATAAAATCAACCATTTTGCTGCGGGACATGCCAAAACCAGCAGATGCGATCGCATCTAATCGCAAAGAAGCCTCTACAGTAGTTAATTCTTTTTTCTTTGGTTCCCTAACCCTTAATTCAGTTACCTCAATTTGCTGAGTTTTCACAGGAACCGATCGCACCTGTTTAAGACTCAATTCCAAAAATTCCACCAGTTCTGGTGCGACAATCGCCTGCGCCCCCCGTTCTCCCAAGACAATAACATCTCCCGTCTTTTCACGAACAATTCCTGTCCCCAACATTGCGCCTAAAAAGTCGCGGTGAGAGGCGGTATCAAACAGGAAATTACCAGCAATTTCTACAGCTACAAGGCTGACTTGAGATTGATCTAAGGGAAGTTCTGAACGAGCGATCGCTATTCTTTGGCGTTCAGCTTGCGGATATCCGCCCCACGCCACTAATTGCACTTCTGTTAATCGGTTAAACACCCGTTGAATTTCTGCCAATTCTGGCGGAGACAGAAAATCTGTCAAAACCACTTCCCAAGTTTTGATGGCTTGCTCCGCTTGATCAATTACACGAGCTACACTATCTCGATTTTCAACACCTTTTAAAAGTTCTTCTCGTGGCAACATTCTTAAAAATTATGAATTAGTCATTAGTCATTTGTCATTTGTCATTAATCTTTTACCAATGCCCCATTCCTTATTCCCCTATTTAAAACTATCTTGATTCTAACTTTAATTCCCATTTGAGCAGGTTTTCATCCTTAGCAATTTGTTGCATTCCCAGTTTTTCCAAAATCCGAATCGAGGCAACATGATCGTCTGGAGAATGAGCGATAATTCTCTTGAGTTCTGGCTGAGTAAAGGCAAAATTAATCAGTGCTTCTACTGCTTCAAAAGCAAATCCCTGCTGGCGATAAGTTGATAGCACTTTATAACCCATTTCTACAGTTCCTGTCTAATCGGGTTTGCCAAGAAAACCCAAATCGCCAATTAAAGTAGAATCAGCAATGTGAATCATTAGCCAGACACCCCAACCCAACTGGAAAGAATCATCTATTAGCATCTGAGCATACATTGGGAAAATATCTAACACCTCAGATGCATACCAATCATCAGGAACCCGTACCCCCAAAAGCCTCTCTACTTGGGGTTTATTTCTTGTCACAACGGCTTGCGCCACCTCCAAAGAACAGGGAAGCAACTCAAGTCGCTGTGTTGTGATGTGTAAACTATGATTCATTCATTACACGGTACTTGTGTCAGCATAACCTTGGATATTTTCTGGATCAAACTGACGTAATATTCGGGTTGCTTGCCGAGTGAGAGTTTCAGAACCTTGAACGGCAACTAAGTATTTACCCGCATCTAAGCGGTTGCGATAAGGTAAAGCATCACCACTACCTACGAGTAAACCGACTCCGCCACCGACCAACACACCACCCATAGCACCACTAGCAGCACCCAGCAGTCCGCCAACGATGTGATTGCCAACTTCACCCGCCCAGGCAAAAGTATCTAAACCAGTGATGAGGCTGAATGTAAAACCTGCAAAAAAGCCGAATGGTATCAGCCAGGTTGCCATCAGTTGTGCTTGCTTTTTAGCTTGGTCTTTGGGGTCAATTAAACCAAACTCGTCAGCTGTTTTATATCCTTTTCCCAGGATAGTACTGTTTATGCCTTGTTCTTCTAAAGCTAAGTAAGCAGCTTCGGCTTGAATACGGTCTGGTAATACGGCAACAAGGTAATTCATTGATTGTACAATTTGTCTAATAGAAGTTTTGCCTTAATTAACAGCGTATCAGTCCTTGTCGAATCATCTTGCATTGGGTAGGAGTTTAGAATTAGGAGTTAGGAGTTAAAAGTTAGGAGTCTTACTCCCCTTCCCTTGCAGGGAAGGGGCTGGGGGTTAGGCTGTATTGAACTCAACTACAAACCGCGTAGGCGTAGCCCGCCGCAGGCATCGCACAAGTTAGCACAAGTTAAATGTAGATCCGATCACTTTAGCGAATCTAGTGGCTTACAAAAATTGTTCACGCCTTGCTTGAGGACATAAATCAAAACTGGTGTTGCCAAAATTTTAGGAAACGTTGGCATTGCTTTTAGATGTTCCATCATCTTTTGAGGTGAACTATTAAGCAAATCTTCCCGATATTCTTGTTCGCAAATCACCACACGCCATTTTCTAGCTAAGGCATCTAACCACTCGGAATTTGCTCTTTCTGGTTGTTGTCCTGCCCGGATAGCTAGCGTCATCGCCGCATCTTCTAAATCTCCATCACAGTCTTCAATCAAATCCAGCGCTTCCATATCGCTGGGATCATCTGCCAATTGAGAGCGAAACTGTGCAATTTCTTGAGATGTTACTTTAGTCATGAGTCTTTGACAAGGTGAGCGATGCCTACGGCGGTAAACTACAGACATTCAGTTATGCTACATCATTTCACAAAATTCCTGTTACAAATAGGTTTTTCCGGGCGCTTTCAGAATCCAAAATCCGTCTTGGAAGTTTCAGCTACTGCGCTGCGTTGCACGGGTTTAGTGTTCCCGCTATGAAAGCAAGCGGCGACTGTTTTCAGGAAGCCGACGCACCCGGCGATATCTTGCTACATTTTGGCAAAATCCAAAATTTTATCCAGTCAGTAACAGATTTTACCAACAATCTTGTCAAAAATTCTTGATAAATATTTGCAATGGCTTCCTCTACTGTAATGTATATTCTCAATAAGCTCATTACTAAACTCAGAAAATAACAGCTATTTGCTGCTTGATTAAGAGTAATAGCAAGTCAGGATGTAGGGGTGTAAATGGTATTGAAGCAAATATTAAAGATTCTTTTGGCCACAAGCTCTATTTGGTTCTACATTGCAATAAGCGCTATTGCCCAAGAAGTAAACAAACAAGCACAAGGCAAATCTGTTGCGTCAGTACTACGGGATTCCAGATCGATTAGAGAGATTCCACAACTGGGTGAAAGAGAATTTCCTAGCACCAAATGTTGGAATTGCCAGTAGATCGATAAGTAGCTACGTCTGTGCTTGAAAAGGGCAGGAAGCAGGGGGAGAAAGGCTTTAAGTCTTGTTTTATTGTGCCAACTTACGGCGTTGCTGATTTCATGTATGAAAACGATTCTGCATGATATCAAAATCTTTGTAGAGACTAGCAATTGCTAGTCTCTACATCTGGATTCATACCGCAATTCAGCAACGCCCAACTTATACCAATTCGCAATTCGCAATACTCGCCAAAGGCGAGAAGCAAGCTACGCAATGACGCTCGCGGACTCGCTCTAAGCGTTCGCGGTAGCGTCTCTAAGAGTTGCTATGCCGAAGGCGTTGCCTCTCGAAGAGAAGGCTTTACGCTGCGCTAACGCAACTGAGAAATTTAGATACAGCAAGGCAATCCCTGCTTACATTTGTTGCCTTATTTTAGAGAATTGGTATTACTTACCTTTTTCAAAATATGTTGCTATAAGTCTGAAATTGCCATAAATAGTAAGATACAAAAATCTATGATAAATATCATCGACAACCTAGAACAGTCATATTGTGTAATCAAAATTGGTGAGGAAGTGACTGAACAAGATACTCAGAATTATCTTACTCGCTTTACAAATCTCATCAATCATCAAGAGCGCATAGGCTTTGCTTTTCAATACGTGAATGGTAAACCTCGAAAATCAAAAGCTGGCGAAAAAATAGAGGGTGAGTGGCTGCGTGTACACAAGAAAGAACTCGAAAAATATTGCTTGGGTATAGCTATTGCTAAAACGAATAATTTTGAAAGGAGCTGGGAAGCGTTTATTTGGTTGCGATGCGAATTATTCTATAGCTTGGATAAAGCAGAAGAGTGGTTTAAAGCTCGTAGCCAAAGCAGATAATAAAGATTGGGGATTGGGATAGGGCAAACACAGGTAATTTTACCAAAACCTTGCTGGATAAGGATATTGATTAAAAAATAGCCTAAAAGCCTCATTCTTCAATGTAATTATTGAAAAATGAGGCTTTTAGAATTTTTAATTGAGAGATGAGCCAGCAGTACTAGTACAGGGGGCGCGGAAATAAACCTACCATTTCATTACAGCCAGAAAGCCCAAAATTAAAGCATGGGTGACTTTTGACTTTTGCCTTGCGGTACTAGCGTAATGCTCTGAGAGTAACAGACCGTTGTAACTGAGCTAAAGCACGGTTATAATCCAAAATTGCTGTAACTCGATTACCTTCAGCTTGTGTGAGGTCGTTTTCAGAGTTAATGACATCAGTTTGAGTACCTACACCAGCTTGGAATCGCAAACGCGCTAAACGTAGAGCTTCTCTAGCTTGTTCTAAAGCGGTATTAGCGGTTTGAACATTCGCCAAACTAGATTGCTGGGTAGAATAGGCTTGTTCTACCTGAAAGCGAATTTGGTTGCGCTGTTCGGCAAATTGAGTTTCTGCGATCGCGATATTAGCTCTAGATTGATCTGCCCTTGCTCTTGCTGCTCCTCCATCAAACACATTTAGGGTTGCCCTAACTCCGAATGAATAACCATCAGTAGCACTGGCATTATCATTGAACTGATCTAGCAGATCGTAGCTGCCTACCAAACTAATTTGAGGGCCTAGCTCCGCAAGAGCTTGCCTACGCTGTTGCTCATAAGTATTGCGTTGTGCTAGCTGCTGTTGCAATTCTGGACGATTTTGATAAGCCAGCACAATACTTTGTTCTAGCGTTGGGTTCCAAAGACCAGCTAATTGTACAGGGTCGGCTGCACTGATATTTATCGCTTGCGGCAAACTTATCCGAGTTGCTAATTGACGACGGGCTATTGCCTGCTGCGATCTAGCATTAGTCAAATTTTGTTGGGCATTTGCTAAATTCACCTGCGATCGCAACACATCAAACCGCGTACCAACCCCAGCTCGCTCTAAAGCTTCTGCATCACGCAAACTAGCCTCAGAGTTCACCACAGCAGCCTGACTAATGCGTACTTGTTCATCCGCTTGTTGCAGATTGTAGTAGTCAGTGGCAACATTCAGACGGATTGTCTCAGACTGAGTTTCTACAGCAAACTCATAGTAACGTACCTGTTCTTCAGCCGCTCTGATATTAGCTTGTACTCTCCCAGAACTATAAATGTTATATGAAAGTTGTGCTTGACCAGAAAAAGATGTACTGGGTTGATCTTGGTTAGAGAGTAAGCCGTTTCGCCCGTTTAATTCGTCTTGAAGCTGACTACTAGCAGACTGACTACGAGTAAGATCCGTGCTAATTCCCAGAGTAGGCAACAAAGCAGCTTGCGCCTCGCGTAGAACCGCTCGATTGCGTTCTAGCTCCAATAGAGACACCTGTAAATCCCGATTATTGCGCCGTGCTAGCTCTAGAGCCTGTGCTAAACTAATCGGCTGATTTCCTTGAAGTCTCACTTCCTCCGGTTTGGTGGGAAATTGCAGGGGATTTGAGCTAGGAATCAGGTTTTGTGGAATTTGCACCGATCCTGACGGCGCAGGAGTTATGGTTCTCGGCACTGTGGAAGGTTGCACTGAACCCCCTGGTACAGGAATTATGGTTTCTGGCACTGTGGAAGGTTGCACTGAACCCCCTGGTACAGGAATTATGGTTTCTGGCACTGTGGGAGGTTGCACTGAACCCTCTGGTGTAGGAGTTATAGTTTCCGGTGCAGTGGGAGTTGGCGTCGAATCTGTCGGAATCGGGGTATTACTCTGAGCAATGCGTAAGCCAACAGCATTTTGTTGTGAGCAGGTACTTGAAATTAGTAGCAAAGCAGCTGAGGAATCAGTTTTGCTTTTCCCTAACCCCTGTGGACATTGTTGCGCTGACAACAGTTTTGCTGATCCTACACCTATAGCTGAAGTTTGTAAAAATGTCTGCGACTGAGTAACAGTATTTATTTTTTGAACCACTGGCTGCTGTGCAGAAGACAGGGACAAAATTTCTTTTTGGACAGAAGAGGGTTTTGAAGTGTAGTTGGGAACTACTATGCTCTTTGATGCCTGCCCATAAGCGCTTGAATTACTGTTTTTTTGGTTATTTTGAGCAGAACGGCTGACAGCAAGCTGTTGGGAAGCATTAGAGGTAGCTGTCAAACTGAAAAATCTACCTTTATCTTTCTTTAGTACTTGTTTTATTGGCACAACAGTATTTTCAGCCGTAAACACTGGAATACTGTTATTACTTAAAGGCTTCATACTAAGTTTAGTGAAACCGAAAGCAGGTACTAGGGTTGGAACACTAACATTTGCACCGTAGTGCAGTTGCGTATTCACAATGCCCCCAACTAAGTCTTGACCATAAGTAGAAGTCAAAACACTAGGAGAAGAGGCCAGCCGTACCCCAGTTAGTTTTACAGTACCAGCCCAAGTCGGCTGAGTTGTTAAGACTGCTGCTGTCACACCAGGCAATAAGCTATGGAATAATTGCTGTCCTTTCACCGCATCCCTCACACGAAAATCAATCTAGCGGCAGAAAACCTTTCTTCACCACAGAATATAGCACGATACTAAATTTAGGAAAGAATATACTACGATACTAAATTTAGGGTTCGGAACTCTGTTTGTCTTCAAAACGTCTAACAATGCGAGAAAGTTCCGCCTTTTCATCGATACTAACGCGAGTAGGAGCACCGCTAATAATCCGTTCGTAGTTTCGGAAAGAATCTTTAATATCGGGACCATCCGCAGTGATATTATACTCACGAATGCCCTTATCATGCCAGGAACCGCGCATTTTAAATACGTTAATTGCCCGCGACATTTCTCCACGAATTTCTACGTACTGTAGCATGAGAATTGTATCGGTAATCGTGGAAATATGAGAGTCAGTAATGGAATGCGCTCCCAGAAATTGGTCAGTTGTGTTAGTAAAGAAACCAGTAATTTCTTCTTGTTTAGCATAACCGGTCACACCAATTACAAACTGCCGAAATGCATTATTGCTGACTCCTCTAGCTAATGCTGATAGCGAGTCAATGGCGATCCGGGCTGGTTTGAATACAGCAATTTCTGATTTAATAATTTGTAAGTGGTCTTCTAAACCAGTTGATTCAGGATAAGTACAAATTATTTTGAGTAAACCTTGATGTTCTAATTCTTCAAAATCAATTCCCCAAGAGGAAGCATTACGAGATAGTTGGGCGCGTGATTCTTCGTAAGCAAATAATATTGCTTGTTCTCCATTCAGGCAGCCATCTTGAATAAACTTACTTACTAACAGGGTTTTACCAGTCCCTGTGGCTCCTGTTGCCAAAATAATTGAATCTTTAAAGAAACCACCACCGCACATTTCATCTAAAATTTTGACTCCAGAAGATACCCTGACATTAGAAGATCGTTGAGTCAAGCGCATTGCTCCAAGTGGGAAGATGTTAACCCCTTCATTAGTAATCGTGAAAGGATACTCGCCTTTCATGTGAGTTGTGCCGCGCAACTTGAGGATTTCAGTTGTGCGACGGCGGCGTTCTCCTTCTAAAACGTTGCGAACAATTACTACATTATCGGAAACAAATTCTTCCACCCCAAAAGAGGCGACAGGGCCATATTCTTCGCTACGTTCAGTTGTAATAATAGTGGTGACATTAAGTAGTTTGAGACGAGCTACTAAGCGGAAAATCTCGCGCCGGACTACTCCCATCGCTTCATACTGCTGAAATACTGCTGTTATTGAGTCGATTGAAACTCGTTTAGCTTTGTATTTGCGAATAGCATATTGCAATCGCTCAATTAGTGCAGACAGGTCAAAATTACCAACTATATCTTGTCCTTCAGGATCGGGAGATGCATCGAGAATAAACAACTTGCCTTCCTCAATTAGGCGTGGCAGGTTCCACCCAAAAACATGAGCGTTTTTAATAATATCACTGGGTGATTCTTCAAAAGTAACAAATACTCCTGCTTCGTCAAAGTAAGTGATGCCATTATAGAGAAACTGAAGAGAGAATAAAGTTTTGCCTGTACCGGAAGTGCCACTAATCAAGGTAGTTCTACCAATTGGTAAACCACCATGACTAATATCGTCAAACCCTTCGATCATCGTGCGAATTTTTTCTACACCCCCAATTTTTGGTGTGTTTTTTGGTTTTACTTGCTCGGTTTCACTCATTGCTTGATAACAAAAGGGTATTAAAAACTGTTTTTTATAAAAAAAATTCAGAACTCAGGAGCGGAGCCGGAGACGCTCCGCCTCCGGTCAGAATTCAGTAAGAATTTTGTCTGTACTATTGGGTGATACCGCGTTCCTTGCGCGTCTCGTAGAGAGCATCTGAATATTGCTTAAAACCTTACTCAGTCCCGCTACGCGCTTTCGCTCGTATTGGGCGAAACTAGTATTAAATATTCTCACCTTAAAACTCTATCCCTTTATAGGTAGAGAATTCTGAATTCTCTATTCTGTATTCTGGCTCCTTCATTAATTATTTTCCTCTTCAAAATCTCCTTCACTCAGTTCTTCATAGAGCAAATCTAATCCGATTAATACTCTCTCCCTATCTGAAAGATCCCCGATAATTTTGCGAACGGGTGGAGGCAAAATTTTAGATAATGTTGGCGTCGCCAATATTTTATCTTCTTCTGCCAGTTGCGGGCTTTTCAGTACATCGATCACTTTTAAAGCATAAACACCTTTAAACTCCTGCTCTAAAATATTTTTGAGTGTTTTTAATGCCCGGACTGAATTAGGGGTATTCCCTGCTACGTAAAGTTTGAGAACGTAGGTTTTTCTGGCTTTATCCATATACATACAAGCTAGTCATGAGAATATAAATACAATATTTGTTTACACATTGTGGATGATTAACTGAGGTAGCTTGTGCTAAGTTCAACATTGATAATTTTAATTTATCTAGAAATCGAACTTCTATAGAGTTCGCATAGGTGAGCCAGGATATCTATCAACGTAAGACGATAATCAAGTAACGCTTCATTGCTCCTTCCTTCTAATTTTAGCTGGTTAGAAAATTCTTCAATTATCTCCATGTGAATTTCGATGATTTGGGGCACAGGAATATTCGCATAAAATATAGTATTGATAAATTTATCAATTTTTTCTTTGAGTGTTTTATCTGTGGTAAAATAGTTTATAAGAATCAAGCTGTAATCTGATTTAAGGTGTCTTAATAACCCTTGTCTTTCTGCTGGAGTCATCTCCTGGAAAAGCTGTTGGCTTTTTTGGATATGACTAGCAAATACATAGATATACTTGTCTGTGTATGCTTGATTTAAATTTTGTTGCAGCAAATTTGGTAAATAGTTAATTTTTCCAGAGGTAGTTGCAACAAGGGGTAGATAGCAAAATTGGGCAATAATCGCGTCAATAACTTTCCACACCCATCGGCTCAAACCTTTTTGGTTGTGTAAATCAACTAGATTATCTAAACATTTGTTAACATCAGGTTGCAGAATCAATATCGGTAATAACATTTATTCTTAAATCTATCTCCTTGATCGCCCTGACCAAGAAACGTGGGCTGATAACTTTGGCTAACGCTTCTAAGGGAATACTAGGTGTGCAGTAAACTGGTAATTCCACCCCAAAACAATGCTCTATGTTAGCAGTTAGTGCTAGTACAGTGCGGCGTAAATCAAGCTACCATTTTAAAACTTGCAAAAGCCTCGACATACAATTTTGACTTTTGACTTTTGCCTTTTGCCTTTTGACTTCCGCCTTGCGGCCCCTAGCTACTCAACAACTTAGTGCAACAACTGAGTAATTAAACTTAGTAAGTCTTTGATGATGAGGTATCTGTCGGCATAGCAAGACACAGTAGCTAATTTATTATTTGCATATTTATGTATGTAAATAGATAGATTTTTTGATTTTGCTCCTTGATAAGATACTTAAACGAACTTAAAGGATTGTCCCATTCTAAATCATTATAATTCCTCAAGGTTCTAAAGCGATTCTTTGGGGCCATAATTGTTTTAGCTGTCGCTATCGATGAGGAGTTTAAATACCAGTAGGACACTGGGGAGGCTAGTTGCTAGAACTTAGAAACGTCGCCTCTTGGAAAAATATCAAGTACGCAAAAGTGCCCGTGAGGGAAAATCCCGTTTTTTTAATGGCGTTGAAATAACCAGAGTTGCTTATATGAGTCTTCTTAGAGGATATGGCTTCAGGCGAAAACACCATCAACATTTGGCAGATGGAAATGCCGGAGGGTTCCACAGGAAGAATGACCCCAAAAGCCCTATGTTAATGCTAGATTACCCGCTTTATGACTTTCAGGCAACCGTACCTAGCTGCCCCCAAACAAGTTCTCTAGCAGTGGTGTTGGAGATTTTTGAGCAAGAGCAGTGCGATCGCTTGGTAGTAGTGAATCAACAGCAATCCCCCATCGGATTGCTGTATTCTGCCCGTTTAATCCAAAAATTATTAGCACATAGTGACGATAAAAATCTAAATTTACATCAATCACTCTCTATCTGGGGTCAAGATATAATTGAGCCAATACAGACAATATCAGCTTCTGAGCGTGTAGAGCAATTAGGCTTACACTTGAGTCATGCACAAGCCGAAAAACAGCAGAACTTAGACTGGGCGCTGATTGACTCTGATGGTCAATATTTGGGGCTGCTAGATAGTCCGCGTCTGTTGCGATCGCTGGCTAAAGAACGCATGGCTGGGTTACAAAGTTCAGGTATCGAGAGGTGGTCTGGTGAGCAGCCGCCAAATGAACCCAAGGACTTGGGACACCAGCCACTGGTACAGTTGCTGGAAAGACTGCCTTGGCCTTTGATGTTGCAAACGGGTACTGGCCAGGTGGTAGCACGAAATCCTGCCTGGTGGGAGCAATTAGGAGCCTTGAAAGATCCAGAAGGAGTTAGGCAACAGGTGGAGGCAATACTTGTCCCCAACCGCTCCGAAAAACCAGAATATGCTAGCCAACGAGCAATCAAGGTTTATCCCAATGGTAGGGAGAATGAGCATGATGGTGAAGAGGAACTGACCCAGCAAGAAGCATCACCAGATCCTGTATACAGTCGCTGCTATTTAGATAGTCAAGTAGGTACTTGTACTTGCGTTGTCGAAGTGCAAAATGGTCAGGAGCGAATCTGGCAGTTTGCCAAAATTCCTTTAGATAGTCCTGAGTTTAAAGTCATGAGTGCTGAAGCTGAGGTTGCACTCAGCGAGGATTTGTGGTTAGTTTTAGCTACTGATGTGACTGAACAGCAGCAGCTTTGCAAAGAATTAGCTGCAAAGAATGCCGATTTAATTCAACTAAATCGGTTGAAAGATGAATTTTTAGCTTGTATTAGTCATGAACTTAAAACTCCCCTAACTGCCGTTTTAGGATTATCGCGGTTGCTGGTGGATCAGCAGTTGGGAGAACTTAACGAACGTCAAGCCCGTTATGCGGGGCTGATCCATCAAAGTGGACGCCACCTAATGAGTGTGGTTAATGACATTTTAGATTTGACCCGCATGGAAACGGGACAAATGGATTTGACGCTGACTCCGGTGAAAATTCAGGCTGTGTGCGATCGCGCCTTATCAGATGCTAAAGCCATCCACACTCAAATTTCCAAAACTACATCCGCCTCGCCAACTCAAAACGCCCGTTCATCTGCTCCCCTATTCTGCCTTTCCATTGAACTAGGCTTAGACCAGATAGTGGCAGATGAATTACGCTTGCGCCAGATGCTAGTACACCTACTTTCCAACGCCTTTAAATTCACCGAAATATCTGGTGAAATTGGGCTACGGGTGAGTCGTTGGGAAGGATGGATTGCCTTTACTGTTTGGGATACAGGTATTGGGATTCCTGAACACCAGCAACACTTAATCTTTCAAAAATTCCAACAACTAGAAAATCCCCTGACTCGCCAATTTGAAGGCACTGGTTTGGGGCTGGTATTAACTCGGGCTTTGGCTCGTCTCCACGGAGGAGATGTTAGCTTCTTATCGCGTGAAGGAAAAGGTAGCCAGTTTACACTACTTCTGCCGCCCAGTCCCCCGAAAACAGGCTTTTTGGAACCAGATATGGGAATCAAAGAAGAGGAAGAAACACGACACCAATCGACACGGGAAAACTCAGCCGCCACTCGTCAGCATGTTAGTACGCCCACACAGCATCATCTTGCGAGTTCCCAACGGTTGGTCTTAGTAGTCGAGGCAGTAGCCCGATATATTGAAGACTTGACCGAACAACTTAAAGGTTTAGGATATCGGGTAGTGATTGCGCGATCGGGGACAGAAGCAGTGGAAAAAGCTCGGCGCTTGCAACCAATAGCGATATTTTTGAATCCGTTGCTACCTCTACTATCAGGCTGGGATGTGCTGACTTTACTGAAATCTGACACCGCAACCCGTCATATATCTGTAATTGTGACTGCAACAGGAGCCGAAAAGGAGCAAGCATTTGCTAACCGAGCCGATGGTTTCTTAAGCTTGCCAGTGGAGAATCACCTTTTAGCACCAGTTCTCGAAAAATTATGTACTTCACCAGCAGTTTTGTCGCAAGGGTTAAACAACAGCGCAATTGTTCCAACTAAAACCCCACTGCGAATTCTCAGGTTGGTGAATCCCCAGTTGGAATCGGTTAATCCCCACCCCTCACTTCGAGAACACCGGGTGATTGAAGTAGATGACTTAGATCAAGCAGAACTTTTGGCGCGGGTATGGCAGTTTGATGTTATTTTGCTAGATGTCGAGAGTACCACCGCCCAAATTTATCTGCAAGAACTAATTCAGCACCCACGTTTGGCGGCTATACCACTAGTGACTTGCGATGTTGCAACTACTCTAATAGCTTCTAAAATACCAGAATTATCTGTATTTCCTTACTTAACACCATTTGCTAAGGACAACAGCAGTCGCACAGAGAAAACAGATGCCTTACTATCAGTATTGGAAATTGCTTCTGGTGTTTGCTGTCCTGCTAACATCTTGGTAGTGGATTTGACAATGCTGCGTGATTTACCACAGATAAGACGCAAGCAAGTTAAGGGTTCTCGGACAGCAAAAAATTGCTCAATTAGCAGTGAAACTGCTGAACGGGGGTCTGAGTGGTTCCAAGCTTTAATTCAGTACCTACAAACAGCAGGTTTCAAAGCGGCGATGAGTCCCTGTTGGGCAGAAGTGTTACAACAAATTCGCCACCAAAGCGTTGACTTACTGCTAATTTGTTTAGGAGAATCTCCTATCCACAAAGACGTGCTAAAAGCACTGAAAACATTAGGAGATTCGCCTGACAAGTTACCACCAATTTTAGTACTGAATCAGCGATTAAATCATCCAGAAACCAGTTTCCAGTCTGGGGTAGCTTACAAGGAAATTGACAAACAGAAGAAGAATTGTTTGGAATCGATAGAAACTGTTGTTGGTGCGATCGCTACCCAAATATTACCGCGATCAATATCAATGGAAGACCTATTAAACCAAATCAATCACGCTTTAGCTGTCAACGGTTACAATGACAAATGTTGATGGGAATGGGGAGTGGGGAATAAGGAGAAGGAGAAGAAGTACTATTATTTCCTATTCCCAATGCCTAATTATGAAATATCCATTTTTTCACTTTTCTTTTTCTTAAAAGGAACTCGAACCAAGTTATAAGCACCCTTGGTTGATAAATTCTTGTAATCATCTGGCTGTAAGTCCATTTGTAAAAACTTTTTCTGTTCAGCCAACAGCAGCACTGAGGCAGGTTTTAGTCCTTTGGCAGCCTGGTTTTTGATATGGTTTATAGCCTCTTGGGGAAGTCCTAGATAATTTACATGAATGTGGCTGTAAAATACCACACTAGGCTTTTTGAAGCCAAGCATGATCAATTCTTCATTTGGTTGTTTTGCTTCTAGAATGACCGCAGACAACTCTCTTAAGGGTAATTGACGTTCTCGATCAATAAAGAACGAAGCAGGCGTTAAGACAAAAATTAAAAACGCCACAAATCCTATTAAATTAATACCGATAACCTGGTTCCATTGGCGACTTAGTAATAAACCCGCAACTAAAACGGCACAAATCAGCCACATTATCCCGGCTATTACTGGTAAACCAGTTCGTTGAATTAGTTCGTGGAAATTGCTTATAGCTGGATCAGTACCTAATATGTGGATTATGTTAAACAGTGCTGTTGCCAGAACTGATAAAAATACTACATTCACCCAACCACTGACTCGGAGAAAAGAGGGAGAGATGGGAGGAGTGGGAGAGGAGGAAACAGGAATTGTTTGCCTCGCCTCTGTATCCTGGAAAAAGTCACTCCACAACAAGGCTACCAAGATTGCTGCTGCTGGCATTAAGGGCAACACGTAGCTAGGGAGTTTGGTAACAGCAACGGTGAAAAAGCCAAAGATGCTAGCAAACCAGAACCAGGCGAATAAACCGAATTGCTGAAAACGTTCAAGGGATCGCCAGTGCGATCGCTGCCAAAACTTTAATCTTACTATAGAGAGTGGTAAATACACTGAGTAGGGCGCAAAACCCAGCAGCACTACTAAAAAGTAAAAATACCAAGGTGCTGAGTGACCATTAACGACTTCTGTAAAGCGTTCTAGGTTGTGATAACCAAAAAAGGCATTAACATAATTCCAGCCATTGCGCCAAATTACTAAAGCATACCAGGGCACTGATAAACCTAAAATTATCAATATACCCACGAGAAGGCGCATTTCCCGCAACACCTCTCGAAATTTTCCTACGTAAAGCAAAAATACAGCAACAATTAGCCCTGGTAAAACAATTCCCACTGGGCCTTTAGTCAAAATTGCGCCAGCAATCAGCACGTAAAAAGCTAAATACCACTTATTAGGGAATGGGGTAGAAAAGGCAGGGGGCAGAGAAGAGGAATTTTCCCCCTGCTCCCTGCTCCCTGCTCCCTGCTTCCTACCCCCTTGCTCCCTGCTCCCTCCCTTCCCTGCATAGCCTAGAAAGAAACATAACAAAGCTGATGCCATACATCCGGTGAGCAGCATATCAGAGACACCAGTTCTCGCCCAAATAATAGTTTCGGGATTGAGTGCCATGAGCGCTGCTGCTATAAAAGATGTTTTGTAGCGGCGAGTAGGACGCAAAACTTGCTCTAATTCGTCTTGTTTAGCGAAATACCACTGTATGGTATAAAAAACTAAACAAATTAAGGCGAAGGCTGCGATCGCTGAAGGAAGGCGTACTGCCCACTCATTTACCCCTACAATTGCATAAGCGATCGCCTGACACCAGTAAATTAAAGCAGGTTTATCGAAACGAGTGTCACCATTGAAAAATGGGGTAATCCAATCACCTGTGACGAACATCTGACGGGAAGCTTCGGCAAACAACGGCTCTGTCTCATCAATTAAACCAATATTGCCCAAATTCCACCCAAAAGCTATCCAGCCAATCAATATCAACCACAAAATCGACACAGTTACACCACGGGCTGGATTCTTTGTTATTTTGTTGAACCACTGATCAACAGTGTGCTTAACACTCAATTTCATGCTCATTAGTCAATAGTCAACAATCACTACTCAATAGTCGTTGATTATCTATCTTTTGTTCTTCGGAGTTTTGAATTCAACAATATTACACTTTTTCCTGTTCAGTAACGCCAGTTGTTCTAAGTCGCCAAAGAAACTTCTCCAATACACTAGTACCGCAAGGCAGAAGTCAAAAGGAGCCAGTGCGCCCTTGCGGTGCCGACTTGTACCCCTACGGAGATATTGCTACGCTCTTAGCGTTCCCGCTCTTTAGCAACTGGCGCTCAAAAGTCAAAAGAGGCAGGGGAGCAGGGAGCAGGGAGCAGGGGGGAGGATTGGAAGGAGCAAGGAAGCCGACCAATCGAGAACGCCCTGGAAGGGCGGGGCTTGATACCCATGTTCCGCTCCGCTTCACGGCTTCGGGACAGGGATTGCTCCCCCAGCTAAGAGCCCCCTGCCCCTCCGCCTCTTCGGTCACGCATTCAAAAGTCTTATGGAATAAGCTCTTTAGGGATTCTAAATGGTTGCTCTATTTCCGCCGTCGCGTACTAGTACTACTAAATATCGACTATGGACTCAGCACTAGTTGCCATTCTCTGTTTTGGGCATTCCATTTAGGTAATTGAGTTTCGCCGACAACATAGGGGCCCCAGTAACGACGGGAACCATCTTGTGCGAAAGCAACTAAAATATCTCCCTTCTCCAGCTTTAAATTATTCTGAGGTAGGGATAAAATCAGTCCCTTTTCACTACCTTCTTGGGGAGCAAAATCCCAATGTGCCGGTACATCATAGTTAGCCTGTTTAGTCCCAGAGCCTTTTGCGAGCGACTGTCGCGCCAGTAGAGCCAACCGTACAGGCTGATTTGTTTGATTGCTCATTCGCAAAGTTCCTTGATCCTTACTTTTGCTAGCTGATTTATCACGCTCTGCCAAGACAGGATAAGTATTCTCTTCAATATTATTATGTTCTACTTGATTGGTTGAGGTAGTTGCTGGAGTTGATAGACTAGCGGAAACACCCTTTTCAGGTGAAACGGGTGTAGAGGAAGCCGTCTCCCACTGAGTAGTTTCAGTTGGCGGTTGTGAAGATGTATCTGGTGTGGACTCAAGGGATACGCTCACTCCAAAGCATCCCACCAGAGCAGCAAGCAGTCCCAAGCAAAAAACTGTAATACCCAGGTTACGATATACTGAGGATTTCATATTGATAGTTATTAGAAATAAATATTTTGTTTAGGCTTGACCAAATAGTAGCCTATTATCCCAAAAGGCAATCATAGAAGGTAGTCTAATATAGACTTTCCTAAAAAATGATACTAATGTATTATAATTATCATTCTGATTAGACAATATTCGGAGGAAATAATTTCCTGGATGTCTAACAAACAAGGGGCAAAGATACCCATTGCTTTGTGTCTTGACGGTAGGCTTGCATAAAAACAAGAAAATTAGATACCGAGCCAGCCAATTCATTTGTATAAAGAAAAATAAAACTTTCGTGAAACCACTAGTACAGGTCGGCATAAATAAACCTACCGTTTTATTACAGCCAAAAAGCCTAAAATCGCAGTCTTTTGACTTTTGACTTACCCGAACGCGAACAGCGCCTCCAAGACTTGGGGTTGACTTCCGCTTTGCGGTACTAGCGATCCTAACAAGACGTTTTTTGCCAAACCCTTAGATAAATCTAAGATGCATATTTCATCTTGCGTTAAAATAAGCAGCCTTTTAACGGACTAAACTTCTCTAAAGATGATATAATGTGCAAATTTGAATCAACGCTGGAAGCCCAGCAGATATTTATAATATTAACAAACAAGCTGAGCTAAAACCAATATCCTCTTTTGAATATAGGATATTTCAAGATATCTTGACTTTTCCCAGAAGTCTATGTGATGCAAAACACTCGTCTCAATAACTTATTCGATGCCATTGCTACACGCTTGGGGCAATGGTTTTTAAATCCTTGGCGACGGCTATCGTTGCTGATCATTAGTTTTTTGTTCGGTTTTTTTCTGGCAAACGTAGCTTCCACTACAGCCGGTCAACGAGCAGAATTAGACATTGTGGTAGCTGCTTTTTTAGTAATATTGACGGAAATTACCAGTAGGATATTTTATCATCGCAGCTTTTTGGAAAAGCGAACGCTCTTAGTAGATTCACTAAATCTCCTCAAAGTTGGTTTCATCTACGGACTGTTTCTCGAAGCCTTTAAGCTGGGATCGTAAGGTGGGAAATGAGGGAGATAAAGAAGCAGTCAGCAAGAGAAGCGGCGTTAGCAGATGTATTGAGGGCAAAAGCTTTTGGAATCACGCCGGAAAATGTCGATGAGATGATAGAAAAGCGATCGCATTTACTAAAATCTGTCTTACCAGCTTTTAACCAATTCTGCCAAACTACTTTTCAAATCGAACCCAAGGAAATGTTACAGGTGTTGTGGGACTTGTGGCTGCCTTTGGGAATCAAGCTAGCATCGCACCGCCAACAGTTAAAACGCCCTCTTATTCAAGGAATATTGGGAGGACAAGGCACTGGTAAAACCACAATGTCCAAGGTTCTCAGCTTGATTCTCGATCACTTGGGATACCGGACTGTGAGTTTATCTTTGGATGACTTATATAAAACTTACAGCGATCGCTTGGTTTTAACACAGCAAGATCCCCGCTTGATTTGGCGCGGCCCACCAGGAACCCACGATGTAGATTTAGGTTTAAATGTACTAGACCAAATCCGCCAGTTGCAAAGTCCTGTTATGGTTCCCCGCTTTGATAAATCTGCTTTTGGAGGTGCTGGCGATCGCACTACTTCAGAAATTGTCACAGATGTAGATATTGTACTATTTGAAGGTTGGTTTGTGGGCGTGCGACCAATTAATACAGATGTATTTGAGACTGCACCGCCGCCAATTGTCACAGATGAAGATAAAGCATTTGCCCGTGATATCAATCGTCGCCTCCACGATTATTTACCACTGTGGGAGCGATTAGACAGCTTAATTTTGCTCTATCCAACTGATTATCGCTGTTCTTTGGAGTGGCGCAAACAGGCGGAACAGCAGATGATTGCTGCGGGTAAATCGGGGATGAGCAATGCAGAGATAGAGCAATTTGTCAATTATTTTTGGCGTTCGCTTCACCCGGAATTATTCATCAAGCCTTTGGTAAAAGATGCGACAGTTGTTGATCTAGTCATTGAGATTCATGCCGATCATAGCTTCGGTGAAGTGTATTGCGGATTAATTCGTAATTCGTAATGGGGCGTTGCACAAATGCGGGATGAATTAACTAAATACAGGTATTTGTATATACTTCAATTAATTGAGTAACAAGCCAATTGAGTATTTAAGCATATCTACTGATTTAAAATAGCATCTATACATACAGCCAAAAACTGCTGGTGTGGCATTAGCTTCTGGCTGTGAGCTGGTTTATAATTTCCAGCAGGTGATCGCTTAAGGCACGCTATGCGATCGCAATAGCTGATGAAAAAAAGACAAGGGCGAGAATGTTTGTAAGCATCGTTGATAACTGTCGCTCAATACTTATCCTGAATTGATTAGAACGGGTTTCCTTTTTTGGTTTCTTTGATTAAGCTGATCAATCATGAATCTGGCAGCTTTAATGCCCTGGCGATCGCTCCTGTAGGAACCATAGAAGACTACTGTTTTGAAGCTCATAATGAATGATTTTTAACAACTAAATGGTTAAATCGTTCAAAGTCTTGCCACAAGTCGAATTTAGCATCTGCTGCCTGTAATATGCGTAGCTTGCCTTGCGCCTTACTATTTAATTTTCTTAGAGGAAATATCAGGCAGTGGCTGGGGTTATCTCGTGCAATGCCTTAAAAGGAATTTGAGGTAGGTGGAGAGCGATCGCTCTGGTTCCTCATTGACTTGCTCGATATGCTTGTGGTTTATATGCGTCGCTCTTTTTCAGATGTAAGCTAAAAGCACAAAAGATATGAGTTAACATTTTATGCAGCAGTCCACAAGAGGCAATTACCGGGATTTTTGGCGGCAGCTTGTTACTTTGGCTGCAATCTTTGGTGCTTTTATTATCAACGTAGTATCGAATATTTTTCCACTCAATGGACTCAGCATAGGAGAAATTTCCAATACTTTGTTTAAAAATGTCCTGATTATCCCTGCCAATTACGCCTTTGCTATCTGGGGGCTGATTTACCTTGGGTTGTTTGCTTTTGGAGTATACCAAGCTCTACCTGACCAACGAGATGAGCCTGATTTACGTAAAACAGGTTATCTGTTGGTTATTGCCTGTGTTGCTCAAAGTATCTGGGTGTATCTGTTTTTGTCTCGGCTTTTTGCTCTTTCTGTAATTGCAATGCTCTTGATTCTGTTGCCCCTGATTGGTGTTTATTTGCGGTTAGAAATTGGCAAATCGCGTGTACCTCGGCTGAAAAAATGGTGTATTCACTTTCCGATCAGCATTTATCTAGGCTGGATTAGCGTGGCGACCATTGTCAACGTAGCGTGTGCCTTGTATTTTCATGGGTGGAACGGTTGGGGGATTTCTGCTGTAATCTGGACTCTCGTCATGGTATTTATAGCAACAGCAGTTGCAGCAGTTATAGTCATTCAGCGTCGAGACATCGCTTATACAGGAGTAATACTTTGGGCATTGGTGGCGATCGCACTCAAACACTCGAATAACTCAATGCTCAGAAATACCGTGTTAGTTTTGGCAATTATCCTAGTTTTGACCGCTACGATTAACAGCTTACGCCCCCAACAAGAACATATTGATGCTTGAATATAAAAATCAAACAAAAAACCAATTATACCCATGTCGAAAATTGAAAACTTGGGAGTGAGTGTAGAAGAGTATTTAGATGGATTGGCAGCAGGCATTGACATTTTGGAATTGAAGCGGTTAGAAGCAAGTGGAATTCCTATGAACCTGGCTTTGGAAGTGATAGCGATTATACCAAAGGTAATTGATGGCACGGCTACTCCTGAAGAAGTTGTCCGAGGACTAATGATTATGTCGCCATCCCTTAGACAGCAAATTGAATAGTGTAGAGAATTATCACATTGGTTCACTTTGGATTGTCTCTTCTATCAGTGCCCCTATAGGATACTTATAGAGTCAAACAATGCCCGAATTTTACATTGCCAATTGAAGAAAATATTGAATTTCCTAATCCAAAATCTAAATGGGCTTCGTCTGCTCCCAAGTACTATCTATTGAGGATGGTCTATGAAATTGATTTCTGTTTGCCTTGGACTGCCGCGTGAAGTGACTTGGAAGAAAAAGTCTGTGACAACTAGCATTTTTAAGCAGCCTGTGAATAGACGAGTAATGCTGCGATCGCTCAATCTAGATGGAGATCGACAGGCAGATTTGACCGTTCACGGGGGTGTCGAGAAAGCGGTTTACGCTTATCCAATGGAGCATTACGCTTACTGGCGGCAGGAGTTACCAGATGAGGACTTGCCTTGGGGTGCATTTGGGGAAAACCTAACAATTGAAGGCTTATTGGAAACAAAAGTGAATATTGGCGATCGCTTTCGTATTGGCACGGCTATTGTGATGGTGACGCAGCCCCGGTTTCCCTGCTTCAAGCTCAATCTCAAGTTTGGGCGCGATGATATGGTCAAACGGTTTCTCAACAGTCGCTTGAGTGGCATTTACTTTTCAGTAGTCGTTGAAGGTGAAATTGGTGCAGGGGATGAGATTGAACTGGTGAGTCGGGATGAAAACAATGTCACAGTTGCCGATATTGTGCAAATCTACGTGCGTGAAGCCGATGAAAATTTAGTGCGCCGCGCTGTTCAGGTTCCAGCTTTGGCAGATAGTTTGCGAACTTACTTCCAACAGCAAATCGAACCACAGCATTAAGCTATTGGGTCGGTAATTAAATTTTCTTATTCTTCCTGTAAGTATTGAGTAAGTTTTGTGGATTGCTCATATCATGTCCGGCTAAAGACTTATCATTAAAACCGCAGGGGGCAGGGGGCAGGGAGCAGGGGGAAAGAGGCTTTTGAGATTTTTGCACAGATACGGTAATCGTAAGTGATTCACCGGACTTGATATCACATACATCTCTGTATAACCGCACTGACCACAGATAGAAGCTGTTAATATCCCAGTGTGAGTTCCTTTGGGATACCCGCGCATTCCTCCACAAAGAGCGATCGCTTACTCTGGTGTGGTATTGATATTATTTTTGTATTTATCTATTTAAGTTCACCAAACAACGAATAGGCAAACAAAGCGGCTTGAGTGCGATCGCGTAAACTCAACCGACTCAAAATGTTGGTAACATAATTCTTAACAGTATTTTCTGAAAGAAACAGGGATTCAGCAATTTCACGGTTATTGGCTCCACAAGCAATTAACCGCAATACATCTAATTCTCTGGGTGTGAGTTGCGCCAATTCTGGAGGGGGTTGCACAGATGCAACAGGTGCAGCAATAGGCATGAGTGCTTTCTCAAACAATCCTGGGCCGAGTAAGGTTTGTCCCTTGTAGACGGATCGAATTGCCAACATTAGTTCATCTGGTTCGGTGTCCTTGAGCAAATAGCCCTTTGCACCTAGCCGCATCGCCTGGAAAACATACTCATCATCATCGAAGGTGGTAAGGACGAGAACCTTAATATCAGGATATTGTTGAGCGATCGCTTTTGTTGTGGCAACTCCATCCATTACGGGCATTCGGATATCCATTAGCACAATATCGGGTTGCAGCGCGGCAATCTGTTCGAGCGCCCGTTGCCCATTCTCCGCCTCACCGATTACTTGCATCTCTGCATTCGACTCAAGCATACTCTTAAGCCCCTGGCGAATCAGATGCTGATCGTCAACTAATAAAATCTGAATCATAAGCTAGCTTTGATAGTGGCAAAGAAACAGAAATACAGCAACCAGTTCCTAGTTGACTGTGGAGATTCAACTGGCCGCGCAGTGCAAGCGCCCGTTCTCGCATCCCTTGTAACCCAAACCCGGTTGTATTTTGAGTGGGGTTAAACCCTTTTCCATTATCTTCGATTGACAAATGAATTATTCCAGCGTGAGCCAGTAGTCTAACAGTGACACTCGTTGCCTGAGCATGTTTGCAAATATTTGTTAACGATTCTTGCACAATGCGGTAAAGGGCCGTGTTTACTTCTGTTGGTAAACTGTACGGTAGATCGATTTTACAGGACGGTTCAATACCTGTGGTTTGCTGAAAATCTGTCAGTAGCTTTTCAATGGCTGATTTGAGAGATTGCCCTTGCAAGGGATTTGAACGCAAAACAGAAAGCGATCGCCGAATTTCTAGCAGCGCCTCAGCCCCCAATTCTTTCGCCTGTTTGAGAAATGTCAATGCTTTATCATTATTTGATTGCCAGAACAACAGAGTATTATTAATCTGAATGGTTTGGGCGGCGAGAGTGTGTCCTAACCCATCATGAATTTCGCGGGCAATTCGGTTGCGTTCCTGCAAGGTTGCCTGATCTTCAATCCGTAGCGCATACTGGCACAGTTGTTGATTGGTTCTCTCTAATTGCTGATGGGCAATTTCTAACTGCTCTCGACTTTGACGCTCTGCAAGCAGTGCATTAATTAACAATAAAGCAAATACTAACGTTAAGCTAAACAATAATATATTACTTAATCGCCAATCCCAGGACATGGCGATCATCTTATCTCGCATAAAATTCTCTGGTTCAATGGGTCTTGACAAAAGCAGTGTTCCATGAGACAGCAGAGATAAAATCAAGACAACCAACTGTCCCGATAGCTTAAATATCAGACAACTCCGCATCACCAGTACCAGACACAGCAGCAAAACGGAGCGAGGAGATAAGCTATGTTGAGTCGCTGGTAGCCAAATTAAACCGAATTCCAGGGCTGTATAAAGTAATTTTGTTTCCAGCTTAACCATTGGTAGTTTCAAGCCCAGCAAGCTGAAGGTAGCGATCGCCAGAACTCGTAGCAGCAACGACCAGGACAACTGAAATGGCAGCAGAACTTCCATGAACACTGCTGTGGCTAATAACAGCCACTCTAAGTAAAGCAACAGACGAAACGATGGGTACGTCAAGCGAACCATAGAACTGTTCCAACTCAATGGCCTTTCTAACAAAACCATAGGTATTTTCACAATTTTAGAGGGAAATATTGAACTGGGGACTGGGAAGATTTGAATAGGAATTCAAATCCCAATCAAATCTTACTGATAATTTTTTGCCCAGTACCCAGTCCCCAGTACCCATTACTTCCTTATATAACGAATTTGTCTCTAGTATCGGTAGAGCCGTTCCGACTAATTAACTATTTATAAATTAGGAAAAAAGTCACAATAAATTGAGTACTTTTTTACTGGTTAGGTTAGGAATTCTAGCTCATGTGCAAAATCATTCCAACTTCTAAGATTAGCTGGTATGAGTAAAGCAGCAATTTTTCAAACATCTTCTCCGAAATTGAGTCAGAACAGCCGTATTACACATAACAGAAACAAGAGAAGTAAATGATTAAAAAACAGATAATTTTACAAACTCTCCTACTTGCAACTATCCTCATTGGAGGAATGACCGCTTGCAGCAATTCTAAATCTCCAGATGTCTCTCAAGGGAATGACTCTGGGACGAAGGTATCTGATACTTCTACGACAAATCCGGCATCGAATACGCCAGAACGCGCCCAAAAGCGCGAAGAAGTTCGCAAGCAAGTTGAGGCAGTTCTGACCCCAGATCAGGTAAAGGAATTGTCAACAAAATTACAACAAGGTGAAAAAATGCGTAAAGCAGTGTTGAGCCTGAATCTCACGGCTGAACAAAAGACTAAAATTCAGGATATTTTTAAGACTGCGTATCCTCACCGCAAAGGGCAATCCTAAGGTAATTTCTAGTAGTTTTCTTAAAACAGAATTCAGGAGCCAGTCGTCAGAATGGGCTACGCTAACAGAAATAATTATTTGCGACTGAGGTATTGAGTCCTTCATTGATTACATTCTGAATTCTGAACTCTGAATTCTGAATTCTGTATTATTCTTCAAGAGTTAAAGTATGTTAAAAAAATGGTTCGTCAATATAGAACTAGCCGTTATGGCAGTAATCCTCGTAGGAAGTAGTCCCTACGCTTCTAAAGCTCTAGATAAACCCCAATCTAGCCCCCAAAAGATGGTGGATGAGGTGTGGAAAATCCTAGATAAAAATTATGTTGATGTCAGCTTTAATCATCAAGATTGGAAAGCAATTCGCCAGCAGTATATTAGCCGTTCCTATAGTTCCCAGAAAGAAGCTTATGGAGCGATTCAAGAAATGGTAGCAAAATTAGGCGATCGCTACACGGAGTTTTTCGACCCACAAGAATTTAAAGCCCTAAATAATGATATTTCTGGCAATCTCAGTGGCGTAGGGCTGGAACTGGCACAGAATGAAAAAACTAAAGCCTTAACCGTTGTCGCCCCGATTGCAGGAACGCCTGCCTTTAAAGCGGGTATTTTACCGGATGATCTAATTGTCCAGATTAACGGTCAAAAAACTCAGGGGATGAAAATTGATGATGCCGTTAAGCGGATTCTCGGTCCGGTGGGAACCAAGGTAGTACTCACGATTCAACGGGGTAGCCAATCGCAAACTTTCAAACTTACCCGCGCAAATATTGCTATCCACCCTGTAAGTTACAACACGCAAACAACAGCAGCAGGTAAGATTGGTTATATTCGTTTGCCAGAGTTTACACAAACGGCCCCCGCAGAGATGTATCGAGCAATTCAAGCATTAGAAAAACAGCAGGTGCAGGGCTATGTTTTGGATTTGCGTTCCGATCCAGGTGGACTGCTGGATGCAAGTTTGCAAATTGCCAGTATGTGGTTGAAGCAAGGGGCGATCGTGTCTTTGGTAAATCGAGACCAAGTTAAAGAAAGCTACAATGCATCGGGACATCCTCTCACCGACAAACCCTTAGTGATATTAGTCGATAAGGGATCTGCCAGCGCCAGCGAAATTCTGTCGGGAGCGCTGCAAGACGATCATCGCGCCACCTTAGTAGGGACTCGCACTTTCGGTAAAGGTTTAGTTCAAGCCGTAGAGCCACTAGAGGATGGTTCGGGACTGAAACTAACGATCGCCAAATACTACACACCGAAAGGTCGAGATATCAATCATGTCGGCATTGCCCCAGATATTAATGTGGAGTTAACCGAGGCACAACAGAAAGCATTAGTGCAAAACCAAACCTTGGGGACATTAGCCGATCCTCAATATGCTAGGGCCGTTACTGACCTGAGCAAATTGATTCAGTCTGGGGACAATAATCTGAGTTTACAGCGTGGGAAATAAGTATACGGATACCTTTGACAATTATCGTCAACAAGTCAGGAAGTGTATCTTTCAATCATGTCAACCCACAAAGCCCAACGACTTCAAATTTGTGAACCAGTCCCAGGTCTAAAAATCCTGGTTCAACTCAGTAACATTCTTTTAGTGCGGGTAGCCATAGCTATGATTACCCGCCATCAGCTAGCGATCGTCGGGCTTGTATTTGTTGCCACTCTAGTTTTTTCTATCCGAGAAAACGCCCCCTGGCTGACAGTACCTAAACAGGTAGCGATTGAATTTTTTTCTGCTGTATCCCAGTCCCTAGCTGCTTTATTGGGGGTGTTAATTGTTTTCCTCACCTTTACTAGTCAGTTAATCGCTCAAAGGAGATATGAAGATTACTATACACTTCAGATTCAGATTGACCAACTCATTCGTCTAACTCAGTCTCTTCCCCCCGAACTCAGTAATTTTGAAGAAACTCTGATAGCACTGATTAACTATTTAGTTCCCTTGCATTTAAAGGATTTCCCAATCTGGACAAATAGCTCCGAAGTGCCACCTTTGGAAAAGCTTTTAGATCGTTTTAAGAATGAACATGAATGGGCGCAGGCGCAACAACAATACTCCTTAGCTACCCATCTGCACCGACAACAAATTTTACTTGTTATCAATAATATGGAAGAAATCCTGGAAAGATTTTCCAGGCTTTACAATCGCATATTAGAGATTAGCCGTTTCATTCTTGCGATCGTCAAGTTGTCCTTTCTCTTGGGAGTTTCACTTCTGTTTTTGCTGCTATTTGGCATTATCGATTTGCAAAGGAAGTTTCCTGATATCAGCCTACCTGTAATTGTTTCTTTAGCAATTTGGGTATTGATTGCTCTCTTGGAACTAGTACTTGATACCTGGTTTTTTTATAAAAACCTTTATGGTTCATCAAGTCACTATCTGCGGTTTTTCCCGAATAAAAAAATACCCTAATTAATAGGTAGAGGCGCGCTCACAAATAAAGCCATTGATAATCTGCTGACGGTGAAAGTGCAAACATTCTAAAAGCGGAGATCAAGCTTTGTTGAAACTATAATGTAAAAATTCATTCATTCCTCCAACTTAATAACTATTTTTTAAAGTTTCTTCTAATGTAAAAGGAGATTCTTTAGGAAAGAAATTTAATTTAATCCCTGTTTCATCAGATGCTTTGAGACGAGCTTTTTGATAACAATCTTCAAATACTTCTGCAAGTAGAGGTTGTAAACTGGGACTATCTTCTAATAATGTTTCAATACAGATACGTTGTTCAGAAATAGTACTGCGCCAACTTTCACTACGTTTTTCTGGTTGATATTGCCATTTCATCAAGTACATTAATAGCACAATTAATCGATTTTTTAATTCACGTTTTTCACTTCTCCCCATGTTTTCAATTTCTTCAATTAGATTAGGTATATCTATTTCATTAAAATTATTTTCTTTTAACTGATGAACAATTGTTTGTGTCCACAAGTAAAAGTCTTGTTTATAGAGATTTTGTTCATTTATAAAAGATGGAGTGGTCATTAATATTCCTCTTGGAAACGCTAAAAATTAGGTGAGCATAAGACTATGTTTGAAAAGATTGGGCGAATATAATTTGCTACTACACAAGCAAAACTCATCTAATTATTCTATAGTGAGTGAAGCATGGTAAATATCAGGTTCTATTTTATAGACTTCCAAAAAAGATGCGATCGCTTCATGAAGTTGCTTGATTGCTGCTTCTTGATTTATCCCTTGTTTTATCAGTCCATTTTCTAAGGATAAAGCAACCTAATAACCCGCACTCTTTCGCAAAACTGTTGTGTAAAAGTCTATAAATGTTTATTAGTGAGACAATAGCTGAAGCAATATTTAATTTTGGCAATTATTCATGATCAAAAACTAGCCACTTCCACAGGACGTTCAACAGCTAATTTTTTCCGGTTAGTTTTGATTTGTTCAATTTTGTGAAGAGTTTCAGCAGTTAAATAACTTTCGCCGCAATGAGTACAGGTTATCATTGGAATGTTTTCTATTACTAGCAGGTCTTTACCCTTACCGTAAGTTCTAGTAATTCGGCGGACTTTTACACCTTCGCTTCCACAAATATCACACAGCATTTGCCGCTTTCCTGGTATTAGGGTATGTATACAGTAATGATAACAAGTTTTCCAGTTGGACTTAGCTTGGCAATTATTTCAACTTCCTCTGCATCAAGAGTTAAACCTCTGATGCGATATTTAAATTCTGCTGTCACTTTATCTTTTTGACGTTCCAGTATTTCGCCTGTGAGGATACCTTGTTCAATGTCATAGATTGTTAGATTGTCATCACTCATTTCTTCTTCAGCGTGTAGCGTCATTAAATACTGGCGAGAAGAAACTTTATCTCGCATTCGTTGCAAAATTTCATCGAACAAGGTGGTAATCTCAAACGAATTAGACTCTAACAGTTTACAGTGATTGCATCCCTAATTTACCAGGTGCGATCGCATGGATTGACCTCTTCCCCAACGCTGGTAGGGAAGGGGGTTGGGGGGTTAGGTCTGTGTGTAAAGTGCGGAGGTGCGATCGCAAGTCTATAAAGGACTTAACCAAGTATTGGTATTCTTTGAATGAAATACTCCTTTTATCTAGGCCAGACTTTAATAGCTATATCAGCTAAGTATTCTGCACGCTTTTTGATTGCTTCTTCATTCCAAATATTTATTTGTCTAAAATAATGGTTTAAAGACAAATTGCTAGTATTGAAATATGCTAGCTTTTCTGAAAAAGGTTTATTACCCATCTCAGAGTTATATCCTGTTAATGTGAGGTTACCTAACGTATGTAGCCATTTTTTCTGAATAGAAGCATGATTTACCCCTAACATTGTTTTCCATTCTTTATTTAATGTCTGGGGCATGATATGTTCAACAGTTAAGCTTTCTGACTTAACTTTTTCTTTAGTAAGAGATGACTCTAGACTCTCTAAAAGAAGCTTCGCTCTATCACTTAAACTTGTAGTGTATACACCCTTGGTAATAATCCCATCACGCAATGCATCATCATCAGGCCAAACTTTGCTCTTATCATAACCCTTTAAGACTTGTTGTAATCCATCAACCACATCACTAGGATTTACTTTCTGGACTTCAGAGTACAAAGTGTTGAAAACTAATCCTAAAGTTTTGGTGGAAATTCCAGCAAATAAACGACGTACAAAATAAGACTCTAGATAACGCAAAATTTCTTCAAACTTATCAAGCGATAAGCGTTCCTCTTCATACTCGTGATAAACATTGAGTAGGAATATATGACAAGTTGTAAAGTCAAGCCTTTTTAATTGCTGGAAGCAATATCTTAATTTAATCTCTGGTTCTTGTTCGCAAAAATTCAGACGCTGGTAATACTTGGCAAACTGTATAAGGTTTTGTAGCTCAGACTTTACACCAATCTCTGACTTATCAAAGCGTTTTTTGATATTTTTGTAAATTTCTTTTTGGTTAACTGCTTCACCATCTTTACGTAGATAAAACCAAAATGCATTTGTTAATTCGTCTGAATACACTTTTTGGCTAACACTAGATTTATAACTTTCTACAAAAGGTAACCATTCATTCTCATATACCTCTTCTCGCTCTTCATGCGGCAACCTCATAAATATATAGTTACGAACCAAGTCTACCTGAGTTAGTTCTTCTCCTTTATTATTTAAACTTTCAAAAATAAGATATGGGTTATCGTTTGCATCAGAAGTTATATTTACTATAACTAATTGCTCTAATATAATTTTTTTCAATTTTGTTAAATCAAGAGGTATATCTTGCTCAGGAACAGATTCTTTCAGACGTTTATCAAAAAAATTATAAGCTTCATTTATTTGCCCTGATTGCGATTCTGGGTTTTTGGTTTTAGCTGTTTTAGCTGTTTTAGCTTCAACTATATTTTTATATGCATCACGGTCATTTTGAGTAGGTAATACTTTAAAGTAATCGTCATTTTTATGATATTTGTTAATTAAATAAAATTCATATATTTGTTCAGACATTTGTTTATCATCTTTTTTAAGATGATTTCGTAATGCTGCTAAGAGAATACTAAGGGTGGTAAGACGTTGTTGCCCATCTATTACAACATATGGAGTGATGCCGTCAGCTGTTCCTAATTCAGCTTGTGTGACTATGGGGCCAAGAAAATAAGAACCTTGTACTTCATCATTGTAGAGACTCATCAAATCTTCCCAAAGAGTCTTCCAATTTTCCTGTTTCCAAGAGTAAGGTCGTTGAAACAGAGGTATT
This sequence comes from uncultured Nostoc sp., assembly GCF_964245445.1. Lineage (GTDB taxonomy): Bacteria > Cyanobacteriota > Cyanobacteriia > Cyanobacteriales > Nostocaceae > Nostoc. The sequence goes on from NZ_CAXTNE010000035.1 coordinate 34,746, forward strand.
TGAAACTGTTTACCACCTTCTAGCAAGTTACGAAGAGTCGTTTCTGAGGCTTTCATTTTGAATTTAGTATAAATTGGGCTATCTTAACAAAAAAATCGCAATTATACTTAAAATATATTTATTTGTGATAATTAGCAAAAAAGCCCGTGTAGGCGGGCTTCATAAGTATAGTCTCAAGCTTTAAGCTGTGGGCAGTTAAGAGAAATTATTATTACCTACCTTGCCACAGTCGGCATACCCAAAAGATCCTCAAGCCTCGGCATATCTTCTAACGCAATCACGCGCCCTTCATCCTCAAAACCGACGATTTGATCGAAGTTCAAATACCGATACAAATCATCTGCAAAAGGATGAATTCTCCTCGCCACAATATCCAAATATTCCTGCACTGTCGGAAGTCGTCCCAGCAGCGCACAAACTGCGGCTAATTCTGCTGAACCAAGATACACTCGCGCATCTTTACCCATGCGATTATTGAAGTTGCGGGTAGAGGTAGAAAACACCGTTGTGCCATCAGCAACTCGTGCCTGATTACCCATGCACAAACTGCATCCTGGTATTTCTGTTCTAGCACCCGCAGCCCCAAAAACGCTGTATACACCTTCTTCTTTTAATTGGTGTTCATCCATACGCGTTGGTGGTGATATCCACAGGCGAGTTTTCACTTCACCTGCGCCTTCCAAAACTTTGGCTGTTGCGCGATAATGACCGATATTTGTCATACAAGAACCGACGAATACTTCTTGTACTGGATCGTTAGCAACTTCCGATAATAATTTAACATTATCGGGGTCATTAGGAGCAGCAACAATTGGTTCTTTTATTTCGTTTAAATCAATTTCAATTATTTCGGCATACTCCGCATCGGCATCGCCTTCTAATAACACGGGATTTGCTAACCATTCTTCCATCTTTGCCACACGGCGCAGCATGGTACGCGCATCTTGATAGCCTCGTGCTATCATATTTTTTAGCAGCGCTACATTAGAACGCAGATATTCAGAAATTGTCTCTACACTCAGCTTAATTGTGCATCCAGCACAAGAACGTTCAGCACTAGCATCGGTGAGTTCAAAGGCTTGTTCAACTTTTAAATCTGGCAAACCTTCTATTTCCAGAATTCGCCCGGAGAAGACATTTTTCTTGTTCTGCTTTTCTGCTGTGAGCAAACCTTTTTGAATTGCTACGTAGGGAATGGCATTCACGACATCGCGCAGGGTGATACCTGGTTGCAATTCACCTTTAAATCTTACCAAAACTGACTCTGGCATATCTAAAGGCATGACACCCAAAGCGGCTGCAAAAGCTACCAATCCAGAACCGGCGGGAAAGGAAATACCCAAGGGGAAGCGGGTGTGAGAGTCGCCGCCAGTTCCCACGGTGTCGGGTAGCAGCATCCGGTTTAACCAAGAGTGGATGATACCATCACCGGGACGGAGGGCAACTCCACCACGAGATGCAAAGAAATCGGGGAGTTCGTGATGGGTTTGGATGTCTACTGGTTTGGGATAAGCTGCTGTGTGACAGAAACTTTGTATCACTAAGTCTGCACTGAAACCAAGACAAGCGAGTTCTTTTAATTCGTCGCGGGTCATGGGGCCTGTGGTATCTTGAGAACCAACGGTGGTGATGATGGGTTCGCAAGATGTGCCGGGACGCACGCCAGGTAATCCGCAAGCTTTACCTACCATTTTCTGTGCTAGGCTGTAGCCTTTGCCTGTATCAAAGGCTTGCTGGGGACGGGTGAAAACGGTGCTGTGTTCTAAACCAAGTGCAAGACGAGTTTTATCGGTGAGGGTACGTCCAATAAGTAGGGGGATGCGTCCACCTGCGCGGACTTCATCAAGGATGGTGTCAGGTTTGAGGGCAAAGGTGGAAATGACTTCGCCAGCAACGTTAGTGATTTCGCCTTTGTAGGGATGGATGGTAATTACCATGCCGGTTTCGAGTTTGGTGACATCGCACTGAATAGGCAAAGCACCGGCATCTTCTGCTGTGTTAAAGAAGATTGGCGCGATCGCACCACCTAAAACATAACCCCCAGCACGTTTGTTTGGCACAAAAGGTATATCATTTCCCATGTGCCACAATACTGAGTTGATGGCAGATTTACGCGAGGAACCAGTACCAACTACATCCCCCACGTAAGCTACAGGATGCCCTTTTTTCTTCAGTTCGGCAATGGTTTTCAAACTTCCCGGTTGCCGTGACTCTAACATCACTAAGGCGTGTAAGGGAATATCTGGGCGAGTTGTGGCGCTTTGGGCGGGTGATAAATCGTCGGTATTGGTTTCGCCAGGAACTTTAAAGACGGTGACAGTAATCGCTTCTGGAACTGTGGGGCGAAGGGTAAACCATTCAGCTTCTGCCCAAGAGTCAATCACCCGTTTGGCGAAAGGATTGGTTTTAGACAACTCTAAAACATCGTGGAAGGCATCATACACTAAGAGGATTTTACTTAAGGCGTTGGCGGCGTAGGCGGCGATAGGTTCTTTTCCTTGTCCACCCATTACTAGAGGTGTTTCAGATGAGTCTGAGAGAGATACGGTGGGCCATTGCAGCAAATCGATTAAAGCTTGCACATTGTAACCACCTACCATTGTGCCCAGCAATTGCACTGCTTCTATGCGCGAAATCAAAGGACTGGTGATTTCCTTTTTGGCAATGGCGGTGAGAAATCCGGCTTTGACATAAGCTGCTGGATCAACACCAGGAGAAACGCGATCGCGCAATAAATGTAATAATATATCCTCTTGACCCTTGGGCGGATTTTTCAGTAATTCACATAATTCTGAGGTTTGCTTCGCATCCAATGGTAAAGGGGGAATACCGAGTGCTGCTCTTTCGGCAACGTGTTTACGATATGATTCCAGCATTTTTATCTTCTCCATTGGGATTTTCTCCCTTCAATTATGAAATATTTTTAGGCAATACTCGGCTATAAAAGTTTAGCTTACTTTGATGATGAAAGCCTTACTGGTAATCGGTTATTAGCAGCTTTTTTTATACTGAAGGTATAGTTTGAAAAGTATTAGGCGAATAAAATTCGCTACTACGCAAACAAAGTCCACGGAGATGGACTAAGAGGAAATCAAGGATTTTTAACCCAGATCGGTGGGTTTTGTCCGTATAGCCGCGACTTTTAGTCGCCAGGTGTAGTAATAATGAATTATATTGATTGTTGGTTTAACCAAGTTTCTAAATCAGCAACACTAGAAAAGTCTAGCAATGCTTCTCCTAAATTCTCTAATTGTTCGAGCGATAAACCTTGAATTCGCTCGATTTATGCCCGTAATTTCTCGGAATTTAATCATCAAAGGTTGATTTTCAGCAAAATAATATTATGTTTAAGCAATAGACAATAGGACACAGGAATGATCATAGGTGTCCAAATAAGCAAAAGTAGCTTAACTGAAAGCTTGACTCACCCGCCTGGAACTTCAGTTCCTTGTGGGACATGGTTTTTACGTTAAGTTGACACCAATAAGCATTGCTGTGCCCCTACAAATGGTCTGTATTCTATGTCAACAGCGATCGCTTTAACTTTAAGCCTTAATGTTGTAACCTTAAGGCTTAATGTTCTAGCTCTAAGGCTTTATGTTGTAACCTTAAGGCTTTATGTTATAACCTAAAGCCTTAATGTTGTAACCTTAAGGCTTAATGTTCTAGCTCTAAGGCTTTATGTTGTAACCTTAAGAGTCAACATTGTAACATTGATGACCAAAGTTTGTTGGTGAGTGCAATCATCGCTACATAGTGTATATTATTGATTTACAGCGATCGCAGAGTTGGAAAAAATTTCAATAAAAATGAAAAGCTTATTCTATAAGGCTTTTGACTTCCGCGTAGGGTATTAGTCTGTGATAGATTAACAGAGATACTGCCAAAAGTTTTATTAGTATGACAACTACTACAAACTCTCCCTATGTTACCCGGCAGCCTGATATTTTATCAGATGAACCGATTATTAAGGGAACTAGAACCCCTGTGAGAGCAATTGTTGAAAATTGGCGTTTAGGTATTAGACCAGAAGAAATACCGCTACATTTACCTCATTTAACTTTAGCGCAAGTCTTTGATGCTTTGAGTTTTTACTTAGATAATCAAGCAGAAATTAATGAATATATTGAGCGTAATCATGTCCCTGATGAATTAATACATCCTGCTGTTAAAGCTAGATTAAATCAAAAATGACGATTTTTGCTCAAATTTATATTGATAAAGATATGGATGTTCTTGTGGCTACTTTACTCTTAGCAAGAGGTTTTGATGCTACAACAGCCAGAGAACAGCAAATGTTAGGAGAACCAGATCAAAAACAATTAGCTTTTGCTGCATCTATTGGGCATTCTATTTTAACTCATAATCGGCTTGATTTTGAGGAATTACACACAAACTATCTAATTAATAGTCAACTTCATGCAGGGATTTTGATTGCTAAACGCAGAAGTTCCTATGAAATTGCCGATACGGGTTGCCATCCTTCTTGATACTTTGACAGCAGACGAAATTGCTAATCAATTATTGTATATTTAGCGCAATAATGATATAGCTTCTCATGTCTCGCCCAAAACGCAATTTACAATCAGGTTTTTGCTATCACATCACGACTCGCTGCAATAACCGCGAATTTTGTCTAGAGGATGTTTGAAAAGTATTTTTCGTAACACCAAAGCCTCGGAAATCTAACCCCCCTAGCCCCCTTCCCTAAGAGTGAATAGGGGTTTCAAAGCCTCTCTCCGCTTCGGGAAGAGGTTTGGAGAGGGGTTTCTAGTATACTAAAACTTGGGACTCACCCCCACAGGTCGTCACGATCCCACGCTTGCAACGCCGGATGCCATTTAGTCAAAAACGGCCTTAACCCATTATTCAACACAGCGATCGCAATTCCCCTAACTGACTCACGAGAAGCACCGACATCAGGCCTGGCGGCTTTAAGAACTTCGCGGGTTGTACCAAATAAACTATAAAGAGAATTCATCGCTTCTCGTACCAAACCCTGGTCAACTTCCAATGGTTGTACAGCAATGCGCGTCACCAATTCCACATAAAGCGACCAAGCCGCCTTCTTTTGTGTGGTGTCAACTTTCCAAGACATCGAACCAATGCCAAAAGGCAGACTTACAGATACAGTCTCTAAAGAAACGCGATGCCTACGGCGGGCTATGCCTACGCGCATATTCATAGTAAGCAAATTTAACTAATTTATTTGTGTATTGTATAGTAATTAATGTTACTAATATATAAATTATTCAGAATTAGTTGCTATAATTATCACTCTTTAACCAGAAATTTTTCAAACATCTGGATATTCTATACTAATTCAGATAAACTAATACATTTGTCCGTTGCATCACGCTTGTTTTGTATATGCCTAAAATTTACACTGTAGAAATTGATCACCAAGGCAAAATTCACACCTTGCAAGTTCCTGAAAATGAAACGATCTTATCAGTTGCCGATGCTGCTGGTTTGGAACTGCCGAGTTCTTGTAATGCAGGTGTTTGTACAACTTGCGCTGGTCAAATAAGCGAGGGAACTGTGGATCAAACTGATGGTATGGGCGTTAGTCCAGATTTGCAAAAGCAAGGTTACGTATTGCTTTGTATTGCCAAACCCCTTTCTGATTTGAAAATTCAGACGGAAAAAGAAGATGTAGTTTATCAGTTACAATTTGGTAAAGGTTAATAATTAGTAAACAGTTATCAGTATATAGAGGTTCTCGACAAGCGTGAGGTACAATTTTCACCTCACTTCCATTCCTCTCTCCTTTTAGGAGAGAGGCTTTGACTTGTTCCCCCTTCCCGAAGCGGGAAGGGGGTTAGGGGGTTAGGTCTATTTGTATACTTGTACTTCACCGGATTGAAAATGAGTATATGGTTTGATTATTGATAACTGCTCATAAAAATTTCCAAAGCTGATAAATAACACAAGTATTTTATTGCAGAGAAAATCAGCTATTCTAGTATTCTAGAAACTACAAATCAACAGGATTTACCAAAATGACAACTCATTTTATTACCGCAGAAATTGATTTACAAGAAACTCCCGCAGAGTTACTAGAAGTAATTGAAACAGAGTTAAAGAAACAAGGCGAACCCCTGCGTTGGGCAGTTACTTCTGTGGATGTTGACGAACAAAAAGCTACGGTTGAGGCTGTGGTAACGACAGTCAAGAGTTAGGAGTTAGGAGAAGAGACGCGATTAATCGCGTCTGTACAGGAGTTAGGATTTGATGGCAAGTGAATCATAAACTCATCACTCATAACTCAGCACTCATAACTTAAAATGAATCGTCCATATACCGCTATTTTAATTGTACCAACAGGCGTTGGGGCTGCCATTGGGGGTTATGCAGGAGATGCTTTACCTGTTGCCAAAGTTATAGCACAGGTTTGCGATCGCCTAATTACTCACCCCAATGTCCTTAATGGCGCAAGTTTGTATTGGAATCTCCCTAATGCTTCCTATGTTGAAGGTTATGGGCTTGACAAATTCGCCTCTGGATGCTGGGGTTTGCGTCCAGTCCGCAGTAACAAAGTAGGTTTACTTTTAGACCAAGCTATTGAGCCAGAGTTACGGCTACGACATATACAAGCAGCAGATGCAGTCAGAGCAACACTGGGATTGACTTTAACAGATTATGTAATTACTGATGCACCGTTAAATGTAGAATTGCGGACTACAACATCGGGAGCTAGTTGGGGAACAATTGGCAACCCGGATAGTTTATTACGAGCAGCTGAGATATTAATTAAAAAAGCGGGGGCAGAAGCGATCGCAGTTGTAGCCCGTTTCCCCGATGATATGGATGAGGAAGCAGTACAGAAATATCGCCAAGGTAAAGGCGTAGATTCTCTGGCGGGTGCAGAAGCCGTAATTAGCCATTTGCTAGTGCGAACCTTTCAAATTCCTTGCGCCCATTCTCCTGCTCTTTTGAGCGAACCTCCACAACCTGATTTATCTCCCCGTTCCGCCGCCGAAGAATTGGGCTATACCTTTTTGCCGTGCGTCCTTGTAGGATTAAGCCGTGCGCCACAATTTATAGTAGAGAGAGGAGCAATCGGATCGCAGCAAGAAGATATTTGGGTAGATGAAGTAGATGCTGCGATCGTACCAGCAAATGCTTGTGGTAGCAGTGCCTTACTGAGTTTAAGCCAAAAACAATGCCAAATAATTACAGTAGAAGAAAATAAAACTCTAATAAAAGTTCCTCCCCAACCGTTGGGGATCAAATCTATACAAGTAAACTCATATTTAGAAGCAGTGGGTGTATTGGTAGCACACAAAGCAGGTATTAATCCCGACGCTCTCCGTCCCAAATTATTACCTTTGCAGTCAATTAGTCATTAGTCATTAGTCATTAGTTATTAGTTATTAGTTATTGGTTAGTTGCTA
>NZ_CAXTNE010000036.1:0-41687 GCF_964245445.1 uncultured Nostoc sp.
GGGGACAAGGAGGATGGAAAAGAAGAATTGGGGCAGGGGAGAAAGTTTCCCCCTTTCCCCCAGCTAAGAGCCCTTCTGCCTCTTCCCCACGCCCATTTACCGAGAACTACCCTCCAATATCATATTGGAGTCCCAAGTATAAAAGCCAATTTGGTTAGGAACCCTAGAGAATCTGCCTGTTCGATAGCCTCTAGATAATTCGTTCAGCACTTTATTTTTGACCTCTCGAAGTTGCTGAGAATCTAGTTCTCCATAAATTCCGGCAATGACTTCAGCAACGCTGAAAACTTTACCTGGATTTTCTTCAAACAGAGAGGTGAGGGCATCAATTAAGAATTGACCCTCAAAGGTTTTGAGCATCGGTACTGCTTTTGTCGGGGGTACAAAAGGCTTCTTGTTTTTGTTTTTGATGCTCTTAGAAGCACCATTACGGTTACTTGGGGCTACCAAACTTAAATCCAGAGTATAACAACCTGGCTCATCAGGAATAGTTACCCAGTAATTCCTTTCTCTGCCTTGGGTGAGGGAAGATTGAACCCGACCTTTAACTACTTTGAATAGATTGGAATCTAACTCTCCATAAAGCGATCGCACGATAAAATCGATATGACACACAGTACCTATCTGCTCTTGCAATAGCTGTTTTATGGCTTCCATTCGGGTAACAGCGTGATTATACTGGGGTAGCATGGGGATTTCGGCCACCTTTGTTGAACTATCGTTGTTCTCTGGGGCGATCTTTGGATCTGGCGATGTAATTGAAGGTTGACCCTCTTTTGTATCAACAGCAGAAAAAGAATTATCGATCTCAACCAAGTCTTTGTCTGTAAGTTCTGACTCTACAGGCTTCACCAAGTTGATTTCGTCGATATCATCAAGAGGTGATAAAAACCGCAGAGGACCTTCTTGGGGAACATCTGAAGTTTCATCAGCCGCCGTCAGACTTGATATCTGTTTACTGTCATCAGAAAAAGACCAGTTAGACAACAACGCTTCTACATGATCCAGCTGCGATCGCGCCTGCACAAAGAGGCGTTCATACTCTTCTGTGAGGCGAGCATAATAGTCTCGCAATTCCAACAATGGTGAGAGAAAAGTACCTGGAGGTGGTTCTAATTGTCCATTTTGAGTCATAAGGCTTTAATCAATTTAAATCGATGTCACTTTTGTAAGACATTGCTCTGGGTTTTGCTTTGTGAGATGCTGGCTGGGATTTCTTAGGCGGTTGGGGAGGGCGACATCTCTCACAATATAAGGGTCGAGGCCCGAAAGTCTCGCGCTTTGTCAGATCGTTACACTCTTTACAGACAAACTGGAAAACACGAGTATGAATCTGTCTTTTGTGTGCCCTGACAGTATATTCCCTAACATCAATGAATTTACTTGCCATAATCAGGATTGTGAATTGCTCTCGTATCAATGTCCTATCAATATAGCTATTCAAGCAAATCAAGCTGCATCAGTGTGTGTTTATGTAGAAGTTTTATTCAAATCAGTGAATTTGACACCTATCATAAAGTGCAGATGACGAACTTGATAGTTAGTTATTGACTATCCTCTCAGCATATAATTGGTGATGAGGAAACACCACTACCATTTTTTAGGTGCAGGCAATTTTCATTGCTATCATCAAAGAAATTGGGGTTAGGGAAGTGCAGGATTATTTACTTCCACTGTTTGTCAAATCAAGTTGTTGCCAGTTTGTCTGCATTGGTAAGGTTTACGATATTCCCGCTCTTCAATCCATCTTTGAGGGCTAGTACCGCAAGGCGGAAGTCAAAAATTTAAAGTCAAAAGTCAAAAGTATTATGGAATAAGCTCTTTAGGGATTTTAAATCTTTAGGGATTTTAAATGCTTGCTCAAATGTAATGCATTTGTCGCTGATATGCTTCCATTGTAGGGCGATCGCTTCTGATAGTCTGCACTGGGGTTGCGTAATCAAGGGATGAATTGAGGCATTCTACTGTATATTGTCCAATTCGATTATTACTTCATTATTTTAAGTATAGCGAAATACCTGTATTTGAGTGATTCATCCCGCATTTATGCAACGTCTATTTTTTTAGTTTTTCAATTTTTCCGAACAATAGCCAGTTTCTCATGTATTTGAGCTATAGCTCATATATTAGGACTCGTATTTGATTTCTGAAAAAAATCAGTACATCCCGAAAAGGCTTCTTTCCCACTCCCTACTCCCTCCCTACGCAAATAATTTCAAAAATCAAAAAGAACTATGATTTATCTCTATATTCCCAATTGCCAATAAAAGTATAGGCTAGCGTATCTATTAAAAGACCTCCTATTGGGACACAATTGCTTTGTAGGCGATCGCCTATATTTTAATTCAACAAATTTATAATTCTGGCATCTGTAGGTTACGTTTATTACCTGCGTAATGCTTGTAAATAATTTCTGGAGAGTTACCAACCCACCTTCCTACATCCTTCGCATCAATATCAGCTTCTAGGCAAAGAGTAATAAAAGTATGCCTGCATTGGTAAGGTTTGCGATATTCGCTTACTACACGTTGTTTTACAAGTTGAGTTACGATTCCATCTATATGTGTACCACGATGATTTTTATAACCTTTCCAGACATGATTGAGAAAATCTCCAAAGTTTACTATGCCGCCTTTCTTGCTTCTAAAGATAAAATCATCCGGATTACAGTTCTCAGGTTTGATAGAGTCTAAAATTTCACGTTGCTGATTATTAATCGGAAAACGTCTTTGGCTTTGGGTTTTTAATCCATCTTTAAGAGCTAACCCTTTAGTACTGATTGTAATTGCTTGCTCAAAGGTAATGTATTTATCACTGATATGCTTCCATTGTAGAGCGATCGCTTCTGATGGTCTGCACCCAGTAAAAAATAATAATTTTACTAAAGGAGCATAGTAGCTGTAGAGTTTGCTCTCCTCAAATGCTTGAATTATGCTATCCCGTTCTTCCTTAGTAAAGGGATTAATTTCATATTCTGCTGATTCTGACTTCGGCATCTGAATGTCTTTTGCCATACTTTGAAAGGGATTGGATTCAATTAGCTGACTTTTAAGTGCCCAATCACAGCAAGCATTTATATTTGTCAAAGTACGTTTGACGGCATTAGCACCGAGATTTGCAAGTAAATAGTCTCGAATTGCGATCGCATCATCTAAAGTTTTAGTTGGTAACTTAGCAATGTGATTGCGATACTTGCGGTAGTCAACCGCATAAGTAGAAGGACTAATCTGTGGTTTTTTAAACTCAGCGTATTTTTTCCATAATTCTCCCAAGTCATATTGGGGGGTAGCTGAAGGACTAATTGGCGTAATTGGGCTAACGGTGCTTAATGAAGCTGCTGGTTTGTACTTAGCTAAACTGGCATCAAACTCTCCATAGTCAATATCCCTCTGAATTGTTGCCGCTAAAGTCGATGCTTGGTGTCTTCCTAAAGGTGTATCGTAGTGCCTTGTCGAAAGGTAGAAACGCTTGGTTTTTAGCTCTCCCGTCGGTGTACAATAGGATGAGAAAAAACTAATTGGAGACTGCCGTTAGAGTTCTTAATCTACACTGAACCCCGACGGGCAATACTTTGAGATTTTTGAGATTCCATAAGGGTAATTAACTGGGGTAAACACCTTTATCCTTTCACTTTACCCCAGTTTTACCCCTGTTCTTTACCCAAACTACCCAAAATTACCCCAAAAATATTGGAAGGCTCTGGAAACAAGCCCTACAACTACCATTAAAAAAGGGCTTTTAAGCCCTGTAATGCTTATATTTCTTTGAAGGCGGCACCCGGATTTGAACCGGGGGTGGAGGTTTTGCAGACCTCTGCCTTACCACTTGGCTATGCCGCCACAGCACAATTCCTTGAACTACTTTAATATTTATAAGATATCTTAGTAGCCATAGGGCGCTAGTTAACCCATAATAGCATAGGATTCTGACGTAGAGATAATGGCTTAACTAGAGTTTCTGGTAGTCTTTAGGCGATCGCTAAATGGACATCATGAACCAAATCCAAAGTTTTTGAGGTAGAGATGGTTAGGATGGTAGTCTTTAGGCGATCGCTAAAAAGTCCTGATCCAAGTTGACCATAAATAAGTTATGAGTTATGAGTTTTAATTCCTCACTCCTCACTCTTCACTGCTAACTCCTCACTCCTCACTCCTCACACCTTGACTTCATCGGCAAAACTACCCCATCGGACAAAGTGAAATGGGCCGGCGATAGAACCCCAGAGACGTTCATCGGTGTCTAAATCTCTTCCGCGATCAAGGCTGAAAAATTCTTGAGCGTCAATCTCAAATTCGTTATCCAGATAAGTATTTTTGCCGTCACGAACCACAATGCAGCATTTTCCAGGTTCAACCCTGCCTTTAAAGCTGTTACCTGTCCACTCTACAACCATGTTGCAACCTGACATTTTTTCCAATTGGTCAACGGATAAAACTTTTAAACGTTCGGGATCACGAGATGCGCCGTAAAATTTTTGTTCTTCTTTAACCGTGTAGTGTTCAATAACAATGTGGTTTTCTGCCGGAATCAACTTCATTACCCGCATCCGGTAGGGTTGATTGAGCATAAAATCATAAGCTTGTTCGAGAAACAAACTTACTCCAGAGAACAATTCCAACGGAAGGGGACGGATACACACACGAATGTGGGCATAAAAAGGCGGATTTTCAAAAGCTTGTTCTTGATTGCTAAAGTCAGCTGCCATCCACCGGGCTAAAGTGGCAATATCAGTAGAATGAGTCACGTCGCTTCCCTCCGAATTCAAAATTCACGCATTCAAAATTCAAAATTAATAATCCCCATAAATAAATTTAGAGGCTTATATCATGAGTCTGTTTCGGTCATTACAAGATGATCAACTAGTTGTTTAAAAATTACCTAGGATTATTTTGACACTCCCCAGACTGAAAAATCCTGGCTGTGATAGCTTTAGTGGGGTTTGCCTACGCAATTTTTCAATTAGCTATTACGATCGCGTTTAGTTCCAGAGTACTTAAAATCCCATTGCTTCGGCTACTGCACCCAATTTTGCTGCAATACCCTGTTTAAATTGACTGTGATTGTGTTTAATGGCTGTATCTGGGTCTTTTAAACCATTACCAGTGAGGACACAAACCACTGTCGCCCCTGTAGGAATTTGGTCTTTTACCTGCAATAACCCGGCTACAGAAGCGGCGCTAGCAGGTTCGCAGAAGATACCTTCTGATGCTGCCAAAAGTCGATAAGCTTCGAGAATTTCGGCATCGGTAACGGCGTGGAAATTACCCTGACTTGCGGTTTGGGCTGCGATCGCTAACTCCCAACTAGCAGGGTTGCCAATCCTAATTGCTGTCGCTAGGGTTTCGGGATTTGCTACTGGCTGACCAGTCACTAAGGGGGCTGCACCTGCGGCTTGGAATCCCATCATTCGGGGTAAGCGATCGCACTTTCCATCTTGATGATATTGACAAAATCCCATCCAATATGCTGTGATATTTCCCGCATTGCCCACCGGGATACACAGCCAGTCTGGCGCATCACCCAGCGCATCGACGATTTCAAAGGCTGCTGTTTTCTGTCCTTCTAGGCGATAGGGATTGACGGAATTTACCAAAGTCACCGGATAGCTTTCAGCCATCTCGCGGACAATTTCTAGCGCTTGGTCAAAATTACCTTTAATTGCCAATACTTCTGCACCGTACAGTAAAGCTTGGGCTAATTTGCCCAGCGCTACATAACCGTCGGGAATCAGCACAAATGCATTCATGCCCCCACGCCTTGCATAAGCGGCGGCTGAGGCTGAGGTATTACCCGTGCTGGCACAAATTACTGCTTTTGCGCCAGCTTCCTTGGCTTTGGAAATTGCCATAGTCATCCCCCGGTCTTTGAAGCTGCCGGTGGGATTGAGACCGTCGTATTTTACAAAAACCCGCACTTGTCTGCCAATGCGTTCTGCGATCGCAGGCGCTGGTATTAGGGGTGTGTTACCCTCCAACAGAGTGACAATCGGAGTTTTTTCGCTAACAGGCAAATATTCTCGATAGGCTTCTATCAGTCCGGGCCAGGGTTGGCGATGAGATTTAGCTACAGACAGGCTCAAAGTCACGGGATTTAAAATTTTTTAATGTAAAGGATTGGATATTTAGAAAGGCTCGCATAGGGAAGGGCAAAATCGGGAAGAGGAAGAAAACGAATTTTTCTTTACTAATTTCCAGTTAAAAGTCCCTAATTCCAAAAGAATATTATTTAAGAATATTATTTTTTGTGGTGCAGGCGTTTGATTTTGCCATTTTTATTTTATTTCGACTGTCAGTTTATCATAACCGCCACGGCGACCTGGGGATGCTGACAAAGTGAAAAATGATAGACAAATCTGTGGTATTCACGTAATAACTCCCTGAAACACTTATTCCTACTTTGCAAAAAGCCACTTTTGTGACAGGCGAGCCGCGACTATTTTATGTGTATTTTAATACCTTATTTCATTCATTTTTGAGTTAAAATACGCAGTAACCTATGGTTTCCTTTGCGGTAGTTTTATCCTTCTCCTGACAAAGACGCTCTTGCTAACTTGCTTCTACGTTCGCGGAGTGTGCGATAGGCAAGTGGTACAAAGACTTTACACGAACGGCAAGTGGTTTGCCCTACATTTTTTTCTTATTTGGCGTAATTTAATATAATTTACAGGGAATTTTTTACGTAAATTGCTCAAGAACAGCAAGAAAAATTAATACAACTAGAATTGGCAGGCTATTAATTAAGTATTGCTAAGTACCATTGAGTGGACGGAAGCTTTGCACACTTCGGGCAATGTTTTCTCAGGAACACAGCCATTATGATCGCCGTCTCTTATGATTGAACCTGAAATCCATTAGAGTAATTGATTGAAAATATACAATATTTTAATAAAGCTTAAAAAAGCAATATTATAATATTTCTAATGGTGTGAGTTAAGTTTTGGATTTGATTAGCGATGCCTACTTGTTTACCTAGTGTTTCCGATCGCGAGTCCCAGGCTAACTGGGTCAGTAAGTTAACCAAGTCTTATTATCAAGAGGATCAGCAAGCTAAATTTATGCATTTACAAGCAGAGGTAGACTCTCTGTTGCAGCAGTTGGAAAATTTAAAGCACCAACGTCTAGCCGAAACCGACCAAAAAGAATAAGTCAGTTTTGGAGATAGCGATGTCTACGACGGGCTACGCCTACGCTTTTCCCCTCTCTAATCTAAATTTAAGTGAGGGGTAAATTTGAGTAAGGGGCGTGCTATTCAAAGCGCTGATTTTTCTCTGACCAGCGCCTCAAACTGTAGTTATGAGCATTCTCGACTAATAAAGCTAAGGATTGCACCCCTGAAAGCTTGGCGATCGCAGATAGTCTTTGTAAGTCATTTCCTGTAAAATCAGTGTAGATAACTTTATTGCTATCAGACAAAATTATAGTCCGGTCACGTCGTTGCTCTGGGTTTTTCCCCTGACTTTCAGGTGTAGGCTGATTCAAAGATGCTATTGCGCCTGCTGAAATAGTCAGTATTATTTCTGGTTGAGCATTATTTGTTAAATCAATCACTTGAACGGGCCAATCACCCAATTTTTCCTGCATCTGCTCAAAACTAGGAATAGCACCACCCGGAACTTCATCAGATTGCTGTAAAGATTTCCACACACTCGATAACATTACCTTCACCGCTTGAGGATTTTGTTGATGCAGTTGTTGTAGAGTGATGGGAGATGGTTGTACCCATTCCAGTGCTGCATTTGTCAAGGCTAAAGGTTTGGGTTGGAGAACATCGTTTTGATTCTCTGGGATTTTTGGGCCAGCAGCTAATAGGCGCAAAACTTTACCCCGTAGTTGCACCGCTTTGATAGCGGCTATAGTAATTTCTTGTTCTCCATTTGGCAACCAGACCACAATTTGAATTTCTGGGTCAGAACTAATTCCCAAAGTTTTCCATAAAAATTTGGCGGTGTCAGTTTTGGGTGGGTTGAAATTCTCAAAAGGTGAATTTAGCCAGCGTTTACCGTCATGAAATGTACTTACCTCCACCTGATACCATTGGTTATCTGTGAGTTTCAAATCTACTGAGGAATTTGGTTGTAGCCAGTCGGTGTTGGTAACTTGAGTGATTGGTTGGACTGTACCAACAATTTGACTAGGGTGAGTAGAGGATATTTGCGATGTACCCTCACCATTGAGTCTGGCTAACAGACCTTGAATATAAGCGAGATTATCTTTTGTTATTTTTGGTTGCGCCTTTAACCATGAATTAGCATGTTCTTCTCCCTGCTGAACTTTTAAAATCAAGGCGAACCAAGCTTGCACCTCTAGTCTATCTGGGTTGACCCGCAACGCCGCCACTGTGCGATTCCACAATCGTTTTTTATCAACTTTCAGTAGGGTAGCAATTTCTTGGGCGTTATGTGGCGATGCTTCAAATACCTGTAAAGCTTTCCCCCAGCGACCATCAATCAAATCTGCCAGCACTTCTTGACTAGGACTTGCCCAAATTTTCTCGGCTTGGGTTTTAGTAAGTTGAGAGTGCAAGCGAATCAAATCCATTTGTGCTTGCGCCTCCTTTAGTAGAACTCCTTTGTACTGTTTCTTGATAAATTTTAACCATTCAAAGGCTGGTGTCCACAGTCCACTACGGGCAATTGACAAAGCGTTTTGGTATGCATAATCCTTGAGAGCTGGTGATTTGAGGGTAATCGCCTCCAATTGAATTGGTTTGAGGAATAACTTTAGAGGCTTGACTTGGTAAACCTGAAGGTGGGGTTCTAAACCTATAGTTTGATCGAGAACTAACTCTTTTGTACCATCACCAGTTACCTGCCGCCATTTGGGCAATTGTCCATTAGGACTAGTCCAAGACAGCATTTGTAGTAAATTCCTGCGTTCTGGATTGTAGTAGACGACGTGACCGTAGCGGATTGCAGCAGTTCCTTGTTGGCGTTGACCGTGCAAATCAAACCAAACCCCTGGTGATGGTGTCGCACCTTCAAAGCGTTGCACTTCAGTTAAAGGTAGGGGAATGCTGATATCCTGGAGTTCTGATGTCCCATCAAGCGAAGAAGAAATTACAAAGGATTCTTCTGGCCCAGTTACAGGTAATTGAGTTGCTAAATAGTAGTAATTTTCTGACTGAGATTTAAACTCTAACTCTTCTGAGCGTTCATAAACCCTGAGTTCCACCAGTTCTTCACAATCAGATTGACAATTAGCACGCTGTTGAAAAACTGGCAATAAAAAGGAGTTTTCCACATTTTGATTTAAAGGCAGAGTTTCGCCAAATATTTGGTTTTTTTTACTCAAATCGAGTTGAATTTGTTTGAGAGTTTGGGGGCGTTCGTTCTTACCAAGAGGGATTTGTGCCCATACAGGTAAAATTTTATTTAGCCAGCTTACCTGATCTGGATTGAAGATGAAGAGAACACTAATCCAGGCAAAAGCCATAATTAGACTAGCACTACTGAAGAGAAGTGCGATCGCTAGCATTGACGACAACCAACTTCCCCGTTTTAGCTTTTTCTGGCGTTTTTTAACGACGCGTTTCACGATACCTGCATGAGGTTTATTTTGTTTAGAGGTTTTTGGCGTCAGCTTACGTGAGCGATTTGGCATATTAGTTTTCAATCAATCCAGTGGATATTTTTGGGCATTGAGCATTGAAAACAAGCAGAGGGGCGGGAAAACTCTTCTCCTTTTCTCCCTACTCCCTGCTCCCCTGCCTCTTCCCCACTCCCCATTACCTAATACCCTGTTATACTCGTCCTTTCAGAAGTTGCCCAGAAAGATTAAGTCTAATTTGGGACAAAATCCGTAAATTTTCCCATGTGAATGCTAGATAATCGCGAATACACTTTTCACTTAAGTATGTGAGCAGAGTGTAAAAAGTTGAAAGGTAGACTTATTAGCCACAGTCATAGCAAAATCTGGATGCTCGCATGGTTACTAATTGCGGGAGTAAATGGAGTTGCACAAAAAGCACTAGCACAAGAGTACACAGGAACTACTCAGGCGCAGGAGAGTATAGATTTAAATTCTTCTTCCCTCTCCCCAGTAAATCCGATGGCGCAAGTTACATCGGTTTCTCAACTCAAGGATGTACAACCCAACGATTGGGCATTCCAAGCATTACAGTCTTTGGTAGAACGTTATGGTTGTATAGCTGGCTATCCAGATAGCAACTATCGCGGTAATCGCGCCTTAACTCGGTATGAATTCGCCGCCGGGGTGAATGCTTGTTTAGATAGAGTCAACGAATTAATTACTACAGCTACCAGCGAGTTGGTCACCCGCGAAGATTTAGCAATATTACAAAAATTGCAGTCAGAATTTACACCTGAATTAGCAACTTTGCGGGGTCGTGTCGATAGTTTAGAAACCAAAACCGCCGAAATCGAAGCCAACCAATTCTCAACAACAACCAAACTCAGTGGACTACTAATAGTTGGTATTCAAGGACGGACTAGCAATCGTGGTGATGTAAATCTTAGAGATGGACAAAAAGATACAGATGATGCGGGGACAAACACTAATGTCATATCCCTGGCGCAACTATATTTAACTAGTCAAATCACTCCCCGTAGTTATTTATTTACAGGTCTTTTAGATGGTAAAGGAAAAACTACACCTAGATTTACCAATAGTGTTTCCCGGAATGATGTTTTACTTGGCTACGAATTTCCTACAGATAGCTTAATTGTAAGTGACCTCAATTTTCATTGGCTGGTGACAGATAAATTAGCAGTAATGGTGGGAACAGAAGGCGTAAGTATGCCATCTGCTTTCCGAGGCCCCAATCGGGTAGAAAGTGCTGCAACAGGGCCGTTGTCTTATTTTGCCCAAAGAAACCCAATTTTAAATATGGGATACGGTCACGGTGGTATAGCTATTGATTGGCAATTTGCTAAACGCGCTAGTTTGCAGGCAATTTATACTAGTTATCAACCAGGAAATCCCGGTAAAGGTAGCGGTTTATTTGATGGAACCACCACTACAGGTGTGCAATTGCTGCTGACACCAACCGATACTCTAGATTTAAGTTTGTATTACGTTAACAATTACTCTTCGGATGGTTGTTTGCTAACCTTTGTTGGCGATGAATGCTTAACTACAGTTAATACCACTACCGGAAAATCAGCACCACTGCAAACTAACGCCGTAGGTGCGACTGTAACTTGGCAAATTTCTCCCCGCATTAGCGCAGGTGCATGGGGTGGTTATACTAAATCTTATATTCCTGGGCAATCGGGAAATGTAGAGACGACAAATTATATGGTGTTTCTGAATTTCCCTGATTTATTTGCTAAAGGAAATTTGGGGGGAATTTATGTCGGTCAACCTCCTAAAATCACCAGTAGCAACTTACCTGTAGGGAATAATGTTCCTGATTTTATCAATACTGGTTTAGGACGTGCAGGTGGACAACCAGGTACGACCACTCAAATTGAGGCATTTTATCGTTTTCAGCTAACAGATAATATCAGCATTACACCAGGAATAATTCATATCATCGAGCCTGGTCACACACCAGATAGTGACTCAGTTACTGTTGGCATTCTACGGAGTACTTTTCTTTTTTAATTCCGTTTGCACATAAATATTATTTAACTTAAGTATTGACAAATACTTGTAGCCAATTGACCACAAAAACCAATGAAATTTCTTTTTCAATCCCCAATACTCAATTTTCTATACACCATGCCGCATTTTAAATAGATATAAAAATAAGGTTTGGCGGTGAACCAAACCTCTATATAAATCCAGTGCATAACAACATCCCGAATTAATTTACTCATTATTTATTCATGGGGCATCTTCCCATAGGATGTGTGCAAAGATCCTGAAACTTGATATAAAATTACTTTAGTATAGCCGAATACTAAAATAGAAAATCAATCTGCCATAAGCTAAAGGCTATGGCAGATTGATTAGATGTTAAATTCAATAAAATAACTAGAAGGATTTTTACGTCCAGAACTTGCATTAAAACGATTTTTCCAACTAGCAAGCCAAATAAAAGACGAGATAAATAGTATTAACCACCAGCGACAGCAGGGACAATACTTACTTCATCACCATCTTTCAGTGTTGTGTTGATACCATCTAAATAGCGGATATCTTCGCTATCAACGTAAAAATTTACAAACCGACGTAGCTTTCCTTCTTCATCGCACAACCGCGATTTTATCCCAGGAAAGCTTTGTTCTAAAGAGTCTAATAATTCAGCAATAGTGCTACCGCTAGATTCGAGAGTAGCTTGATTATTAGTCAAATTCTGAAGAGTCGTAGGAACTAAAACTGTTACAGCCATAGAAGTACAAAGTGAAAAATGAGGACTGAGGAGTTAGGAATAAAGTTAAGAGTTATGAATAAAAAACTCATAACTCTTAACTCATAACTAAACGAGGACTTGTTGCCATTCCAAGCGATCCAGAGTACGCGATCGCTCTAGCGCACGTTCAAAACTATCGAGTTTAGCATCAATAGTCAAGGGTTCGCCAACGTAGCCTTGGATTGCTTCTTGAGTTTTCAGACCATTACCGGTAATGTAAATCACGGTGGTTTCATCTGGATCAATTTTGCCAGCTTCTACAAGTTTTTTCAGCACGGCCACAGTTGTACCACCAGCTGTTTCTGTAAAGATGCCTTCGGTTTCTGCCAGCAGCTTGATGCCATCAATAATTTCTGCATCATTGACTGATTCAATGTTACCACCAGTTTTCTTAGCTAACTCCACAGCATAAATGCCGTCTGCTGGATTACCGATCGCTAACGATTTAGCAATTGTATTTGGTTTTACTGGCTTAATAAAGTCGCGTCCTTCTCTAAAGGCTTGGGCGATAGGTGAACAACCTTCAGCTTGAGCGCCACTGAAACGGACGCTCTTGTTTTCTACCAAACCAACTTCGATAAATTCTTGGAACCCTTTATAAATTTTTGTAAAGAGTGAACCAGAAGCCAAGGGAGCAACAACATGATCCGGTAGTTCCCAGCCTAGTTGTTCCGCAACTTCAAAACCTAGCGTCTTGGAACCTTCAGAGTAATAAGGACGCAGATTAATGTTGACAAAACCCCAGCCATGTGTATTAGCAACTTCCGAACAAAGGCGATTTACTTGATCGTAGTTGCCCTTGACGGCCATCAGAGTGGGACTGTAGATCAGGCTACCGATAATTTTACCGGCTTCTAAATCTGCGGGGATGAACACACAGCAGTCTAAACCGGCATGAGCTGCGATCGCAGCTGTAGAATTTGCCAAGTTACCAGTGCTAGCGCAAGAAACGGTAGTAAAACCCAACTCTCGCGCCCTCGATAGAGCAACTGAAACTACCCGATCCTTAAAGCTAAGGGTGGGCATATTAACGGCATCATTTTTTATATAAAGCTTATTTAGACCCAGGCGACGGGCAAGGCGGTGAGAACGAACCAAGGGAGTCATACCCGTTCCCACATCTATAACATTGTCAGTTGCAACAGGCAAAAAGGGACGATAGCGCCAAATTGAATTTGGCCCGGCTTGAATAGTTTCACGAGTGACAGTTAGACGGAGGGCGCTGTAGTCATACTTGACTTCTAAAGGGCCAAAACATAACTCACAAACGTTACTGGCTTTGAGTTCATATTCCGCACCACATTCTTTACACGTCAAGGCTTTAAAGTAGGCAGTGCTGGTTTGGGTTTGGGTTTGGGTTTGGGTTTGGGTTTTGATTGCCTGAGTCATAAACTAGCTTTTCCCTGTTTGTCTGTCTGCTGTCGCCTGATACTAACACGAGCAAAAATACCAGTCAAACATACCCGACTAAAAATGTCGGGTATTCTTAGTATTGAAAAAATAATTTCTGTAAATTTTTATATTCATGAACGTTATAACAAGTATCTATACTTATGCAATCATTGTTGCAAAATCAAATAATAGCTTCAGGTACTCAGTCTTAACACCGATCTTTAATATGATTAAATTGCATTACATCTATGATTAGTTTGCATTTATTGAAATCACTATCCAATTTTCAGTGATCTAGATCACTTAGTTAAACTTCTATTTTTTTATCTAAATGACTCTACAAGGTAGGAAGCATACATGATAGCAAAAACTCAAAACAATTTCTATATATAAGTTTTAGTCTTTTTAATGTCTGATTAAACCACCAAAATTGCTATATGTGTCGCCAAAATGGAGTTTATTTTTCAGCTTTGATGCACTAATTCATCGATCAAGAAATTACTTATTTCTACGGAAGTTTTTTTTTGCTACAAAAGCTACATTTCTATTTACATCAACGATTCAGCAAAACACAGTAGTTAAGTTACCCATATTTGCGATCGCTTATCTTGATAAGCAACGTTAAGCGTAAAACAAGTAGGCAATAACTTTTCTGCCTATTGCCTTAATCTAGTTTTTCAGGAGTAGCCAATAAGTTAACTCCTCAAATAGACATCCCCGAAACATTAAGGTTTTGGCTCGTCTAATCGGTAATTCTTTAAGGAATTGCCGAACTTTATCCTGTCTCAAAATCCAAGATACAAGTTCAGCAAATAAACAAACTATTTCTATGGTAAACCGAAAGAAATCTGTCAACAAGCAGCGCCAGCGTTATCAATCTCTAGTAGCAACAGCATTGTTAACTAGTAGCCTTTTCCAATTTATTGCACCTGTACTAGCTGAAGGTACAGCTGGTGGTCAATCTATCAGTAACACGGCGACAGCAACCTACGAAGATCCCAACGCGCCAGGGACAACCATAAATTCCACCTCTAACACTGTTACTGTGACTGTAGCAGAGGTTGCTGGTATTACTGTCACCGCGTCGGGTGTTACAGATAACAATGGTGGCTCTGTTGCAGTTGGTGATTTACTAACCTACACCTACACCCTAACGAACGTAGGTAACGACCCCACCAAATTCCACATTCCTAACCAAGCAACAACAACTGGGCCTGGTACAGTTTCTGGTGTACTTCCTGCTGATAAAAATAATGCAACACCAGCTAGTGGCACACTGCAATACAGTACTGATGGTGGTGCAAGTTGGACAAACGTAACAGCAGGTGGTGTAGATACACCCTCAATTCCGGTTAGTGGTACTGTGTTGGTGCGTGTGCCAGTGACTGTACAGACTGGCGCTCAATCGGGTAACCTAATTAAAGTTACCCTTGGTAACACTCCTGGTGATGCCCAAAACCAACTGCGGAGTCCCGATGGTGGTGACGTTTATACTGTAGATAACGCTGATGGAAGTGCTGGGGAAGTTACTGGCGCACCAATTAACGGTACACGAGAAGCTAGTATTACCCAGCAAATTCAAGTGGGCAACACTGTTCAAACCGTTGCTCTAGCCACAATACTCAAAACTCGGACAGGCTACAACGCTGGTGTTCCTTCCGTACTCAATGATGATGTGCTGACTTATGGCTTAAGCTTGCGAGTTGAGAGCAATGACGTAACCAATCGGGGGCTAACGCCCGCAGCTTTAGCTGGTACAAGTATCAATGTAGATAATAGTACAGTTACTCGCATCTTAGTTTCTGATGCACTTCCAGCATCCACAACTCTTAATGGGACTCCAACCGCTCCTCCAGGATGGATAGTCGTTTACACTGCCGATCCTACAACTACAACTGCTGATCAGGCTCAGTGGAACACTACAGCACCAGCCAATGTGACACGGGTTGGTTTTATTAACAATCCTAGCTCTATCTCTTCAGTTGCCACAGGGACAACCGTTACAGGCTTTACAGTCCAAGTAACGACCACTGGAATTACAGGAACGACAGCAACAAATGTTAACAACATTGCTCAAGTGTTCGGTAAAACTGCTGGTAATCCAACTAGCGCCCTACTCTTCGACGATTCAGGTGACCAAAACCCAGATAATATCAACCCCACTACTGGAGCCTTTCCTACTGCACCTGACTCTGGTTATTATGCCAGTACTCCCGCCAATACTGACACAGGTAATAACAACCAAGGTGCTAATTCTGTAACAGGAAATGTCAACGTTTATACTGTTTCAGTCGCCGCAGCAAACTCAGTTTTAAATGGGCCAAATAATGCACCGGATGCCACTGGGCTAACGGGGAACAACGACGACTTCACGAACAAATCTGCCTTTGTTCCTCCTAACACAGCACCTGGTAGTACACTTGACCCACAATCAGTTGGTTTCACTAACACAATTCAGAACAACGGTACTGCCACTAACGACATCACAATAGTGCCAACCGCACCAGCAACAGCTACAGATTTGCCAACTGGTACAAAGGT
This sequence comes from uncultured Nostoc sp., assembly GCF_964245445.1. Lineage (GTDB taxonomy): Bacteria > Cyanobacteriota > Cyanobacteriia > Cyanobacteriales > Nostocaceae > Nostoc. The sequence continues at coordinate 16,249 of NZ_CAXTNE010000036.1, forward strand.
GACTGTTACCTATAACAATCAATCTGCTGTTTATACTTACAATAGTACTACTGGTATTTTTACCATAGCAACCGGTAATACACCAGTTAAAGTCTCTGGTGTTGCTGCTGGTGCCAGTGTTAATTATGGTCTAGAAGTTGACCTACCAGCTGGTACGAAACTATCGACTGATATCGGTAAGGGCTTCCCAGTATTTGTTACTGCCTTTATTGACAGTAATAGTAATGGTGCAGTTGATACTGGTGAAGTCAATAACATCTCCATTGATCGCGTCTACACTGGCTTTTTACAATTGGTGAAAGTGTCACGAGTTTTACAAGGAACTGGGCCAGCTGTTGGTGCAAATCAGGGTGATTTTGAGTCTACACCATCTTACACAAATCCTATTACTGGCGCTGTTATTGATCCAAATTCAGCAGTTGCTGATGTACCCAGAAATCCTGCTCCAGGCAACATTATTGAGTACCAGATTCGGTACAAAAATATTTCTGATGCTCAAGCTGGAACCGGTAACGTGATTTTGAATGCTAACAAAGTTGTGATTACTGAAGACGGTACAGTAGGGGCAGGAGGCAACAACTGGGCGCTAGACAACGACAACAACACTCAAATTGATACTAGCAACATTGTTGGTTCAGCTAAGGATTCTGGGGCTTCAACTATCCAATTCTTCAGTGGCAATCCAGCTAGTAACCCTGGCGTCGATCAAACTGGAACCACGGTAAACAGTGATGTCACAAAGTATGTAAATACTGCTACTGGACAGGTTGCACCTGGTGTTCAAAGAACATTTACCTTCCAACGCAAGGTTAACTAGATAGCTTGATTTCACCCCTCTTTGCAAATAAAGAGGGGTGTGATCGCACATCTGTGTTTGTAGTTAGCGCTTTAGTCCTAAATCGCCAACTACAAACTGATTATTTCCCAGCGAAAACAGGGAAAGATAAATCAGCAATCGACATTGTGAAAGTTTTTTGAGGTTATTTATATGAAGCGTCTTTCTTTTGCAGGTTTAGGAGCGATCGCACTCATTGCTACCGTTCCATTTGTCAGTCAAGTGCCGGGAATGGCTTCTCTATGGCATTCTACAAGCGCGATCGCTCAAAATGTCAAACCTCAAGGGCAGTTACAGCTGCGCTTAGAGGCAGAAAAGCAAGTAGTGGCACAGGATCAACAAGGTAAGCAAAGCAAGACATGGCAACCTTTGAAAGGTCAAGCTGTGGTACAACCAGGGGATGTGTTGCGTTATACGTTGATTGGCGAAAACAAGAGCGATCGCCCAGTGAAGAATTTGGTTCTCAATCAACCTATTCCTAAAGGAATGGTGTACGTACTGAAATCTGTATCTGCAACTAATGGTACTAAAGTTATTTACAGCATTGATGGCGGGCGCAGCTTTGTCGAAAATCCTACTGTAAAAGTTACTCTTCCTGACGGCAAAGTGGAAACAAAACCAGCACCAGCGAATGTTTACACCCATATCCGTTTGCAAGTTCCGTTAGTTGCAGCAAAGACAACAGTCAAGGCGACTTATCAAACCCAAGTGCGCTGATTCGCTATGCCTAAGATCCCCCGACCCCCTTTATAAGGGGGTAAAGGGAATGAAACAGCCCTGCTTTATAAGGAGAATCGGAGGGATCTTCGATAGATAAACAAATGCTTTTGTTAACAAAAAAAGCGGCATTCCAGAGGAGATATGTTCAGTGAGCCGTCCTCAAAACCAAAACCAAATTACTTCTAGCAGTAGCTGGTATCAAAGGTTAACGGCTACTGTTCTTCTGGCAAGTGTTTTGCATACTACTATACCTATACCAGCGATCGCGCAACCGACTAACAATCTGGCTGCGTCTGTGCCATTAACAAATCAAGCTGCTTATACTTATACAGATTCTGCTAGTAATTATAAATATGAAGGAACTTCTAGTCAGCTGAATGTTAGTCCTAACCCATTAGTTGACCCATTAGGGCGGATTTTAGGTTGCGGTGGCGAACTTTTACCTGACTATACAGGTTTTTCAGTTGGTGTATACGAAGCTAATCCCAGCGATCCAACGGGGACAGAATTGGGAAACTTAGTGCCTCTAACTCGAACAGAGTTACCTGATATTCCTAATAACAACGTTTCCGGTGGCAAATCGCCAAATATCGAAAATAGTAATCCCTATTTTATTACGAATAACCCTGCGGGTGTCTACAATTTTCTCCTCGATCCCAACAAAGGTCAAACTAATCCAGGTAGAAGCTACATTTTTGTAGTCAATCCACCAGCAAATTCTATCTACAAACAACGACGCATCAAGATTGAAATCATTGCTAGCACTGCCAGTGAAGGTAATAATCTTGTGCGGTATGTCGCTACTTCTTTAGATGGTCAGCCAATTAGTCTTCTAGGTGAGACAAGGGTCGAAGATACGGTTGTTTTAGTTAACAATGCTGAAACCCAAGCACTGAAGTTATTTGCCTTTGATTTCAGTACAAATTTGTGTCAACCCAATCAGGTGCAGATTATCAAAACAAGCGATCGCGCTACTGCTGAACCTGGAGATACAGTGATCTACCGTCTCTCGATCAAAAATATCGCTGATGCTGGTTTGAATAATTTAGTTGTCACTGACAACTTACCTTTAGGATTCCAGTTCTTGCCTAAATCTGTGCGGGGAGAGTTGGATGGTCAAGCGATAGCTATCACCTCAGAACGCAATGGCAACACTGTGACATTCCGCACAGATGTAACAATTCCTACAGAAAAAGTCTTGAATATTGCTTACGCGGCTCAATTAACAGCCGATGCTTTGCGTGGTACTGGTCGTAATAGTGCGATCGCTAATGCCCGACGAGCTGACAACGGTTTTAGCACTAAGGATGGCCCAGCAACCCACCAGTTAAAAATTCGTCCAGGAATCGTTTCTGATTGTGGCACAATCATCGGTCGCGTGTTTGTTGATAAAAACTTCGACGGTGAACAACAGCGTGGTGAGCCTGGAGTACCAAATGCGGTGATTTTTCTGGAGGATGGAAACCGCATTACCACAGATCCGAATGGTTTGTTTTCATTAGCCAATGCCTTACCAGGAAACCATACGGGTGTACTAGACCTCAGCAGTCTTCCTGGTTATACTCTGGCTCCCAATAACAAATTCCGCGAACGGAATAGCCAATCTCGTCTAGTGCGTTTAGAGCCTGGTGGCTTGGTACGCATGAATTTCGCAGTTACCCCCGCCTTTCAGGAGCCAGTCAAGAAATGAAACCTAGACTGCACTATATAAATAGATTTAACTTGAGGTTGATGGGGGCGATGCCGATAGTAGCTCTCAGCCTTATTTTGTACCCTGCAATAGTCAAAGCAGAACCTATAAGTAAAAATCTCTTTTTCTCTGATTCCCCTTCGCAAGTAGATAAGGGTGTTGAAGATCCTAAGTTTTCACCGAATCTGGAAAACCTCTCTCCAAACCTCTCCCCTACAAGGGGAGAGGCTTTGAATTCTCTTCCTTCTTTACAAGGAAAGGGCACTAGGGGGTTAGGTTCCGCTTTGGTTTTTCCAGATGACGTGAAAAGTTCCAAGCAGCAGTTTCCACCTCACAAATTTCCTTCCTCACTAACTACTGATACTTCAATTCCAGATGCCCAGGCAAATGAAACGGAAATACAACCATTTCAACCAGTACCTTCCGTAGATTTACCCAGAGGCTCACGCAAAATAGCCGAAATCAAGAACGACAGACACAAAGACACTGAGATACAGTTGCAAGCTTCTCCAAGGCAAATACAACCATTTCAACCAGCAAGTTCCGTAGGTTTACCTAGAGGCTTAAGCAAAATAGCAGGAGTAGAGAAGGGGCAAGGGGTAAATGAAAATCTTCCTGTGTCCCCCACTCCCGCCATTTCCACAGCAATTAAAATTCTGAATCCGACGGCTGACAGCGTTGTAGATGTACCAGCTACCACAGTTACTGTGCAATTTCCCGTTGGAAGTCAAGTGGAATTGCGGGTGAATGGCGTTTTGGTAGATTCTTCATTGGTGGGACGGACGGAAAGTGATGCCACTACTAATTTAGTAACGCAGATATGGTATGGTGTCTCGTTAAAAGAAGGTAAAAATATCATCTCTGCACAAGTAGTTGGAGGAAAAGAATCTCCAGTAACGGTGCAAGTCGCAGTCCGGGGAGCGCCACAGCAACTAACTTTAGAAACTGTTGAGTCTCGTATCCCAGCAGATGGACGTTCCACAGCCACAATTCGGGGTCAACTCATCGATGCAAATGGCAATCGCTCTAATCGTGATGCTGTTGTCACTTTGATACCTACTGCTGGGGAGTTTGTTGAGAAAGACTTTAAACCCGATGAACCCGGATTTCAAGTGGAGGCGAAAGCGGGGCAATTTACAGCTACGTTACGATCGCAACTCAAAGCAGAAACTGTCCGAATTCGGGCGATCGCTAATGATTTAGAAGCCTTTACTCAACTACAATTTGAAACGGCACTGCGTCCGAGTTTGGTGACAGGGGTAGTGGATTTACGTTTGGGCGCTAGAGGTACAAATTATTACGGCAGTTTCCGTGATTTCCTCCCTCCTGACAAAGACAATGGAACGCAATTAGATTTCCACTCAGCGATATTTGCCACTGGTGCGATCGGGCAATGGTTATTTACAGGTGCATATAACAGTTCTCGTAGCCTCAATGAAGATTGTGACTGCAATAATCGTCTGTTTAGAACTTACCAATTCAGTGAGCAAAATTATCCTGTCTATGGCGATAGCTCGAAAGTTGATGTCGTCGCTCCTTCCATTGACAGTGTATATCTGCGTTTGGAGCGCTCAACTGGTATCCCCGGATCTTCCCCTGATTATGCTATGTGGGGTGACTACAATACAGAAGAATTTGCGCGGCGATCGCAGCAATTTACTTCTATCACCCGTCAACTCCACGGCTTTAAAGCTAACTACAATTTAGGAAACCTACAAATTACAGGTTTGTATGGCAACCATTTAGAAGGGTTTCAACGGGATACTATCGCTCCCGATGGCACTAGTGGTTATTACTTCCTCTCTCGCAGACTCTTACAACCAGGCAGCGAAAATGTCTTTATCGAGTTAGAAGAACTCAATCGTCCTGGTACTGTACTAGAACGCAAACAGCTTAACCGAGGCCCAGACTACGAAATCGACTACGATCGCGGTACTTTATTATTCCACGAACCCATCCTCCGCACCGATATTGATCAAGTCGGACAAGTATTGGTACGCCGCATTGTTGTTAGCTATCAATATGACAGCCAAAACTCTGATAGCAATATCTACGCTGGTCGTTTGCAATATAACTTTTCCCGTAAACTTAACTCCGAAAGCTGGATTGGAGCAAGTTACGTCCAAGAAAATCAGGGAGTGCGTGACTTTCAACTCTACGGTGCAGATGCGCTGATTTCTTTGGGTAATCAGGGTAACTTAATCGCAGAATATGCCCATTCCACTAATGATTCTGATGTTGTGGGAAAGGTTAGCGGTGACGCTTACCGCTTGGAAGCTGAGGGACAGATTACTAATGGAATTCAAGGTCGTGCCTATTATCGCTTTGCTGATACAGGTTTTGCCAATAATGCCACTATCAGCTTTGTCCCAGGACAAACTCGTTATGGAGCGCAGGTTACAGCTAAACTGGCCTCAACCACTAACGTCAGAGTGCAATATGACCACGAAGACAATTTTGGGATTGCTCCCCAACCCCTAGATACCTTTGAAGAACTGTTTGCACCCCGTTATGAGGCGATACCTGGGAGCAAAGTTGATAATTCGCTGACGACAATTTCCGCCGGAATTCAACAACGTTTGGGTAGCGCCACTATTGATCTAGATTGGATTCATCGTCATCGGGAAGACCGCATCCCCGACAGCGCCTTAAGTAGTACTTCTGATCAACTGCGATCGCGTTTTTCAGTTCCCATTGCGAAAAACCTGACTTTTCAGGCGCAAAATGAACTAAGTTTATCTTCCCAAAAAGATACTGTTTACCCAGACCGTACCATCTTCGGGTTGAATTGGGCAGCAATTCCTGGTGTGAATATCAGTCTGGCCCAACAGTTTTACACTAGCGGTCAATATTCGGGTAATTCCATCACTAGTTTGAGTGTCAACGGTGAACACAAACTCGGATCAGATACTACTTTGACCGGTCGTTATTCAATTTTGGGTGGTGCTAATGAAATGACTACTCAAGGAGCGATCGGTCTCAATAATCGTTGGACTATTGCTCATGGATTGCGGCTGAACTTAGCTTACGAACACGTATTTGGCAACTTCTTCGGACGGACTGGAGCAGGTCAACAATATGCCCAACCCTTCGCTGTTGGTCAATCAGCATCTGCGATCGGATTTGATGGTGGTGATAGCTACAGTGTTGGGCTGGAATACTCTGATAATCCGCAGTTTCAAGCCAGCGCTCGTTATGAACATCGTTCTTCTTCTAATGGTGGTAATACAGTAATTACCGCAGGTGCTACGGGTAAAATTTCTCCGGCTCTCACAGCTTTGGTACGTTATCAACAAGCCGGTTCTTCCAATCAAAAGCTTTCAGGATTGGGAGATACAGCTAACTTGAAGGTGGGTTTAGCTTACCGCGACCCCAATAGCGATAAATTTAATGCCTTATTGCGTTATGAATATCGCAAAAATCCATCAACTATCCCTGACACCATTCTGTTAGGAAGTGGTACAGGTTCCCAAGACCATACCTTTGCTTTAGAAGCGATTTACGCTCCTAACTGGCAATGGGAATTCTATGGTAAGTATGCCTTACGTAACAGTACTTCTTACATAGCTAGTGATTTAGCAGGTACTAGCACAGTAAATCTGGCGCAATTACGGGCTACCTATCGTTTGGGATATAGCTGGGATTTGGTGGGTGAGGCTCGTGTAATTAGTCAGTCTAGCTACAGCGAAACAGGGTTTGTTGTAGAAACAGGCTATTACCTCACGCCTAACCTGCGCGTTTCGGCTGGATATGTATTTGGTAAAGTTGACGATCGGGATTTTTCTGGCACACGTTCTGCGGGAGGTGCGTATTTAGGCTTCACGGTTAAGCTCAATGAATTGTTTGAAGGCTTTGGACAACAAAAGATTCCGCCACGCCAGCCACAGGAATCTGCAATGAAAACTTTGGTAAGTAAACTCAAGGCCGCAACAACAGCAATGCAAAAACGTGGAATATAAAACGGTTATTTGTAGAGATTTAGTAATGCTAAATCTCTACAAAATGTCAATTTTTAGCCTAGATTTTATTAATTTTGATTATTAAGATTATTGCTTTTAAAATCAAATCTTTATTTAACTATTTAAAAGCGAGCGCCACAGGAAATCTGAATACAGATGGTAGATTATCAATGATTTTGGGCAAGCTAAAGACTGGAGCTTTATTTGAGGTAAATCAGCCCTCATTAATGATTAGGGTTAAGGTGATCAACATTTTGTAAAGGTTATTTTATGGTGATTTACTAATGAAGAATTTATGGCAAAATTTTCATATTTTTGGTTGGGGGCTGATTGGTGCGACATTAGTACTTCAACCTACCTCAGCACAAGCTCAATATATCCAGCGATCATTTTTAAATCCCAGCTTTGAGCAACCTGTTTTTGGTACTAGTTGTTACATTCAAGTGGATGAAAGCCAGATCCCTGGGTGGACGACAACCCATAGTACCAAGCAAGGAACAGCTTCTTGTGCAACTACTGGTTTCACTACATTAGGTCACATCATTGAAATTTGGACAAAAGGATTTAGTAGTGTTAACACAGCAACTGGTGCAGGAAATCAATTTGCTGAGTTAAATGCTGAAGAGAATTCTGAGTTGTATCAGAGTATATGCTTAATTCAAAATGAGACGATTACATTCTCTCTTTTACACCGTGGGCGGAATAGTTCAACCACCCGAGATGTTGCCCAATTTTTAATTGGTACAAGTATTTTTGGTACTTTCTCAACAAGTAACAGTGGAGCTACAGATCCACCTGTCGCAGGCACTGGTGCAGGTTCGATTTCCCAATCATCCGCAGCAAATGGCTGGGTGCGTTACTCTGGCACTGTGAATTATTCTGGTGGCAGTAGCAATCAAAATGTAGGATTCAAAGCCTTTTCCGCAGCGGGTGGAGCCACTCAAGGTAACTTCCTTGATGAAGTCCAATTTGCTGGTAAACCTGTGGTCGAGTTTACAGCGAGTTCGGGTGGTGCAGCAGAATCGGAAACTACCCCTACAACTAACCCTCCCAAACTCAGAATTGTTGGTTTAGTGCCAACTGGAGGGATCTCTGTTCCAATTTCTGTTTCTGGTACAGCAGTTTTGGGTACTGACTACACTACAACATCAGGCACATCTACTTTTAATCTTAATATTCCTGCGGGTAACTACGACGGTAGTGATGCCACTAGTGTCTTTACCATTCCCTTTACTGTCATTAATAACAATATTCCTCAAGGTGTGAGGACAATAGTATTCACCATACAAACTTCAACTAGTTTTTTCGCTAGTTCAACAACAACTTGTGGTGGTTCCCCAACGAGCGCTTCCAACTATACCATATATGATGATGATTTCCTTAGTGGCAAGGTTTGGAATGATGCCGACAATAGCGCTAACGGGACTTTTACTAATATTAATACTGGCTCAGAAACCGGCACTAATGCAGGTGGGTTGTTAAATGCTATTCTTGTGGATTCTAACAATAAAGTATTAAAAACAACAACTGTCGCAGCAGACGGTACTTACACTTTTCTCGATGTTCCCCTGAATCAAAGCAACGTTAAAATTCTTTTAAGTACAACTGCTGGCACAGTAGGTAATACTGCCCCTACAGCATCGCTCCCTCCTAACTGGGTCAATACTAGCCCATTAACAACAGCTGCTTTTAATACTGGCACAAACATCTCTAGTAAAGACTTTGGGATTGAGCGACTCCCGGATACAACCAACTTAAATCCAGCGTCTCAAACCAATCCTGGCGGGACGGCAACGGTTCAAGTGCCAACCTTAGCGGGAACTGACCCCGAAGATGGCGCATTGGGCAGTGGTAATAAATTCAAAATTGTTACCTTACCGACCAATGGGACGCTGACTTACAATAACGTAGCTGTAACTGCGGGGCAGATCATTAGTAACTATAACCCAACGTTATTGAAGCTTGACCCTCAAGATGGAGCGATTACCGTTAGTTTTACCTATGCGGCGATCGATGCTGCAAGCAAAGAAGATGCGACTCCTGCGACAGTGACGATACCCTTTATCACTCCTGCCAATGTTTTATTAGTCAAACGGATTACGGCGATTAATGGCGATCGCACCAAAAACCCCAATGACAACACACCGCTAAATGCCTTCGTTGACGATACCACCTCGACTCGTAAAGCCGACGATAACAATGCTAACTGGAAGTCTGGTTATCTCCTGGGGGCAATTGATGGCGGTAAAGTCAAGCCTGGAGACGAGATTGAATATACAATTTATTTCCTGAATGCGGGTAGTAGTAATGCCAATACTGTGAAAATTTGTGATCGCATTAGTGCTAACCAAAATTTTAAGGGGAGTGCTTATGGTACTAACAAAGATATCCAATTGCAGCTAGGAACGAGTACAGTACTTGATTTAACGAGTGCGTCGGATACAAGCGATCGCGCTCAATTGATTAGTGCTGGTGGTACTGTTCCCGCTAATTGTTATCTCAAGGCGGCTAATGATAACGGCACTTTAGTTATTGATGTTACTGGTAATACTGGAGTCCCAAATTTAACTACTATGCCAGGGTCAACAGCGCAGGGTTCACCTAATGATTCCTATGGTTTCTTGCGCTTTGTCACGAAGGTGAAGCCCTAACTGTTAACTAACCTCTAAGACGCGAAATTGGACTGGGCTTTGCCCCGCAACCCTTTCGGGTCTCTACAATCCAGGAAAGAATTTCAATTTTTCCACTATTACAAAACCAAAACTACTTATGTTCAAACATCAATTCATTGAGAAAAAGTCTAATAATCAACGCCAAAAAGACCAAAAGGGTAAATCCTACTCCCCTGTAATTATACTGTTATATCTATTTTTAAATAGTACTTTACTACAAGTCTTACCAGCATTAGCGGCTAGTCCGACACCTGGTACTGTAATTGATAACCAAGCAACTGGTAGTTTTGTTGATTCTACGGATAATACTGAAAAACAAATTGAATCTAATACAGTTAAAGTAACTGTGGCAGAAGTTGCAGGGATTACAATAACATCCGCGAATACACCTGGGGCTTCAACGGGTAGTACTAGCAACTTCGACTTTACAGTAACTAACGTTGGTAATGACCCAACCCAGTTCTTTATTCCCGACGCCCCATCGGCGATTAGCGGGGGTACAGCAGGGACACTGAAAATTGTTGCTTATGACCCAGACGGTACTGGCCCAGCAGCAGCAGTTGACCTGACCTCCAACAACATTACTGTGCCGAGTGGGGGTAGCAGTACAGGGACATTGTTAGGTGTGATCGCTTCTGCTAACAACGGTTCGATTCCCGCCGGTGCGTCGATTGTGGTGCGGGTTCCAGTGACCGTCACGGCAGCGGATGGCCAGACTGTGAGTGTGACACTAGGTAATACGAGTGGACAACCCAGTAATAGCAACACTCCTTATGTCGTGGGTGCGAATGGAACTGGAAGCAAGGATTTATACACTGTTGATAACGCGGATAACATTTCTGGTGAATCGGCAGGCGCACCGATAAATGGCGATACGACAAATCATCGCCAAGAAGCGAGTGCAATCCAGACGGTGACGGTAGTCAATACTGTTGTCACGGTGAGTGGAACTGTGTTTAGGGATGCCGATGGTAACGTTACCATCAATGGCAGCGATGTGGGAACCAATGCCGGATCAACTAACCTCACTATTTATGCGATCAATACTGCTGGCAATGTAGTCGATAAAGCCACAGTCGCATCTAATGGAACTTACAGTCTGCCGAATGTCCCAGTAAATTCCAGTGTGACGCTGCGGCTGTCTAACGTCTCCACTGTAGCAATTGGGGCAACGGCTCCCACAACGCCTAGCTTGCCGAGTAACTGGGTGAATACTGGTGAGAACAAAAATGGCACTACTGAAACCATTACGCCCGGTGATATTGCCATCACTACGACGACGGCCAACATCACTAATCAAGATTTTGGGATTGAGCAACTCCCGGATACGACCAACTTAAATCCAGCGTCTCAAACCAATCCCGGCGGGACGGCAACGGTTCAAGTGCCAACCTTAGCGGGAACTGACCCCGAAGATGGCGCATTGGGCAGTGGTAATAAATTCAAAATTGTTACCTTACCGACCAATGGGACGCTGACTTACAATAACGTAGCTGTAACTGCGGGGCAGATCATTAGTAACTATAACCCAACGTTATTGAAGCTTGACCCTCAAGATGGAGCGATTACCGTTAGTTTTACCTATGCGGCGATCGATGCTGCAAGCAAAGAAGATGCGACTCCTGCGACAGTGACGATACCCTTTATCACTCCTGCCAATGTTTTATTAGTCAAACGGATTACGGCGATTAATGGCGATCGCACCAAAAACCCCAATGACAACACACCGCTAAATGCCTTCGTTGACGATACCACCTCGACTCGTCAAGCCGACGATAACAGCCCCAATTGGAAGGCTAATTATCTGTTAGGGGCAATTGATGCTGGCAAAGTTAAGCCAGGGGACGAGATTGAATATACAGTCTATTTTCTGAATGCGGGTAGTAGTAATGCCAATACTGTCAGAGTGTGCGATCGCCTTAGTGCTAACCAAGATTTTAAGGGGAGTGCTTATGGTACTAGCAAAGATGTGCAATTGCAGCTAGGAACGAGTACAGTACTAGATTTAACTAGTGCTAATGACGCAGCCGATCGCGCTCAATTGATTAGTGCTGGTGATACTGTTCCCACTAATTGTTATCTCAAGGCAGCTAATAATAATGGCACTTTAGTTATTGATGTGACTGGTAATACTGGAGTCCCAAATTTAACTACTATGCCAGGGTCAACAGCGCAGGGTTCACCTAATGATTCCTATGGTTTCTTCCGATTTGTGACGAAGGTGAAGCCCTAACTTTAACTAACTCCTACGTTGTAGAGACGTAGCAGTGCTACATCTCTACAATCTAGGAAAGAATTTAAATTTTTCAGTATTGAAAAAGCAAAACTAATTATGTTAAAACATCGATTCATCCAGAAAAAGTCTAATTATCAACGCCAAAAAGACCGAAAGGGTAAATCCTACTCCTGCGTAATTATACTGTTATATTTATTTTTAAGCGGTACTTTACTACAAGTCTTACCAACATTGGCTGCTAGTCCGACACCTGGTACTGTAATTGATAACCAAGTAACTGGTAGTTTTACTGATTCTACAGATAATACTGAAAAACAAGTTGAATCAAATATAGTTAAAGTAACTGTGGCAGAAGTTGCAGGTATTACAATTACATCAGCGAATACACCCAGTGGAACAACTGGCAGTGCTGTCAACTTTGACTTTACAGTGACTAACGTCGGTAATGATCCGACACAGTTCTTTATTCCCGATGCACCTTCGGCGATTAGCGGGGGTACAGCTGGCACACTACAAATTGTTGCCTATGATCCAGATGGTAGTGGGCCAACGGCAGCAGTTGACCTTACTGCCAACAATATTACTGTTCCTAGTGGTGGTCAAAATACAGGGACGTTGTTAGGTGCGATCGCCTCTGCTAATAACGGTTCGATTCCCGCAGGCGGTTCGATTGTTGTACGGGTTCCAGTGACAGTAACGGCAGCTGGTGGACAAACTGTAAGTGTGACACTAGGTAATACTAGTGGACAACCCAGCAATAGTAACACTCCATATATTCTGGGTGCAAATGGAACTGGAAGCAAGGATTTATATACTGTTGATAACGCTGATAACGTTTCTGGTGAATCGGCAGGCGTACCGATTAATGGGGATGCGACAAATCACCGCCAGGAAGGCAGTGCAATCCAGACTGCGACGGTTTTTAATACTGTCAGTGGGACACTTTACCGGGATAATAATCGCAACAGTACGAACAATGGTGAGCCTGGGATTGGGAATGTGCGTGTGATTCTCTACCAAGATACCGACAACAATGGTGAACTTGCTACTAGTGAAATCATCCAGCAAGTAACAACTCTCGCTGACGGTAGTTATCAATTTCCCAACGTCGCTGCTGGAACTTACAAAATCAAAGTAGACATTGCTGATACAGATGTGCCTGTAGGGTACACCCTGGGTACTCCTGATAATTTGCCAGTTACGGTTAGCACTACCAATATCACCGGACAAGATTTTGGCTTCTATCCTGCTTCTACCTGTGAATGGGACGCTCAACTCTATAGTGGTCACTACCCTATTCCAAGCGCATCAGATGGAAAAGATATTGGATCTGTTGGCCTCTTTGGTCAAGGTGGATTACCGACGCTGCGTGGCACTGCTAAATTTGGAGCGGCAAGTTCTGCATTTACTTTTAACGATCAATCTATAAGTGTAACTGACCATCCGTTGAAAACAATTATCAACGGCAGCTTTCCAACTGAGGGTTATGTTCCGATTAACGGAGACTACAATTCACCAGGAAATGGTAGCGATCAACCCAACTGGGCAATCGTGTTTAAGCGGCAGGCACTCGCCAAAGGCCGAGTTAGCTTGGGGCAAACAGGAGCTTACATTGATGATTCAATGGAAGTTTATATTAATGGAGTGCGGGTCGGGAATCCTGTTCTAACTTATACTAGCAGCCTACCAGCAAGTAGCGTCTCAACAGTTTCTGTCAATGCTGGCGATATTATTGAGATTCGCCTATCGAACTATGGCAATATTGGTGGCTTTAAGGTGACTACTGATTTTGTCTCTGACTTTGGCGATGCACCAAACAGTTATGGTGAAGCTGCACATTCATTAGGCTGTAATAATCCCACCCTCGGCGCGACTGTAACTGGAGAATACAGTTCGTATTACAGTGCCAATGCGGATGGTGATAGTGGGGATGATGGTGTGACTTTACCTTCAGGACTAACTGTAGGAAAGTCTGTATCAATTACCGTTAACGCTTCGACAGCAGGATATCTCAATGCTTGGATTGATTTTAATAAAAATGGGGTGTTTGATAGTGGCGAACAGCTGAGTTTGACCAACGTCACTAAAGGCACACCTGCAACGGTTAATAATGTTCCGCTCAATGCCGGAAACAATACTTTAACGTTTACCGTACCCAGCAATGCAACCCTTGGTAGTAGCTTTGCTCGTTTCCGGTTTACGCCTAGTGCAGTTACAACACCTAGCCCAACTGGTTCAGGGGGAACTGGAGAGGTAGAAGATTACCCAGTGACGTTAACAGGCCAACCCAAGCTAGTTTTAGTTAAACGGATTACCCGCATTAATAACCAGGACTTAACCAATATAGTGGATGGTCGCAGCGACGTTTCTACTAACGCTGCTAACTACGTAGCCTCTCCTAATGACGTTGATGATGATAGCAGTAACCCATGGCCTAGTGGTTACTTGCGCGGATTGATCAACGGTGGGACAGTCAAGCCAGGAGATGAGTTAGAATACACCATCTATTTCCTTTCTAATGGCGGGGGTGATGTAACTAGTGTACAAATCTGTGACTTAGTACCTACCAATACTACTTATATTCCCACTGCTTTTAATGGTATGAGTCCTAATGATGGCGGTTTACCGGGAGCAGATCAAGGTATTGCCCTTGGGCTTGGTTCTAGCACTCCTACGGCTTATCTTACCAATGCACAGGATGGCGATCGCGGACATTTTTATACAGCTAACGAATCAGGCATACCATCATCCTGTGGTAGTAACACTAATGGGGCTGTGGTAGTGAATATCACGCGGAGTCCAGATTTGTCAAATCTACCTCCAGCAAATGGATCTGGGACTCCAGCTAATTCTTATGGGTTTGTTCGCTTCCGCGCCAGGGTGAAATAGGAGAAGGAGGCAGGGGGAAAGAGGATTTTCCGATTTTTGCATACACAGATGTAGTAACTGTAACTAATTAGCCGACATGATATCACCCCTCAAAATTGAGCGAAGGTACAGTAATAAGTCCACGGAGGTAGACGAGAGCTTGTGTAGTAGCGAATTATAATATATTGGCTCAATACTTTTACAACATTTTCTTAGACAGCCAAGGCTTGTCTGACTTCAACTGGTTCACCCGTCAAGCTAAAAGGGCGAACTTCGGTAATTTTTACCTTCACTAACTGCCCTTTCAATTCTTTGATGTCGCCAGTGAAGAATGTCAGACGATTACCGCCAGTGCGTCCCATCACTTGGGTTTGATCTTTGGGGTTTTGATCTTCTACTAAAACTTCTTCAATGCGTCCAAAGTAACGTTGCGATCGCTCGGCTACTTTCAAGTTTCCTAAATGATTTAGGCGTTGGAGGCGATCGCTTTTAACTTCTTCACTTAGCTGATTATCCCACAAAGCGGCAGGTGTCCCTGGACGCGGCGAATATGCTGCTGTATTCAACATGTCAAAGCCAATATCTTCCACCAGTTTCAGGGTATTTTCAAACTGTGCTTCTGTCTCCCCAGGAAAACCGACAATCGCATCGGCACTAATGGAAGCATCTGGCATATACCGCCGAATGGTATCGATAATCCGGCGATATTTTTCATGGGTATAACCCCGCGCCATCGCCTTTAAAAGTTCATTATCCCCAGATTGAAAGGGAATGTGGAAGTGTTTGCAAACTTTGGGCAACTCAGCACAAGCTTTAATTAATCTCTCTGTAAAATAACGGGGATGGCTAGTAGCAAATCTTAACCTTTCAATCCCTAGTACATCATGGACGTAATAAAGTAAATCTGTGAAGTTGTGCAGATACCGTCCTTCTGCTGTTGTTCCCGGTAAATCTCTGCCGTAAGCGTCAATATTTTGACCAAGTAGAGTAATTTCCTTGTACCCTTGCCTTCCTAATTCTTCCATTTCAGCCCGGATAGCTGACGGTGTCCGAGATTGTTCGATACCGCGCACATTGGGAACTACGCAATAAGTGCAACGTTCGTTACAGCCGTAAATTACATTTACCCAAGCTGTTACTTTACTATCCCGTCGCGGCTGGGTGATATCTTCAATAATATGAACGGACTCGGTTGCTATAACTTGGTTGCCGTCAAACACCGACTCCAGCAAATCTTTGAGGCGGTTGGCGTGTTGTGGCCCCATTACCAAGTCTAATTCTGGGACTCGCCGCAATAGCGCTTCACCTTCTTGCTGGGCAACACAACCAGCAACAATGAGAGTTAAATCAGGTTTCTCATGTTTGCGCTTCGCTTGTCTGCCAAGGTAAGAATATACCTTTTGCTCGGCATTATCCCGAATTGTGCAAGTATTGTAGAGAATCACATCTGCATTATTTGGATCTTCTGACCATTCAAAGCCCATGTCTTCCAAAACGCCAGCCATGCGCTCTGAGTCAGCTTTATTCATC
The DNA here is from genome assembly GCF_964245445.1 of uncultured Nostoc sp. Classification (GTDB taxonomy): domain Bacteria; phylum Cyanobacteriota; class Cyanobacteriia; order Cyanobacteriales; family Nostocaceae; genus Nostoc. The sequence goes on from NZ_CAXTNE010000036.1 coordinate 32,759, forward strand.
TGACAACCGAAAGTAGTGATGTGATAGTGGCGTTTAGAAGTGGTCATGAGGAATTCTGCTTAATTAGCGTAATGTATATAAGGTTTATTTCTATTCTAACCCGCGTAACGCAGTGTCTCTTTTTTACTCGCCGTCTCAGCCGTAGTCCATTCATCTGTAAATCACTGTAATATCATATCCGGTTAATCAACCTGAGTAAAAATGTTCGTAGTCAGGACTGAAGTCCTGCTTTTGTTCGCGCAGCCCTCTTTACAAGACGCTATGCGTAGCAAGATCCCCAAAGGGCTACACTACAAACTAACGTTTTTATTATGGGAATTTTGGCCGAGATTAGATAAATTTAAATGCAGTTTTTTGCAACTTTTAGTTCTAGGTATTCTATAGGAGAATAGTCGCCTTTTTCTTGTAGTTGCATAAAGCAAGATTTTTTGGGATTTTTGATTTTGCATTGACCAGATGCGAAAAAATTATGTCCGATCAATGCTATTCGTTTTTACTGTAGCGTTGTTTTTTAACGCACCAGGTAGCTAAGGGAAACGCAGAGGGTTTGTTAGGCTGGGTTCCAAGTGCCGTGGAAGCTGTGGGGGATGACGCTGGGTAATCCTAGTTTGCAAACGGGTTCGGCATCCAGGCGATCGCTATCAAATACCCAAACTTCGCTACTATGAGAATTACCATTGTAGACAACGGTTAGCACCCAACCTTGTTCAAAGTTTTGGGTGTCTTGGGCGTGGATGGGTTCTGAAGGATAACGGTTTTCTCCTAAGTCTGCTTCAGTGAGGGTTTCGGTTTTGTGATCAAAACGAGCGATCGCATTTAATATTTCTTGGCTAATATCTGTTCCTGAACGGGATTTTGACATATATGTGTACCGAGAAGCTTGCCCCACGTTTTGCTGTGGTACATTCGGAAATTCACAATGTCCGTTTAATAGTTGCTGAATTGACGTAACTTTGCCACTTTGAGGATGCAGATGAACTCGCGTTAGTGTACTTTTAGCTGGGGTGTGAGTCTCACCTGTAGCCACTTCCTTAAGATATTGGTTAGTTTGAAAATCTTCATAACGGGCGATATCCACAATCACTGAACCGCTAGCATCTACATAACCGTTAGCAAAATGCCATTGATACCAAGGTTCGGTTTCTCCACGACTGACTACAGACAGGGAAACCCTATCAATAACTAAAATCTGAGTTCCTAATCTAGGTTGCCACTCTAGCGAATCACTATAGTTGTTTGTCCCTATTAGCACGGGTAAGACATTCAACCGCACTGGCGGAAGGAAAAATACAAGATACTGTCCTGCTAAAACAAAATCATGCACTAATGGTACACCATCTAGCTGATATGCGGCTTGTTGGATAATCCGCCCAGTCGAATCGCTTTTGTAAATATTAAGCGTTGCATTTTGTCCAGGGGTGATGCCAAAGTTAAAAATCTCCCCTGTTTGCTCGTCACGCTTACAATGCGCGGAATAGTTTAATCCTTTAGTTAACCCCCCTAAATCATCTTCGCCCCAAGTTTCTAAAGTTTGTAAATCGAGGGCGTGGGGTTTACCACCTTCCCACAGTGCCAAAAGTTTATCTGGAAGTGCTAGCACTGAAGTGTTAGCAGCATTCTTGATGGGCTTTTGCCATTGATTCCAAATTGGCCCTGGTGCAGTCATGCCATAATTGCCGTAGAGTAGTTTACCTGCTGTCGCTTCTTCTTGATAGCCAGAGGTTTGCACGTAGCGATAAACCCCGGTTGCGACTGCATCGGTAAAATTTACAGCAAGAATTGCTCCATCTCCATCAAACCAGTGTCCCATGTGAATGCCACCGCGTTCTAGCCGTGCGGGCCCATTACGGTAAAGTGTGCCACGCAAGCCATCCGGAATTTTGCCAGAAAGAATTGGCAGTTGGGTAGGGGGAAATTCTGTAGCTGGTTTGGCGATCGCACCAGCCCAGCCTTTTGTTGTTGACTTTTTATCAATGGTATGCATATCAAATTGCTTGAAAAATTATCGATGTACATATTTGCATTCTTACATTTTCATTTTTATTGCAGTTTTTTAACAATGCCACTGGCTGTAGATGTATAGAGGCTTTGACAGGATATTACTCGTTAACTGAGCTAGCTCATAGTAACCAATAAAAATAACCACTAAATTGAAGTCAATCAACATTCCAAGTGGTTCAAGATACTATGATTAGCCAACAAACAATAGATATCGTCAAATCTACAGCACCTGTTTTAAAAAAGAACGGTCAGCAAATCACAACTCGGATGTATGAAATTATGTTTCAAAATCATCCAGAAATCAGAAAACAATTTGATATGTCTGCTCAAGCAAATGGTTCTCAGCCTGCGAGGTTGGCTACAGCAGTTTATGGCTATGCTACCCAGATTGATAATCTAGGAGCTTTAAAGTCGATGGTAGAGAAGATTGCCCATCGTCATGTGCAGACTCATGTTACACCAGAGCAATATCCTATTGTCGGAGAAAGTTTACTGCAAGCAATGAAAGATGTTTTGGGAGAAACAGCTACAGAAGAAGTGATGGCAGCTTGGACTGAAGCTTATCAGGCATTGTCTGAGGTGTTTATTAACAGAGAAGATGAGATATATGTGGGTGAAGAGAAAAAACCACAGCTTTTGCATTCCTAACCACAGAACTTAGTGTCATAACGACAGAACTTAGTACAGCATTTCATTAATTTGTAGCAAATTAAATTTGGCAATATTTTACAATGCCAATGCATCCCAATGCATTGTTAATGCGTCCCGATGCAATGCCAATGCATCCCGATGCATTGTTAATGTGTTCCTCTGCAATACTAATGTATGCCAATACAATGTTAATGCGTGCCGATACAATGCCAATGCATCCCGATACAATGTTAATGCGTCCCGATGCAATGCCAATGCATCCCCCTGCATTAAAAACGCTACGCTTTTATGCAAAACTGTATTAAGCCAGAATACTAATAACTTCAGAAGCTTAAACTCTTGGGAGCTTAGGCACTGGTTATCTCAAATGTGGTTAGTAACCGACGAGGTGCTGTCTCAGGAAGTGGGAACTCTTCTAAATAAAATTCCGTTGCTTCCTGCAAATTAGCGATCGCTTCTTCTATCGTCTCTCCTTGGCTGGCGGTTCCCACCTCTGGACATTCAGCTACATAAACATCCTCTTCCCAGTGCAAGATTGCTGTAAAGATTCGAGTTTTTGTATTTTTAGCCTGTTGTAATGAACTCATAGAGCGTTTATCTAGCTATCTTTTGATTTTCCTATTGTTGATCAATCGCTTGGAACCAACAACATCTGCGCCTCAATTGCTTCCCAGGTTTGGGGCGACACCCGGACTGCTGCTTGTTTGCACTGGATTATGAGATGATTAGCGTAGAGATAATCGCGGAGTGCTTTCGCTTCTTCCTTAGATAAGTTGCCCATTTCTTGGGTGAGATTGAAAGTATTAAGTAAGGTTTCTTGGAGATGTTCAGCAAATACCCGACGCGCTTCTTGTGGCTGTTGATCATTGGGAACTTTAGCTTTCAGTGCTTCTAGTCGAGTAATTAGCACAGTAAAGTTGATGTTATTGAAGATTTTTAATTTTTCCAGTTGACGAGTGTAGTTGATGGCGTTGGCGATGGTGTCGGCATTGGCGTTGGCGTTGGCGATAGTGTTGGCGATGATGTTGGCAATAGCAATGGCATTGAAGTACATGTCGGCATCGGTGTTGGCGTAGGCATCGGCGATGGCGTAGGCGTTAACGATGGTGTCAGCGTAGACGTTGGCGTAGGCGTTGGTATTGATGATGGCGATCGCAATAGCAGCTGCACGTTTACCCACAGGTTTAAAATCCCCTGGCGATCCAACTGTTACCTGTTCTGCCCAGTTTAATAAAGCTTGTAACTTTGGGGTATTAATATACTTTTGCGTTTCCTTTTCCATCAGCAGCAGCAAATCATCTGCACCACCACGCATTAACCCAGCTACTAACAAAAACACCTCTTTCCAGCGTTTATCTATTAGGTGTTCAGTAACTAACTTCTCAACTTGGCGATGGTCATCAATATATTGTGCTGTTAAATATTCCTGTAGCGTTAGATGAGAGAAGGAAAAGACATCCTCGGCTCGTTCTACCAAAATTCCTTGTTGAACAGCAATGGCATTCAGCACTGATTCCCCATCTAAATGTTGAGGTGCATTCAGATTACTCGCCAAAAATGTTTTAATTTGCTGAACAATATCGCGCTGTGAAAAGAATAGCCTGTTAGACTCAAAACCTGTATAAGCAATCTCTGATAGTAATATCTCTTCTAATTCTGTATGGAGTCCTTGATAAATCTCATCTCTGAGAATTCGCTTTTCTGATGCCCACTCTTCTAGCAATATCCGCAGTGCCTTCCGGTAAAGAACACTGCGATTATCTGGAAAACTTTGGGAACAGTCGTATACTAAACAGAGAAATGTCAGCAATAAAGGTGTGTGTGCTAATTCTTTTGCAGCTTGATGTTCTGGTTTTTGCAGTAACTCCCAGCATTTCTCGCCTGTCTTCGCCTGTTTGTCTGCATCTGAATGAAACCAGTTATAAATAAATTGCTGAATTTGAGCATCGTCAAAATCTGCCATTGATACATCGCTAAAGCGACGAAACCCACTGCGATAAGCCGCCGTGCGACAGGAGGCAATGAAACGATTTTTATCATACTTGTCAACAAAGTTTTGAATTTCGTTAATTGCCTCAGTCAAGTTTTTTGTTGGTACTTCATCCAAACCATCCAGCAAAATTAGTAATTTACCTTCTTCTAAAGCTTTAGCTGCAAATTTCTCTGGTGATGGAAAGCCGCAAATACCAAACTCTTCAGTAATAAACGTTTCAATATTGATATTGCTGGATGCAAACCTTTTCAATTCAATAAAAACTGGAATGCAGCCGTGTTTGAATCCTCCTTTTTTACCTTTGAGCGCTTCTAGTCCCATCTTCCGCAGAAAGGTAGACTTTCCTGCACCAGGCCCACCAAGTACCATCAGATATTGCTTATCATTAGCAACTTTTATTCCTTCTTGTTTGCCACAATTTTGAGGTTGAAATCTGCGGCTGTTAGCTTGGCGATATAAATTTTCTAAATTTTCAATAGATTCAAAACTCTGAATAGCATCATCATCTAAAAACTGCACGGCTATATAAAGCGATTCTAGCTTGACATGTTCACGCATTCCTAATACTTTGATAATGCCATGCCGTTCTTGGTACTTCTTTTGATATTCTTTTGATGCATCAAAAATTAACTTCTTAGTTTTTTCATCTAGGGTTTTGCCCAATCCTCCTAAAACCTGACCACCGATTTGGAAAAACATAGCCGCGACACCGCTAACAGCTGATATCGCCCAAGGTTCCATTCCTGTCATAAGATTATCAGTTAATATACTTAAAAATTAAAGCAAAGTTGTATTATCCAACTCTAAGCTCTATTATGACAACTACACCAAGCTTCAATTCCTGGGTTATCTGTCCCCAACCAAATCCTCAAGCTAACTTGCGTTTATTCTGCTTCCCCTATGCTGGTGGAAACTCGGCAATTTTTCGCACATGGCCTAATAATCTACCTAGTAATGTCGAAGTCTGTGCTGTGGAATATCCGGGACGGGGAAGACAGATTAAGTCAGCACCCTTGACGCGATTAGAATCTCTTGTTGAAGCGATCGCTCCAGTTCTCATGCCATACTTAGACAAACCATTCGCCTTCTTCGGTCACAGTATGGGCGGATTAGTTAGCTTTGAGTTGACCCATCTACTTCGCTCTAAGTATAGTCTTGCTCCCTTTCACCTCTTCATATCTGCTCGTCGCGCCCCGCAAATCCCGTTAACCAAACCACCTCTCCACGTCCTATCAGATTCTGATTTGCTCAACGAGCTACGAAGTCTTAATGGTACACCCAAAGCAGTTTTAGAAACCCCGGAACTGATGCAGATGTTTCTCCCAATTTTGCGGGCAGATTTTGCCGTTCTGGAAACTTATATTTATACTCAAAAACAGCCACTGAAGTGTCCTATTACTGTTTTTGCTGGTTTGCAAGACCAAGAAGTTAGTCATGAGGCTCTGCAAGCATGGCGAGAGCAGACAATCGCTGCTTTCTCATTACATGAGTTCAACAGTGACCACTTTTTTATCCATTCACAGCAAGAATTATTATTAAAACTTATATCTCAAGAATTGCAGATGCGTAAGCATAGCTGGTAGTAGTCATCATACAAGAAGGAGTTAGGAGTCAGAATATAGAATTTTCCTGACTCTCTGAACTTCTTATGCACAATATTTTTAGTGTTTATCTTTGGGTAGCGATCGCTAATTTTGCCCCTTTAACTTGACGTACCCGATCCATTACAGCCACCACCCGACCATAATCAACTTTTTGATCAGCATTAATAACCACTAACACTTCTGGGTTAGAACCAACTAGAGCGCGTACTTCCGTTGCCAAATCATCAACTGCAATTGGTTTACGGTTCAGGCTTACCTGTTCTTTTTCATCTACCGTAATGGTAATTTTAGTGGGAACTTGCTGTTGTTTTGCTGTAGCTGCCTTCGGTAAATTTACTGGCAAACCTTCTGAACGAGTTAAAAACAGAGTTGACATGATGAAAAATGTCAAAATTGCAAAAATCACGTCAATCATCGGCACGATGTTGATTTGTAGTGGAAGTTCTGGTTCATCTTGTAGACGCATACGTTTTTTCTCCTCGTTCATAGCGACGGCGGTAAAGTAATTCTAGCTGTCCCCCATACTCCTGAATTAGTGCAATTTGCCGCTGATACAGTCCTCTGAAAGTATTGGCAAACATGAGTATGAAGATAGCAACTATCAATCCTGATGCTGTTGATACTAGGGCTTCACTAATCCCAGAGGTAACACCTGCCGTTTTACTACCTCCCACATCACCAAGATTTAGGGAAGCAAAGGAGGCTATCAATCCTAATACTGTACCGAGAAGACCTAACAGTGGTGCCAGACTAATAATTGTCTCGAAAATGTTTTGGAAACGTTTTAACACAGGTATTTCAGCCTGCGATTCGCTTTCTAAGGCCAAACGAAATTCCTCTGGATTTGGCTCTTCTAATTCTAAAGCCGCCAGAAAAATCCGAGCGAGTGGCAAATCTGCGTTTTTCTGAAGTTTATCCATTGCACCGACAATATTATCGAGACGGTAGAGATTCAAAACATCTCGCACCACCCGGTTTTGACGCTTATTAATCCGTACCCAAAACCTGATCCGCTCGACAATCAATGCCACACCCAATACTGAAAACGCCAACAGTGGCCACATGACCACACCGCCTGCTGCAAACAAATTTTGAATTCCCATGTAGTGCCTCTATAACGTCATCCACAACACAAAATCAGACTACCAGAATCTAGAGAAAAGTTGAAACTTATTCTCAACAAAATATCAAATATAATGATAATTTTTTCAACTGGAATCATCATAGTCATTAGACAAAAAGGGGTTTGGAATTAAGAGCCAGAATATAGAGTTTCCGTTAATCCTGGCTGTTGATGTTGTTCAAAATGGGGGATTTGAAACAGACGATTTTAGTAAATGGATAGATGTTAATTTGGTTCAAAACATCTGTGAGTCTTAAGATAAGCAATACTTATACTTATTATTTTTGGGTAGCGATCGCTAACCTTGCACCCTTCACCTGGCGTACTTGATCCATTATCCCCACTATCTCACCGTGCAAGACTTTTTGATCAGCATTAATAATCACCAATGTATCTGAGTCAGAACCAACTAAAGTCCGCACTCGCGCTGCTAAATCATTAACTGCTATTGGATCGCGGTTTAGGCTTACCTGACCTCTTTCATCTACCGTGATCGTAACTTTAGTGGGAATTTGCTGTTCCTTGGCCGTGGCTGCCTTCGGTAGATTTACTGGCAACCCTTCTGAGCGTGTTAAAAACAGCGTTGACATAATAAAAAATGTCAAAAGGGCAAACATTACATCAATCAGAGGTACTACATTTATAAATGGTGGTAAATCTGGTTCATTATCATCTAGATCCATAGGACTTCTCCTGTTGTTCGTGGCGATTGAGTTGGTCATAGCGATCGAGGAACAGTATTTCTAGCTGTCCGCCGTACTCTTGAATCATTGTTATCTGCCGCTGGTATAGTCCCCGGAAGATGCTGGCTCCTAAAAGCACAAAGATAGCCACAACTAATCCTGAGGCGGTAGCAACTAAAGCTTCACTAATACCAGCAGTGACTGCACTAGTTTTAGTACCTCCGACATCACCAATATTCAGTCCAGCAAATGAGCGAATTAATCCTAAAATTGTGCCGAGAAGTCCTAACAGAGGCGCTAAACCAATAATGGTGTCAAATACAGCTTGGAACCGCTTGAGCATAGGAATTTCTGCTTGCGCCTCGCTTTTCAAAGCCAAACGAAATTTTTCTGGAGTCGGTCTTTCTAGCTGTAGTCCAGCCAGAAAAATACGTGCTATAGGTAGATCTACATTTTTTTGTAGCTTATCCACGGCACCAACGACATTATCAAGTCGATAAAGATTTAAAACCTCTCGCACTACTCGGTTTTGACGCTTACCAATCTGTATCCAAAACTTCGCCCGCTCAATCATCAATGCCCCTGCCAACACCGAAAACGCCAGCAGGGGCAACATGACCACACCACCTGCTTCAAACAAATTCTGAATTACCATGTAGTGCCTCTAAACGTCATCAACAATACAAAATCAGACTACCAGAATCAAGCTAAAAAATGAAACTTTTTCTCAATAGAGTTTAAGATATAATGATACTTTTTTCAAATATAACTATCATTATTTTTATTTAATTTTTTTTTATTTTACATAAATTATTTTAATTGATTAATAACACAAAAATTAATTTTATCTAGAAATTATTATAATCAACAGTAT
>NZ_CAXTNE010000037.1:0-40915 GCF_964245445.1 uncultured Nostoc sp.
ACTGGTTTACAGACTGTTGCTACTGTACTTCATAAACCTGCAATCTGCTGTATAATGCTGTCTAATTTTCAAGGTGACTCTAATGGGACAAACCATTACTCAGGTTGATGCTTTTACCAATACACCTTTTGCAGGTAATCCTGCTGCTGTCTGTGTTTTGCCTACTCCCCAAAACGAACGCTGGATGCAGAATGTAGCGCAGGAGATGAATTTATCTGAGACAGCTTTTCTAGTTAGACAGGATGATGGCTTCAACTTGCGTTGGTTTACGCCCACGCAAGAAGTACCGCTTTGTGGTCATGCAACTTTAGCTAGTGCCCATGTACTTTGGTCAGAGGGGCATTTGTCACCTAATGAAGTTGCGCGTTTCTACACTAAAAGCGGAGTACTGATTGCTAAGTTGCAAGGTGAGTGGATTGAGTTAGATTTTCCTGTGAATCATTCACAAGAAACAGTCGCCCCACAAGAACTTAAGGCTGCTTTGAGTGTCCCATACAAATCTGTTTTATTGAATTCTTTGGGCTATTTAGTGGAATTGGAATCTGAAGATTTAGTACGGCAAATACAACCAAATTTCCAAATACTGAAAACATTGCCTACTTCTGAGATCATTGTCACCAGCCTTACTAACCCTAATTCTGAATATGATTTCGTCTCTCGCTTCTTTGCACCGGGTTTAGGGATTGATGAAGACCCTGTAACTGGGGCGGCTCATTGCTGTCTCGCCACCTTCTGGCGCGATCGCTTGCACAAAAATGAGTTATTGGCTTATCAAGCATCCAGTCGTGGTGGGGTGGTGAAGGTGTATTATGACGGAGGCGATCGCGTCTTTCTAGGCGGACAAGCAGTAACTGTTATGCAAGGCGAGTTAATTACCGCATAAATTTAATATTACAAATCAATAGCATCTGCTAAAAACTCAGCATCAAGAATTTAGCAATGGAATAGGGACACTCCACTGGAAACGTACTTATTGGTAAAGCAAAACTCCGTCGTAGCTGTTGTGAACTTGCTACGGCGGAGAAAGAAAAAATTAAAACGCTAAGAGCGAGCAGGCCAAATGCTTGCATCACAAGGATAGAAAGAAAGCAAAAATGAAGAAGTAAATTTACCTTTTACTTTTTACCTTGTACATTTTACCTAGTCTCTCTCGGCGTTTCCTACTGTGCTAGATGTGCAAAATATATAGTTTTTACTTGAACAGAAAAGTATTCTAAGGATCATTTTTTATGTATTATCTTAAAGGCTAAATACAAACAATTCACCAAAAAAGGTTGATGTACGACCATTTAGGCGATCGCTACGGAAATTCAAATAAAAAATAAATAAAAAATTAAATTTAGTAGAATTACTCAAGTGAATCCCCAGTTGCCATTGGTTTAATCATGACTTGACCAAGCAAAAATGGCTAATAACTATAAAATTTGCAGAACAACTAGTGTCATATCATCAGTGTTTTGCTTATCAGCACCAATGAATTGCTCTACTTGGTCGAATAGGTAATCCACAATCTCCCCTGGGCCATTGCAGTACTTGCAAGCCGTATTGAAGCCAGCGACAAAGTTATCTTCATCGAAGCGATCGCCACCAGCAGCAGCAGCATCGGTCAAGCCATCTGTATAGTAGATAATTGTATCCCCAGGTTCTAACTGTGCCTGAGCATCTTCATATTGGCTGTTAGCATCCAAACCGATTAACATTCCTAGAGTATCTAAACGGCTGACAGTTTTCGTAGCTGCGTGCCACCACAAGGGAGGATTATGTGCTGCATTGCTATAAGACAAAATTCGGCTGTGGGGATTATATTCTGAATAAAATAGCGTTATAAAGCGGTGGGAATTTTCCAAATCCGCATACATAACTCTGTTTAAGTTTTGTAGAATTCCGGCAGGGGAATTACCATGTAGCACTTCTCCCCGTAACATTCCCCGCATCATCGTCATAATCAGCCCAGCAGGAACACCTTTGCCCATCACATCTCCAATAACCAAACCCCAGCGACTATTTTCCGTGCTGCCTTTGCTCTTGGGTTGGATTTTATTGTGATTGGTAGCAATAAAGTCATAGTAATCTCCGCCGACGCGATTGGCAGGTTTACAACGTGCCGCCAAGACTGCACCAGGAATTATAGGGCATTGACGTGGCAAAAGTCGCCGTTGAATTTCTGCGCCAATTTCTAGTTCTTGGTCTAGGCGTTCTTTTTTTCTTAGTTCTACAGCTAGTTCATCGTTTTCGATCGCAACGGCTGTTTGGTCTGCTACTAACCTAACTAACTTTTGCCTAGTTTCTGTCCAACTATATTCTGGATCGCGGCTCAAGACGTAGAGCCATCCCCGTTCTGTATGCTTCACTAGAATAGCTGTACCAAAGATTTGGACATCTGGCCCCAGATAGCGATGCATCTGGTCATCCAAAATCCCCGTGGCATTGGCTAGAGGGGCAGTGTTGGGCAGAAGCGTGATTTGACTGCTGGCTATTTCTAGCGCTTTGCGGATATTTTTTCGCTGGCGACTATCTTGCCAATGTAACTGCTCTAATCTTACTTGACCATTAGGTTTGTAGAGAAACAGGGCGCTGCCGTCTGCATCTGTCACTCTTGTTGCCATCAGGGGGATCAGTTCCAAAAACTGATTCAAATTATTGAAACTTCTCAGGGCAAATCCTAAAGAACTGAGCAAATCTTGAATTTTGTTCTGTTCCCGGTGCAACCTTGCCACGAGTTCTTTGAGTGCTACGACTGGTGTGACATCTGTCGCGGCACTACTATTGTTGTCAATGGGTTGAGAGGGCAGTTGAGACACAGGCACAGGTACTATTGCACTTTATATTGGCAGATTTTAGATTACTTATAAATCTTTTGGCTTTGGCATTGCTAAACCATATTTAGACAAGACTTGTCACTTTAGCAAGAGTATAAAGACGTAACAGGTAACTTTTATCAGTATTTTATTTGCTTATTGTATTTCTGATGAAATATTTGTAGTTTCAAATCATGTATTTTTAGACAAAAACCAATCCGTAAAAATTACTAGTTTCAGTGATAGTTAAGAAAGCTTTTCATTTTTTCATAACTTAATTACCAAAGCATATCTCTAAAGTCATAAAAATACTTTATTAAAAGAATAATTTATAACGCTTTCAGAGTAATTGTTTGGGCAGAGGCAACTCGGAGATTGGAAGTTTTTTGAGTGAAAAGCCCGATTTACTAGAGAAAATATTTGTAGATACTTTCGCAAGTAGGAGCTGAGAATACCCTGTGAGTGTTGAACCAGCTTACTTACACCAATTCGCTTTTTGAGTCCACAGTGGACGATTTTGCAAAGTTCTGATGGTCTGAAGCTGTCCTTTTCCTAATGTCGGCGCTGGGCAAACAGATGATGCTCGTACTCCTACTCTTAAGTAAGTTACGTGCAGTGTGCAGTTCTGCCAACTCGCTAACGCAGGTTCTTCGATCTAAGAATACAAGTTGCCACAGCCAACACCAATAACCTGCAAAGGCAAACCTCCCACAGTGCTGGACTTTGTGCTGGCTCCCCAACGCACTGCTCACTGCTCTACTGTCCATCTTGCAATAGTTTTATTTGCGGGGGTGAGCGTCTCGCTTGCCCTTTAAATTCCTTACTGCAAGATGGAAGCTTCGGGGGTTTTGTGTGTTGCGTTTAAATGCCCATTCAGAGCGTGAAAAAAGGCACTAGCTTGAAATTTTAGCAAAACTTATCCATTTATTGCGACAAACTTATGATTTACAAGAATTGATCTGTTTCTAATGAGTTCAAGTGATAATACCAGATCAGTAATCCCTAAATTTATCAGTTGTCAAGAAAAATATTTAACCCCAAATTTTTCAGTTAGCCGCTCAAGAGAGCTTCGACAAACTCATAGCTAGAAAAGGGGCGCAGGTCTTCAATTCCTTCACCAGCACCAATAAAGCGAATGGGTAAACCTAGCTGTTGCACAACGGCAAGGGCAACACCGCCTTTGGCTGTACCATCGAGCTTGGTTAAGACAACGCCACTCAGTTGGGCAGCTTGGGAGAAAACTTCGGCTTGCCGCAGTCCATTTTGCCCTAAAGTGGCATCTAAAACCAGAAGAGATTCTACTTTGGCATTTGGGGCTTTTTTGTCGATAATTCGCCGAATTTTGCTAAGTTCGTCCATTAAATTTTTCTTGTTTTGCAGACGCCCAGCTGTATCTACCAGAAGTAATTCGGTTTGACGTGCTTGGGCGGCTGCGATCGCATCAAACACAACTGCTGCCGGATCTGTATTCTTTCCCGGATTGGAAATTACTTCTACACCACTTCTACTACCCCAAACCTTTACCTGCTCCACAGCTGCGGCGCGGAAGGTGTCTGCTGCCCCAATCAAGCATTTATAACCAGATTTTTGTCCCAGATGGGCAATTTTGCCGATGGTGGTGGTTTTACCGGCACCATTCACCCCAGTAATTAACCAAATATTCAAGGTTTCTTTTTCTGGGGTAAAGATAGTTTTATGGGATGCAATGCTTGGTGCATCCAGCATATCCCGGAGGATTTTTTTCAGGTAAGCGATCGCTTCTTCAGGTGCAGTAACTTCTTCACGAAGTTTTGTCTGTAGGGCATTGATAATAAAGTCTGTCGCTTCTACACCCACATCAGCTTGCAGGAGCAATGCCTCAATTTCTGTCACAGCAGCTTGGTTTAGCGGCCCTTGACCAACGATCGCCTTGAGTTGGTTAAGAATGCTACGACGAGTTTTATCTAACCCTTGCCGGAGCTTTTTCAGCCAGGTAATTTCTTCAATAGAAACGTCTTCTGGACTTCTACCTTGAGCCGCTAAAACTTTCGCCGACCAGACAAACCCATCATCAAATACCAGTCCAGGAATTTCCTCTCCTGTCTCTGAAGTTGCAGCTACTGGCTGTACTACCTCTGGTTCTGGAACTTCAATGGCAGTGGCCATTAGTTGTTCCAGCTTGGCTTGCCGTTCTGCCGCCGCCCGTTCTAAGAAGGATAGTGCTGTTGGCTGTGTTGCCTCTGGCGTAGCTACTGGTTCGGTGGGCGTTGGTTCAGCCTCATTTGCCGTGAGTTCTGAGCTGGAGACATCTGGCTCTTCAGCAATTGCTGCTACTGAGGAATTTTCTGTACCTTCTTCCTCAGTAGTAGCTTGGATAACTTCTGGCTGTGATGTTTCTATGGTTGTACTAACAGGTTCCTCAATTACTTCTGGTTCGGTAATTTCCGCAATTGCCATTTCTGCGGTTTCCGGTTGTGCTGATGCTGATGAGGCTTCTGCTGAATCAGCCGGGGTTTCTACTACCTCGGCTTGTTGTTTTTGCTGAATATTTTTGTAAGCAGCTTTAGCAAACGCTAACAAGTCTGTCGTTGTGTCTGGAGCAGTTTCAGCAGTTGGTGTTAATGTTTCGGCTGGCTCTGGCTGAGGTTCTTGTGCAGGAGAAGTTTCTTCCTGTTTTTTATCAGAGGGAGTGTCAGAGGAATCGTTATATTTACGACGGAACCAATTAAAAACCATTGCAGCAGTATTAGTTATATGAGTTATAAGTTATAAGTTATGAGTTTAATTTAACTTGGGGCATTGGGCATTGGGCATTGGTCAACAATCAATAGTTCTTCTTCCCCTGCTCCCTCTGCTCCCTCACTTTGGCAAGTAATTATAAAAGCCTATGCTGTCTTTTTCTGCTCAGTGACTCGGCGCAAAACACCGTTAATAAACCGATGACCATCGTCTCCACTGTAGCGTTTGGCTAGCTCCACAGCTTCATTGATGGCGATACTGTCTGGAACTCCTAAGAACTTCATTTCAGCCACAGCGATTTGCAAGATATCGCGGTCAATTTGGGCGAGGCGAGTTACTTGCCAATCTACTAAGGCAGTAGAAAGCAGTTCATCTATAATTTGTCGATTTTCGTTAACGGTAATCACAAGCTCTTTAGCGTAATTACGGACTCCCTTATCCTGATTAGCTAACTGAATCAATACTGGGAAATCAACTGCCGTACCCAATTGATTGATTGCTGTCTGGGTACAGGCGATCGCTTCTTTCAGCATTGTTCTAGCAGTATTGAGGTCGGAGGCCCGAGTTTGGCTACTTAAAAGGCGATCATTACTGCGTTGCAGTTCACCTGCGGCATTATCGAGGGTATCTTGCACTTCTGAGGTCAGAGTGCGTACTGCTCCTAGTACCAACTTGGATACTAGTTGATCGTCTTCCAATTTCTCTAATTTCTTTGGGTTGACTGGCAGTTGGCTAAGGCTTAGAAGCGCCAATTCACGAGCAATTTGCTGGGGTTTACGAGGTTGCATAAAACTAAGGGGTGATTAGGTGCGAACTGATTAACTAGACGGGGCAAACCTGCAATTATATCAAATTTGGTACAGTCAAACAACAAAATTACGCTAAGAAGGTACTGGATACTGGCTACTAGGAAAGAAATTATTTTAAAATTTGCTATGGTATGAATCCACATACTCATTTTCCCCAGTACCCAGTTCCTAGTTCCCAACCCCCAGTCCCCAATTTAACTTTCTTCAACAGGAATAACCTGCTGCTTGATTTCGTTGTGTTTCACTTCTAGCGTGGACTCTTTGGGGAAAACCAAGGGCGTATTGGGGGCGACAATGCCACCTGATACAACTATTTTAAAGGCGTCTTCAATGGACATGGAGAGGTTTACCACCTCATCTTCAGGAACTACTGCGTACCATCCGGTAGTCGGATTGGGGGTAGTGGGTATAAAAACACTTAGCACGGGACGAGGCATCTGAGCTTGGATATCACTGCTGATTGCACCAGTAACAAAGGCGATCGCCCAAATTCCTCGACGAGGATACTCTACCAAAATTACCCGGCGAAACTTGCCATTAGAATCTTTTAGTATTGTTTCTAAAAGCTGCTTGAGGGTTTTGTATACCTGTCCGGCTAAAGGAATTGCCTGTAATAATCGTTCACCAAAATCTAACAACCACCGCCCAGCAATATTGCGAGCCATCAAGCCCATTAATAAAATACTTAGTAGTGGTACAGCCAAACCTACTAATAAATTAAGTAAATTTACTAGAATTGGGTTTAACCCATCAAAGGGATTCAGTTGTTTGGGAATTTGGGTGAGGAAGTTGATTACCCAAGTAGCAATGGTAATCGTTAGCCAGATAGTGGTTGCTAGGGGAATTACTACCAACAAACCAGCGATCAGGTCGTTTTTTAAGTCCTGCTTTAAGCGATCAATTACCAAGCCCCAATTCTCCTGTTTTAAGCTAGAGTAACTTTTGTTATTGGTATTCATAGTTGCTAACAATATGGACAAATGCCCACTATGTTTAGTTTAGAAGTTTAACCTTCACTGGGAAAACTACAATCCCCTCTATCTCTTGGGCAAAAGCTTCAGAGATTGCTTTTCTCAATATGTTCAGAGAGCCATTTACGTCTGCATGATTAGCTGATTACCATTCGATCTGGGTAGGGTCGAGGTGTGCATTACTGCATCACCCCTCCCATTCGGAACCGTGCTTGCCACTTTCATGGCACACGGCTACTCAGTGTGTTATCCATTTGTCACCCCGGACTTCCTGACCTAAACCCTTTGAAAAACGGAATATCATTTATCCACTCCCAATCGAGTTTTTCCCAAAATTGAGATAGCTTCTCTAGGAATTTTGAGTGGTCTTTCTTTCTTATTTCCTTCAGGTTGATTGCGGTCTTTTCGTCGTGGCAATACCGATGTAATAATTGAAGGTTTTTGTATTCATCCTTACCGCCAATGGCTCTGGGAATGATGTGGTCTTCTTCGATTACATCCCAATCATGAAAACGTAGTCCACAGCAGGACATTTACCCTTTTGTTGCTTTAGCAACTTAGCCTTACGATTTGGCATTTGAGGGTGTGTCCCCAGTCTTGAACTCCAATAAACTAAGTCGCCATCGTAGGGGCTTTTATTGCTTTTAACTTTCACATAATCAGTGCTACTGCATTCAACTTCGTTATGTGATAGTAACCGAAAGGGTTTCGCTTCCCCTTTCCTGGTTGCGAATACCCAGTTATCGCCTTGTATGGAAGTCCAGTATTTATCATGGGCATCTTTGACATTTCCACAACAGCGTTTTGCCCATCTCCGAAGTTTCAGGTAAATGAGGTTGTCTTATTTTGCTAATTCTCCGACGGTCTTGGCGTCGGATTTTGAGTAAAAGGAAGACCATCCCCTTATTACAGGGTTAAGTTCATCAATTAATGCCGATTGCGGTGATGACCTGTGTTTTGTGATGATTATTCTGACTTCCTCGGTGTGAACCTTACTCGCCTTCGCGGATGGGGTGATGAGGGTGTTAAAACCTAATATTGCACCGCAGTTACCTTTACTGCTGCGATATTTTCCAGCAGGGTATTGCTGTATATGATGACCAAGAAAGTCAAATCCAGCATTACCATCCTCACTAAATTCGGGATTGAATGTGTGAGCTAGGCGGGTTTTCTCAGGTTTTAGTTCAAGTCCTATGCCAGCTAACCATTCCGATGTGATTTCTCGGCATTTTTGGACAACGGTTTTGTCTTCATGGAGTATCACAAAATCATCAGCGTAGCGGATGATATTTGGAGGATTAAAATCGGTTCCCTTTTTGTGAAACCAGTTTTCCCTCATGCTATGAGACATTTTTGGGAATTCCTGTTTTATCCGTTCTTCCAAGCCGTGGAGGGCTGTGTTTGCAAGTAATGGTGAAATAACACCACCTTGCGGCGTACCCTAAGATGTGGCAGTAAAAGCTCCTTGGTCAATTACTCCAGATTTAAGCCAAGCTTTTATTTGCTGCCTGACCTTACCTTTGTTGTTCTTGGTTGAGGATGAAAGTGCGAACTCTACCCAGGATTGGGTTACTCAACCATTGCCAGTCATCCTCCCATTTTGGGTTTCGACTGAACGAATCGCACTACAATCCAGGTTTGATTCTCTTGCCACTAAAAGTAGCAAGCGTGCCTTTTTTATAAAATGGTATTTCGTCTTGATCCTAAAAACTTGCAATACTTATATAGCTTTCTTCATTAACAATTACCTTTATTCCAGTTAGCTCTGCTTTATAGGTAATTTGATCAATAAACCTTGTATGAGGTACTTGTACAAAATTTTGGCTATTTCGATTACCTATAGCAATTTTTTGTTTCCAGTTGTTGTTTTTACCAATAACTAAAATACCAATATTTAACTCAAATAGATTGTTGATTAGAGAACAACTTGCTTTGTGAAAATAGTCGTCAACTTTCAAGTTACCTTTAGTGGAAAAATTTTTCAGTCTCTTAGATATGCCAGTTTTAAGGATTGCTTGTAACTCAGCTTTTTTCTTTTTAAAAAATTGGTTGATAGATTTTAAAGGTCTGCCATTTATCAAGAACGGGAATAGTCCGGCTTGATTGAAAGTTACAGCCGCTAAATTATTCAACCCTAAGTCAACACTCGCAATTCTTGTGGTTTCTAATTGCTTTTCTTCAATTTCTTTGTGATAAACAACCTCAACAACGTAGTGGTCAAGTTTTGGCACTATCCTAACTTGGGCAATATCTTTTGCATTAGTAGGTATAAAAATAATTGTTTGACTTGGATTGACAAAACCTTTTGCTAGAGCAAATTGAATTTTGCGATCGCCTACCCGTCCATCATAGGCGATCGCTGCTTCAAATTTTACGCTACATCAGCCTGTGTCGTTTCAGAATCCACGCACTGTAACTGTTGTGTACTCTCCTGTGCCTGAATTGCTGTTGCGTCTAAATTAGGTTTTGGTAAATACTTCATTTCCCAGACTTTGAGCAAAATCAGATATTCGTAGAATGCCTGCAATGTACACCAAGCAAATCCGGCGCGTCCATCTAAACATCCGCCTAAGATAAAATACATATATACAAAGCGTAGTAACGGTCTGGCGGGTAAACGCAAAGACAAATCTTTCAAGGCGCGGCGTTTTTCGACTTCCGATTTGCCAAAGAATAAATCTTGCCAGTTGACCTTTCCCTGTTCTAGTTGATATAGCGTTTCTTGAGCTTCGTCTGTAGAATAACGGTTATGCTTGTCAATCCAGCGACTCAAGCCTTTGCTGCAAGTGTAATGTGGGTATGTCTCTTTTAGAAAGCTAGTTGCACCCTCACAAACTTCCCGTTCAGTATGGCCATAGTCTGTAAACCAAACCTTACCGTGGCGGAAGAGGCGCATCTGGTAACGGGGATACTGTGTGCTGTAGCGAATCCAACGATTCATGAACATGACACGTTCAGCCACGTAGTAACCGATGTAGTCAAGACTCTGACTTGCCTTTTCGCATTCAGCGAACAGTTCTGGTGTCATGCGCTCGTCAGCTTCGAGAATGTAAACCCATTCGTGCTTTGGAAAGATAGACTCTAACATCCAGGTGCGTTGGCGACCGTGGCTTTCAAAAGCGTGTTGAATGACGCGGATGGGATAGCGACTAGCGATTTCCACAGTGCGATCGCTACTGCATGAATCCACAACAATGATGTCATCCGATAGCATCGCCGATTCGATACAAGCAGCAATATCTAACTCTTCGTTATACGTCAGTATGTAAATTGAGAACATTACCCAAGTTTTATAGCGATTTTACTGAGTGATAATTGCCTTTTTATTGTTACTAGCTATTAGGCGTATGGCAGTATAAGCCTTCAAACGTCCTACTGCCATACCTATAATGGATTAGCGTGCAGTAGCTCTAGGTTTACCACCTTGTACAGCACCCCTACCTTTTAAGCCTGTCCAGCCGATGATAATGTAACCAATAGACAACAGCAAACTGCTAATCCCAATCCGCAGTCCAGACTTCCATGCACTATCTTTAGCTTGTTTCTCTGCTTCGTCTCTGCGCTGACGAACTTGGCTCAGTTGTTGAGTTCGCAGCGTCTGAATATCTGTTTGTTGTTCAATAGCTTTATCAAGTAGTTGGGGATTTGTTTTAGCCTTAGTTAGCAACTCTTTGATATTTGCAGGAATTTGAGGGCTTTCAAGCGCTTGCTTATATTTTTGGTCATCTTTGAGGATTTCACTAAACTGAGCTTTGGTTTGAGTTCGCAGTTGATCTAGTTGAGCTTTTCCTTGCTCAGTATTCAGTTGTGCTTGCAATTGCGAGAACCGATTGTTCAGTTGAGTTTCTGCCTGATCTCCTTCTTGGGCGATACGGTTAAGTGTTTGAGTCTTAGCTTGATTGACGTTATTAAGATGCAGGGGAAAAATCAGCAAGAACATCAACCCTAAAATACTTGAGAGGATCACGGCGGGAAATCTTAAATCAATACCTTGAGGGCGATCGCTTGCTGCATCAGCACTATCAATCCAATAGGCAGCAAACAGCAGCCCTAAACCGACTAGAGGCACAATTCCCCGATCAACTAGCGCTGTTGCTAAGTTGATCTGCCATACCCGATCAGTCGGTTGAAAGGGTAACAACAAAATCAAAAAGTCAACAAAAAAGGACAAAATGCAAATTATTCCAACTACCTTAAGTGTGAGGGCAGTACTCACGGAAGTAAAACGGTTGACCATAGTTTTTTGAACTGGCGATGAATACGAGTGATTTTCATATTTCAAGCTACTTAAATATTGTGCCTATGACCGTGACTCTTGTATAGAAACACAAAGCAGATTCAATATTGGTAAAGGCTATCTGCCTCTTGGTTTTCAACTAGGCCAGAGTAACATTTGTTATGTGCAGTGTCTTCAGAAAATTTATGGTGTTTTAAGATACGAACATGATGCGGGGCTGTAAGAAAAAACTCATTAATTACCCGATTTCCCTTATTACAGTTCTCAATCGGTCGTAATATAAGCATTTTGTAGGAGCGCCCAAATGTGCGCCCCTAGTGGGTTTTGCATCCATATAAAAATCGCTATATTTCCCTTATTTTTCCATCTCCCTTGCAAGAGCTTGTTCCCAAATTGGCAGATCCTCCGGTCGGTCAACATCAGCTAAAGGCGACAAGTTCACGTATGATAAATTAAGTTTATGAGCAATGTCCACGGTTTTCTGGAATACTTGAGCAGTTCCCCACTCGATGTTAACGAATAACTCCGGGATATTTTGGCGCAGCCCAATTAAGTAATATCCACCGTCGATCGCAGGGCCAAGTACTAAGTCAAAAGTGTGTAACTTTTCAAAGGCTGTCTCTAGAATCTGGGCATTGACTCCAGGACAATCTGTACCGATGATAATTACTTTTGTGGCATCAGATTGAAAAGCCTCGAAAAGCGATCGCGCCATCCGCGAACCTAAATCCCCTTCACCTTGAGACTGGTAAACCAAATCCAACCCCAGCCAGTCTTGCATAAGTTGCGAATCACCACCAGCAAACCGCACTTCCACAGATATGGCAATGGCTTTTTGCAATTCTTGAACTTGAAATATTGTATGTTCAGTCATTTCCCGTTGAAGATTGGCAGCACCAACAGTTCCTAAAGCAGGTATTAGTCTGGTTTTAGTCTTCCCTGGTTCTGGATAGCGAGTGAAAATAATCAGGTGCTGTTTTGAGATTGCTGGTAAGTTCAGCACACAATACCTTATTTGAATAAACTAAAAATATCTTAATAGCAATACTTACCGTTTTCGGCTGTGGTATGGTCTTTTTCCATTCGCATTGCTCCTAAAATCGTAGAAACAACAACACAACGCTTAACTTTACCACCATACTTGCTTGATAGTGTTATCCGTCCTAGTGGTGGTTGACTGACATTACCTCTGTAATCAAATTGGATTTGTCTGATGCCATTTGACTCTTGTAAGGTTGTTTCCGCATCTAAGCGGACATTGGAATTTAGATTATTCCAGTTAGCGTTAGATGGGTTTACTGAAGCAGGATGAACAGCCCATTGAATAATGTCGTTTTGTTCGCGAAAGCTGGCTTTCCAAGTCAATTTTTCCCTACTAGCTTGGCTCTGGGCTTGGCGCATAGCATAATAAACCTCGCTTTGGGCAGAGTTGAGGTGGCGAGTCTGCACAAAACCTAGCCAGTTGGGTATTGCCAACGTGGCTAATATACCAATTAATAAAACAACTACTAAAGTTTCTAGTAGGGTAAAACCACTACTGGAGTCTTTATTCAAGAGATTTTTGGAATTAACTAGAAACAGTAATTGCACTCGGATATCCATTTTTGTCTTCTGATCGCTTTTCAATTACCCAGCCGTTGAGCAATGTTTCAGCTTCTTGCCTTCTTACTTCGCGCTGCTTAGTAATATTGTCTAGCAAGGTAGGGATTATAAGGATTATGACAATTTTCAGTAATAGTTTTAAGGTAAAATTTATATTCTGAAGTCTTAAAGGGTCATGAAGAAAATACTTCCACAAAAATATAGCAGATGCTAGACCTTTTTTTTTGTTAAACGGCTTTTGTAGCGCTTTACAAGTCAAGTATTTGTATAAATTTGCTAGGCTTATATTCCAATTATGCTTTAGTGTCGAACGCGCAGGAGCATCTCGTAGATAGGAGCTTTGCTTATACGCTCTCTCAAGCACTTGCAGGCAGGATTTTTCCTGTCTGACAAGATTAGAAGAAACTGAATTAGCACTTATGCGATATAAGATTTGTACAGATGGCACACATATAAAATCAAACTTAGAAGCTAATCGCAGCCACATATCCCAATCCTGAGCCGCGCTTAGAGATTCGTCGAAGCTACCTAATTGAATTAAAGATTTTCTACAAATTAAAGGATTGGAGCCATTCTCTAGAAAGTTATTTAATAACAAACTCTCATAAACATTTCCATTGAGATTAACGCGCTTGCCTGAAAGTATAAATTCACCATTTTCATCAATATAATCAGTCCAACTGTAAGCAACTTTTGCAGTAATGTTTTCTTGCAGAGCCTTTAACTGAGAATGAAGTTTATCAGGTGTCCAAAGATCATCTGCATCTAAGAAACTAACAAATTCTCCAACTGCAAGGTGTAGCCCTCGGTTACGGCTGACGTTTCCGCCAGCATTGGAGTAAGAAAATACTTTTATTCGTGAATCTTGAATTTCTGCAATTACTTCTATTGTTAAGTCTTGCGAACCATCATTAATTATAATTAATTCAAGGTCAGAAAAAGTTTGATTTAAAACAGATTCAATTGTACGCTTAATGGTTGTTTCACTATTGTAAGCAGGGATGATTACAGAAATTTTTGGCAATTTTCTGCTAGTAGATTTAATCATTGCTATAACGCCATTTTATTTTTTAATAATCTGCCTAAATTACATTTAAAGTAGTAAAAAGGACTCATCATGCTAGCCAAATAAAACTCCATCTCAAAAATTAGAATTAGATTATTTTTAAATTGGCCTCTATACTGAATGAGATGTTGTAATACTCGGCGGAAATTTCCTAAGACAGTTTTTATAAAGACTATCGGTTTTTGCCAATTTTTAGTATTTATTAAGCGTAGCTGGAAAATACACAACCCACAGCCGCGTGCCAAAGTTAGGAGGTAATCTTGCTCAAGTCGCCAATGTGGTATTTGATGATAAGTATGCATGGTAGGGTTATACCAAATTTGCCAACCTGCATAATGTATATAAAGTAATGGTTCATAGTCATCACCCTGCACCAAAATACCAGGCAACTTACCACTTAAATTAGGTCGTTGTGGTACATTGTCAAGCCATGCTTTTTTCCTGATAACAAGCGCTGCGCCAGGTGGAAGCCTTAAATTGTCTGCATCAAATAAATATGGATTTGAGCCATGTTCTCTAATAGCTAAAAAAGCTTGAATTCTTTCAAAATTTTCTGGCGGCTTGACTTCAAAATCACCATGAATTTGCCCACTCCAAGCACCTGCTTGAGGATGCTCCAATCCAAAGCTATATGCTTCTGATAACCAATCAGGTGCAGGTAAGTTGTCATCATCTAAAAATGCGATTAGCTTCCCTCTGGCTTCACGTACTGCCCGCAATCGTGCAAAAGCTGCTCCCTGTTCGGTTTCTAAAAAATATCTTAAATGACAGTTTCCATTATATATTTTTTGGTATTTCTGGATGATTTCAGATGTGTTATCAGAACTATTGTTATCTACAATAATAATTTCCCAGCTAAGTTGTTCTATTCCTATCTGGCTTAATACTTTATCTAAAATTTTAGGTAAGCGAGTTGCTCCATTATATGCAGGAATGGCTACGCTAATGTCTAAAGTTTCAACTGTTAATTCAGTCATAATATCTGATTTTTTGATAATTTATTTTTTAAAATATCCATTTTTCCAAAGGTAAAAAGGGCTAATGAAACTACTTAAAAAAAGTTCCATTTCGCAAGCAAGTACCAAATCTTGCTTTAGCTTAGTTCGATATTTGAGTAAGTGTAAAATTATTTTACGCAGGTCATTTATCATATAAGTTAAAAGAGCAACTGGTCTATAAATATTTTTTATATTTATCATTCTAGTTACATAACGGCTAAGTCCAATACCTCGAAAAAATGGAATTAAATAGTCTTTTTGCAACCGGAAGCTTGGTATTTTATGAAAAACTTCCATTTCAGGGTTATACCAAATCTCCCATCCTGATTTTTGGATATAAGACAACATTTCTAAATCTTCACTGGTAAGCATATTGCCTTTAACTCTACCAGTTAAAATAGACTTATCTGGTACACTTTCTAACCAGGCTTGTTTACGGACAACAAGTCCGGCAGATGGGGGCAGTAATTTTTTAGCTGCTTCATATAATAGCGGTAAATTACCTCGCTCTGTAATTGCCAAGAATGGAGCAATGCGCTGAAAGTTTTCTGGTGGTTCTATTTCCCAGTCAGGATGAATCTGGCTGCCATAAGCTCCCGCCTTGGGATACTTTTCACCAAAAGTATAAGCTGCGGATACCCAATTTAATACTGGGTAGTTGTCATCATCTAAAAAACCTATGAATTTACCTTTAGCTTCTGCAACTGCCCTTTTTCGGGCATAAGCTGCTCCCTGTAGTGCTTCAAAGCAATACTTTAAAGGGTAAGGACACCGCCAATTTTGTTGATAGGTTTGAACAACTTTAGCTGTGTTATCAGTGCTGTTGTTGTCTACAACTATAATTTCCCAAGATAAATTTTCGGTGTTAAGTTGGTTTTGTAGCCGTTCTAGTAGTTCAGGCAAACGACTTTCACCGTTATAAGTTGGGATAGCTACAGTAAAGTCAAAGTTTTCAGTCATTTGACAAAAAGAATATTTGGATTAGGACGCTTTTTATATGTTCACCCAATGGCTAATTTATTAGCGACTATTAAATAAATCTATCAAACATTAAAACTGCACCTGATGTTTTAATTTTGCGATCAATGTGCCGTTTTATATACAGTGCTATCACGTATCTTTAAATAAAGATTACTACATAAATTACTTAGCTGCATTTATCGTCTTTTTCTGTGAGCATTGAGCCTAAGAGAGTTTTCACAATGACGCATCGCTTTACGTTACTAGCCGATGTAGAGTTTGCAGAGCTTGGTACAGCTACCACTATTTTTAACCCAGGTGGCTCTGTCAAAGGGGCTATAGGTGTTCCAAAGTTTGCATTAGGTAAAGTCCCCATATAGTCAAAGGTAATTTTTGTTGACGCACTTAAAGTGTAAGATACAGATGAAGCAGCAGTGTT
Source organism: uncultured Nostoc sp. (assembly GCF_964245445.1). Lineage (GTDB taxonomy): Bacteria > Cyanobacteriota > Cyanobacteriia > Cyanobacteriales > Nostocaceae > Nostoc. The sequence continues at coordinate 16,599 of NZ_CAXTNE010000037.1, forward strand.
TTCGCCACTAAGATTTGTACCTAGCAAAAATTTATCAGAGCTAACGCCTACATCCGCCCCTAAAGGTTTCCATGGCCATGTGGAGCTTGCAGCATCGGTACGATAAATGGCAACGTCTACATTTTGGGTTGTGGGATTTTTCTGAAAACTGACACTGTAGTTAAGTTTTTTGTTTTTAGCTTCACGCTGTCCTTCTTGCAGTGCGGCTAAAACGGCATCGTTAGCCTTATTCACTTTCTGTCTATTTACAAAGGCAAACCAACTAGGAACTGCGATCGCAGCTAAAATTCCGATCATTAGTACCACTACAACCACTTCTATTAAGCTAAAGCCAGCATCCTGTTGGTGGTATCTAAAGGTATAACCCACTCTGTTAATTAGACATCGCTGTTTACTGATTTCATTTCTACTGTTTGGGTTAAATAACTTCAAACTTAACTTTTCCATAATGGCTGCCATTAAGTAATCCTTTGAACTTCAGCATCTACTTGGTATACAAATATCCGCGTCCTTGTACTCGTACACTTGCAGTTGGAAAATAGGTTTTTTTGCTATCACTATCATTTTTAAGTCTATTTGCGTCGGTTTCGATACGAGCAAGTGCATTGCCTCGGATAAAGACTTGTGCTGTTGTGTTAACTCGATCAACACAGGCATAAAAGCCAGTCATTTTATACGTATCACGAGTATTCAAAGTAGTTGTGTTTGGTGGTACTTTTGACCATGTAACAACACTGGGTGTAGTAGAATTAGCAGGGCACGTTGCTGCTATATTTTTTGATACATCGTCAGTTTTGGTTTGATCAATAAAGTCAACAAGTACCGTGGTATCGGCAGTGTAACTTGCTGTAGCTTTTGTCCAAGAATTCATCTTTTGTGTTATTGTGCCTATTCCATCAAGCTTAAATAAAGCAAAACCTTCACTAGGACACTGACCGACTAGATACTTCCCACAAGTTTGTGTACTACTAGGATCTGCTATACCATCCCTAATTTGCCATCGGGCGATACGAGCAGCTTTAGACCAAGTAGAACTAGTGTCTTTAATTAAATAGTAGGCAACTAATGAGTAAACAAAAGTATCATCTTTTTGAGTACCTGTAATTGTAATTGCTTGACTAACTAATTCTCGTTTCCAAAAGACAAGTACAGGAACTCTATCTGTTGCACTTGGACTAGGTAGTTGATTACCAGTTGTACTTGCATTTGGGCAAGTAGTAGTATCAGCAGTACCGGTTAGACAACCAATTCCAGTAGCATCATAAATATAGATTGCCTGTTGTAAATCACGAGCAATGTAATCTAGTGCAGCTTGAATTTCTTGCTCAGAATTTGCCTTGGCTTGCTCCTGCCGATCTGTGTTCAGAATATTGATCATGAAGCCGAGTAACGGTGTGATGATCAGGAATGCCAGGATCATGGCTACCAACAATTCAATTAGCGTAAAACCATCAACTTGCTGGATGCATTTGGAGCGTTTCAACTGGTTACTGAGCAGAAATTTTAGTGTCCTTATCATACTCCGGTATTCTCTTTGCTAATAGATGCACAGCGATCAATCTCATAATGTGAATTTGCCCAGTTTTTTATTGGCAAGTTTGATTTGTTGCAATACCTAGCCGTTTACATAAAGCCTGAAATGAAGTTGTACTGTTGCCAATATCGGTTGTCATTTCAATTAATGGTGCTTTGCGGCTACCTAATCCACCAGTGAAAGGTGTTTGCGTTTTTTTAGTATCATCGCTGGCTGTTAAGGGAAAGTCAGCATCTGCTCGATAAACCCTAATTCCCAGACGATAGCCATCGTTCACCCCAGCACTTTGAACAATAATTCGACTAGCCTGGATATAAAATGAATTGCCAGTATTGCTACTACAGTCTGGATTAGAAATGCTACCGTTCTTAAAGCAATATAAAGTAGTTGCATCTGTAGGAACGAGCATATTTGTAGTATTAATTAAATAGTCACCTGGGGTACCTGTTACAGGTGGTGTACCCGCTACATCTGAAACGCGTCTGGGCGCAGCTGATGTAGGAGCAGCAAGTGTAATGACTGTACTTGGCGGTGTAATAGCTCCAGTTCTGATGCCATCAATGAATGTTTTTGCCGCTTGAGTTGCGAGTTCCACCCGTCGAGACTGAACACGGGTTGCTGTTGCCAGGACTATTACTGGTGCGATCGCTGTTAGTAAAATAGCAACTACGAGTAATGCTACCAGCGACTCAATAATCGTAAAACCAGACTCATTACAAGAACGGATTGGTTGCTGTAGTTTGTGCTTAATCATTGCGAATCACTCACTTCTAAGATTTGATTATTAGTTGCAACGACGTTGATCTGCGTCGATTGCATAAGTGTCGTCGGTTTTTTTAGCACACAATAAAGTTGCCACCCAGGAGTCATCTCGACCAACTTCCCGGAAGTACTCATCAGGCAAATCATCTGGAGTTCTCACCAATTTTTGAGCAAACAAGTCAGGCGACTGAGAAAGCAACGCTACATCATAACCCCACTGCCGTTTAGGAGCTATATAGAAAGGTGCTTGACCGCTATTACCAACGATTGGATATGCTCCGCTTAAAGTTGTCGTAAATGGCCCAGTAGCAAAAGCACTGCGTTTAAACTGGATAAAAGAGCCGCTAATCCTTGCCGGCGTAGCATTTGCCGTACTATCGTCTGAGTTCCAGTTCTCTATAAACCTCACGAAGTTGTGTAAACCACCATTATCTTCATTGGAGCGTGCAGGTGTATCTCCAGCTGCTGCGGCTAAGTTGAAGGTGGTTGAAGTGGCTAATTGTAGCCAATTGTAGTGATTCGGGGTTTGACCACTGCCAGGGCCTATCCTTCTGCTGCTGTCAGGTGAGCCAGGACTCCCAAAAGGTACATTGATTTGTAAGACTTGTGACAAGCGCGGTTGAGCTTGCAGAGTAGGGGCGCTACTCGCTATGCTTAAAGATTTGTCGGCTGAATTGTTTGAATCATTTGTCTCGAACCATAGAGCAGTCGAGGATTTTCGCGGGAAGGAACTCACTGAGTAGGGAAACTCTGCTACATTACCACTTGAATCATCAATTCCCAGGGGTATAGGACGCTTAGGAGTATTAGTATCAGCGCTATCAATGACCAAGTTGCCACTGGTATCACGTTTAAACGCAACTCGACGGGGATACTTTGGATTTACTGTAGTAGCAGTCGTTTCTAAACCTGAAGCCGATTGACCTAGAATACTAACATTAGTTCCATCACCATTAATATCCCACGAGGTTCCATTTGGGGATAGCTTCACTTTCCAGTCTGTAGGTGCTGTACACGCTGAAACAGGTAGTTTCGGACAAACTTCCATTAAGTACTCGTTGAAATTTCCCCGTCGCTGAATTGGTGTGACAAAGTTATTAAGGTAAGAACTAAAGATATTTGGTATACCGCTGCTGTTATACCAATTAGCATTGGTAACGTAGGCGTTGGTCAAAAAGCCATTATTTTTAAAATTGGTTATGGAAGTAGTATCCCCCAAGTTATTGTTCAAGTCATAGTCTCCCTGATTGCGGAAACCCAACAGGAAGCTATTAGAAAGTAGGGTTACAGCATCTGCTATGACACTTGCAGGTCGCCATTCATCCCCAGTAGCACAATTTTGTAGCCTTGGATCACCCGAACGACAGGCAAAGTTAATGTTGAGATCGGTGCGAGTATAGAAGTTGTCCCAATCATCTTGTAATGCAGTTATGAACTCTTGTTGGGTGTGAAGATTAAAGTCACCCTTAACATATACAGGCAGATTAGAAGCCAAAATTAGCCCTTTTTCTGTGTCTCTATAAGAGTTTGTCCGCCAGATTTTTCCACCATTGACCAACATAATGGCGTTAGGACGGCGAGTTGGGTCAAGTATATAGTCAACAGGACTTACTGTCGTTTGGTTTACTCCCGTTGCACTCGCATCTAAAAGCGCATCATCACGGGTAGCATAGATAATGCCGCTATTTGGTAATAAGTATTCTGTTGTTGTAGCTACACCACCACTAATAGTTTTTCCTCGCAGCTTGTCAATATCTAATACTGTGGCTCGAATTTCTAGGGGTTGACGAGCTGCAAAGGCAAGATTGTAGTCAGCAGCATTTGCTACACTTGCTTTAATAATTGTTCCATTAGGTAATGTATAACCATCTGCATTAGTGAATGTTTCTACACCAGATGTTGACTCATCAGCATGAATTGCCTTAACTTGCCTGGGGTCGAGAAAGGCAGTTTCCATGATTGCACCGTGAGGAATGGCGGGAGTACCCTGAACGCTAATAGTGCCGTCTAAAATTTGTATGGCACAAAGTGCAGATTCAACAGCAGACCTTTGTGAGATAGTACGGTCAGCCGCACCTTTTGCCAAAGCATTCTTCAATGGCTCATTTACCCAACGCCCATTGGGATACTTCAAGTCTTTTTGGTAATTTAGGATGTTTGCATAAGTTGTTTCACTCGTAGTGAAATCAGCCGGTAAATTGTAAACTACACCGTTGTTGGAATTTCCGGCGTTGGCAGCAGTAACATTTGTACTAGGGTCAGAGCCAATAGGGGAGGCATTAGGTAAACCCTCTTTATTTATAGCACTGGTACTTTTAGTGGGATCATAGTAGCTACTAACACAAGCAATAGGTGCTGGAGTCTGCGAATTGTAACTTGCAATGTTGTAGTGATAAACTGCTGTTGCCCGCATCCGCAGGTAGGGCGTGTATTCGTCTAGTAGTTGTTGATCAGTCTTAGAACCTCTTACGGTAGTCGTAATACCTGATTTTAGTGAGCTTGAGCCGTTTGCTAATACAATAGTATTATCTTTAATACTAGTATTAGTTGCAGCATTCGGTGAGGCAACTGGCATCATGTCTGACCAGATATTTGTGGTAACACTAGCGGCTGTAGAAAAGTCTGCATCAGCAGTGATACTGTTAGCAACATCAGCCACACGGCCTATAGTAGTATAACGGCTAGGTAAATAAATTCCACCACTAGTAACTACCCGCAAGCCACCGACAGGATCTTGTGGATTTGTTGGGACTTTAGCTGCTGCTAATTCCCAGTCTCCATCTCTGTTTGTAGCTCCCAAATCAGCCAGTTGCTCTACGCGAGTGCGACGAGTGCGATCGCCTCCTCCAGTGTTGTTCCATGTAATACCTGTAATATTTTGAGTGTCTTGTGGATTTGGCCCAACAAAGCTTGTTCCATTCCACCAAAGTTGAGGTAAATTATTACCAACTGAAATGCGATCGCCTAAAAATGCTTCTTTACCGTCTGGGTCTTTTTGTAGAGTAGTTGGTTCAGTTGCATCAGGTAAAAGCTTTGTGCCACCACTTGCTGTATTCAGTGTCAGCTGAGTATAGTTACTGCCTGTCGTTTTACCATCGCTGGGGTCGGTTGGATAAATCCAAAGATCTGGGGGACGTAGCGTATCGCCACTACCATTTAGTGGACTGGTGGTCGTTTCGTAAGTGCCTAAAACAACACTCAATTCACTATTAAAAGGAACCTCTGTAAAAGGTACGCGACGGGTGCGCTTTTTAAAGTAAAGCTCTAGCTGTTGTTTGCGGAACTGAGCTTGTTCAGCTGCGGTGAAATCTGCTGCTGTTAAGCTACGCTTCTGGTATTCCTGGTTAATACCGTTGCTAACCTCTGTCGGGTCAGTACTAGCATCATTAGTCATCTGTGCAGAAACTAAGCGATTGATACGCTGCACATAAGCTAGGCTGTTATAAGCAATGTTCCTCGGACTTTCGGTAACTGATTTTTGAAAATTACTCTCAGTTGGATTGGTGCTTGTTCCCTGAAATAAATGTACTTTGGTACTGGGACTTTGATCACTATCATCTGTGAATCCACCAGCGGCGGTATTACCACCAATAAGTATTTTGGCGTTATCGGCTTCATAGAAACATGATGCTTTACTACTAACTTGATATAGCGTAATTCCTGATCCTCCCCCAGTCAAGAAGTTACTATTGGTAAAAATCCGCCCATTCAGTTTGAAGGCAGGACCTGGAGTGAGGTTGATATCATCCTCATAAATAACTGCATTGTTAACCACAGGAAGTTGCACGCGGTCTTGTTGATACTCTAGGGCAGAGAAGCCTTTATTGCCTTTATATGGCTCATAATTATTAGTATCAGCAGGTGTACCAGTAATAGGAACAGTTGCGGTGTAAGCAAAAAAACTTTTTTTCAGTTTGCCACCGATATTAAACCAGCCAGTATTACCTACTAAGGTGGCACTTGTGCCTAAAGTATCTCCACAATCTCCACTTACACCACCAGCCGTCATTGGTGGAGTTCTCGCCTCTAAGGAGTTTCTTGCACGGGTATATGCACCACTACTTATTGGAGGATTTTTAAAGTAAATTCCGTAGAGGGTATAACTATCAAATTTGCCGTTATTATCGGTATCGACAGGGTACAGCCACGCTGTTTTTAGTTCTGCTGAATCTTTAATTAGCTTCAGTTGAGTTTCATCGCCAAAGGTATATTCGTCTATATTAGTTGTCAAAGTAGAGTACAACGCATCGTCTGTTGGCGTAGCTCGTGGTAGCCGTCCATCTTGAAATAGCTTGTTTAATTTAGCTCTAGATCGATCAATTGCCGGAGTTGCAGCATTAAGTGCAGCCTCATTTACTCGAACATTACTAGCATTTTTGGAACGCTCAAAAGATCGGAATAAAATTGCAATTGTTAATAGTACAACAACTAAAGATACCATTGCTACCGTTGGCAATACAAACCCGGCATTTGCCGTACCACGTCTTCTATTGGTGGTAAAAATAGCTTTTATTAGCCAAACAATTTGCTTTTTTATTGTAGATAAAAACTGAGTACTAAGTTTTCTTAAACAAAATATTCCTGCCTTGAACAACTTGCGTCTTATAGACATAGAAGCTTCCCTGCCAAATGTTTTTTTTACAAATTTGAGGATATTGATTTTATAGGTAACTCAGCCTATATGTAAAATTGAATTAAAAGTGATAGTTATGATTTTTATGAAAATCAACCTTGTTTGAACATTGTTAAAAATGCATTGGCAAATTAACAAATATGATTTATACGATTTATATCATGGGTTCATTTTTGGGTTCATACCGAAAAATACTGAACTTTTAAAAATTATTTAATTTATGCCTGTTTATGAATTGAAAGAGGTAGGAGGTAGGAGGAGCAATTCACTTATAAGATTCGACCCCTCCTGAATTGAAGCCACTGAAAGAAAATTCACTGGGGGTCTTAAACCCAACATCGGTCTGCTTGCGGCAGGAAACAGATAGCGCAGCGTCTCGTAGAGAGTGTCGGGCAGTTTTCCTCTTGCCTCCTGCCTTCATCGATAAAAATTTATCCTTTTACAGAAGACTGATGTCACAGAAATAAAACCTGTATTTACAGGCTAATTAAGCTCTCTTTCATAGAGAAATAGTATGATTTAAAATTAACTTTGTAAAAACCTATTTCATTCAAAGGTAGCTTTATGAACATGTGGTCAGCATACTAAAGTTATAGTACCCATTTGTTAAAGTAAAAATATCAGTTATGGGCAAAATAATATAAAAAAATTTTAAATCTCCCTGTAATGGGGAAGCGGCAGAGCAAATATTCTTAATTTCAAGCAAATACGCAGTAATTAAGTTTAATAGTCAATAGCTGAATTACACTATCGTTTGTACAAATTATCTATTAGACTATTGATCTGACAACATAGAAGTTGGCTTGAAAAAAATTTCATACGGTACGAGAAATCGCCGTAGGAAACCAGGCTTTAGTACAGCAGAAGTTTCAGCATCAATAGGTAGGCACTGGGAGCGGTAGGCTTCAAGCGCCTCCATCTTCTTACTTTGAACAGAATGAATAGATATACGGTGAGCTGATGCTAATTCACCTAGTTTCAGGTCACGGAAGAGTAAAGATTTCCAGAGAATCCAAATAGGGTACTGGAAAATATCAACCTCAATTTCTGAGTATTGAATCGCCGCTAGCAGTAATTCATAAGTTACTTCGTGGTCTTTAATACGGTCTTGTCGGTGAGTCACATAAACCTCCCCAGGCTGGAAGGATTTCAGGAGTTGAGCAAGTTGTTCAATTGTTTGTTGGCGCTTGCTTGCATCTAGATATTGAAGCTGACTATCTGGTTTGTCAAGAAAGTAAATTTGGCTCTTGTCTATGCCTAAGATGCTTAAAGCACAAAGCGCTTCCTGCTTACGAATTGGAACTATTTCACCAGATTGAAACTTGGGATGTTTGCCATGACTTGCTGCTCCATCTGTGACAAAAACAATCTGGACTGGCACATTCTGTTCTCGCTTGAGTCTAATTAAACCACCACACCCCAAAACTTCATCATCCTGGTGCGGTGCAATTATCATCGCAGATTTCTGATTAACAAACATTTGCTTACTACCAATATGCAATAGCCAAAGAAACTGCACGCTACTTAGAAATTCAGGCAATTTATGATTGTATAGTCGCCATATTTTATTTTGTACTCGATCAAGAAAATGTTTGATGTTCAGCATTCTTTTCAATCCTATAGCCCATCTCTGAATCTCGGTTTCATTCATCTCTACAATATTGACTCGTGAGTTATATTTTATTCGGATTTATCTACCCAGAAAGAGAAACTACCGTTGTAGGTTTTTATATATGGCTGCTAAATCTGCTGCCTGCATATTTACTGTACGAACAGGTTTAATACCTTGGCGTAATTTATTAAGTAAATTAGTATCTGTTGCTAATAGCTCAAAAGCTTGAGTCCAAGCCTTAGTATCGTTAGCAGTCACTAACCAACCATCAATGCCATGCTTAACAAGTTCAGCAATACCCCCCAAGTTAGAGCCGATAACAGGTACAGATAGGGAGTGGGCTTCTAATACAACCAAAGGCCCAGTTTCCAGGCATTGGGAAGGTACAGCCAGTAAGTCATAGTTAGCTAGAGTTTGGGGAAGTTCAACTCTAGTTAGTTGTTTATTCACACGAATCCGAGGATCGTTTGCTATCAAATTAAAGATTTTTTGGCGATATCGTTCATCCTGTGTTATTCCATAAATGACCAACTCAATCTTGACAAGAGGCGGTAAATCTTTAACTGCCTGTACTAAAATCTCGATACCCTTATATATATCCCAGCGTCCTAAAAAAACTACTTTTAAAGGGTCTGATTGCTGTTTTGTCTGTGGTAATTTTTTTTGTGCAGTATAAGAAATTCCATGTCGAGAGAGAATGAGTTTTTCTTCAGGTATGCCGTTGATGAGTAGAGCTTTATAAAGCCAATCACACACTGTCACAATGCGGTCAGCATATTTTGCCATTTTGAGCAAACTTTTTTGGCGTGCAGCAACATAGCCAGGTACGACAAAAGGACGTACAAACCTTCCCAGATTGCCATCGTCTACTGAAGCTGGAAGATATGCACTCACAGGCATTGGTAGGCGACTGAGGAGATCCAAGGGCAAATGGCTCAAACTTTTGACCGTTGCAGCAGGTAGCTTTTTGCTCAAAGTATCAGCACACTGAGAACACCGCACCACATCAATTTTGCCATCGCAAACTTTCTGTCCATTGAACATCAAAGTAATTCGCTGGCAAACGGGTATAGCATAGTGTACTGTTAACACTGTTGCCATACCTAATTCTTTAGCTAATTGCAAATGAGGCAACCCACAATATACTTCCCAATGGTGCTGATGATATATGTCTGCTTTTTGGTTGGTTAACCAATTAGCGAAATATTCAAATTTCCCATGCGGGAATTGTCCATGATTCGGTTCTGTTTTGGGCGCAGGAAATACAGGATATCGATAAACTTCTACGTCGTTATATTTATAAGTCTCTTCTTTTGGGGAACCGTTACTAGCTGCTGCTATCAGGATGTCAATATCATGCGTAGGCTCCGCCAACGCTAAGAGCGATCGCAATTCTGGCAGTAAATCGTTGAGGTTTACTTGAATACCACCACATTTATCTGGAAAATAACGAGCAAGAGCTTGGATTACTTTCATAATAGGAATCTCCAGGACAGGAAATCTGCTCTTGCTATTTTATTCGCTGTATTGTGAATTACCCAGTAATATCTGTACTCCAATACAAATTAGATCACCCCTTCTCACCTAACGAATAAGAAAATAGGGTGATCTAGTTTTATCTGTATCTTCTCGAGGGTGTATTAGCTTTTACGATTCTGGTGCTGACTCAACCAGCTTGACAGTAGTTTGCGGCATTGATACTTTTACCAGCACTTTTTTGCTAAAAGATAGACCGTTTTCATTTTTATCAATGATAATCGTGTCTCCAGAGATAAAAGTATTTTCCAATAACTTGGTGGCAAGGGGGTTTTCTACTTCTCGCTGAATTGCCCGTTTGAGTGGACGGGCACCGTAAACTGGGTCGTAGCCTGATTCGACAAGGTAATCACAGGCAGATTGGGATATCTCAAAGAAGATTTTTTGCTCGCGCAGGAGATTTTCTACCCGTTTGAGTTGAATACGGATGATCTGCCGCATTTCCGTGCGATTTAAGGTATGGAAGAGAATAATGTCATCGACGCGGTTGAGAAATTCCGGGCGGAAATGCGATCGCAAAGCATCCATTACCCGCTTCCGCATCATTTCATACTTGGAATCATCACCAGATACATCCAAGATATGTTCGCTACCAATGTTACTGGTCATCACAATAACGCTGTTACGAAAATCTACCGTCCTTCCCTGAGAGTCAGTAATTCTCCCATCATCTAACACCTGCAATAAAATATTGAACACATCGGGGTGCGCCTTTTCGACTTCATCCAATAGCACCACTGAGTAAGGACGGCGACGAACCGCCTCGGAAAGCTGACCGCCTTCTTCATAGCCTACGTATCCTGGAGGCGCTCCTACTAACCGAGAAACTGAGTGTTTTTCCATATACTCAGACATATCTAAGCGCACTAATGCATCATCAGAATCAAAGAGAAACTGAGCTAAAGCACGGGCGAGTTCGGTTTTACCCACGCCTGTAGGACCCATGAACAAAAATGAACCAATGGGACGAGAGGGATCTTTCATCCCCGCACGGGCGCGACGAATTGCGGCTGCTACCGCTTCTACAGCCTCTTCTTGCCCAATGACTCGTTGATGTAAATGACTTTCTAGTTGCAGCAATTTTTGCCGTTCTGATTCCAATAGGCGATTGACGGGAATTCCTGTCCATTTGGCGACGATTTCGGCAATATCGGCTTCGGTGACTTGTTCTCGCAGCAACGTGGAACCTTGGTTTTGAATTTCTAAAAGGCTCGCTTCTTTGGCTTCGCGCTCGTGCTGCACTCCCTCCAATTTGCCATACTTCAGTTGGGCAGCTTTATTTAGGTCATAAGCACGTTCCGCCTGTTCAATTTGCACTCGCAGCGCATCTTCTTCTTTCTTTAAGGCGCTTATCGCCTCCAATATCTGCTTTTCGCCTTGCCATTGCTCATTAAATATTTGCTGCTTTTGGGTTAAATCGGCGATTTCTTGCTCAATGCGCTCCAAACGTTCTCTCGTTTGGGGGATACCCTTTTCTTCGCCAGCTAATGACAGCTTTTCCATTTCTAACTGCATGAGGCGGCGATCAATGGTTTCCAATTCTGCTGGTTTGGAGGTAATTTCCATTTTCAACTGTGCTGCTGCTTCATCCACCAAATCAATAGCTTTATCTGGTAAGAAGCGATCGCTAATATAACGTGCTGACAGTGTTGCTGCTGCTACCAACGCCGAATCAGAAATTTTGACGTTGTGATGCACTTCATAACGTTCTTTCAATCCCCGGAGAATGGAAATAGTATTTTCCACAGTTGGCTGATCGACAAATACTTGCTGAAAGCGGCGTTCTAGGGCAGCGTCTTTCTCAATGTGTTTGCGGAATTCGTCGAGGGTAGTAGCGCCAATACAACGCAGTTCTCCCCGCGCCAGCATTGGTTTGAGCAAATTTCCGGCATCCATTGCTCCTTGTTGATTGGAACCTGTGCCGACTACGGTATGCAATTCGTCAATAAACAGGACAATTTGACCATTAGATTCCGTAACTTCCCGTAGAACAGATTTTAGACGGTCTTCAAATTCACCTCGGTATTTTGCCCCAGCAATCAAACTACCCATATCTAAAGAGATAAGCTGGCGATTTTTCAAAGATTCGGGAACGTCACCGTTTACCATTCGCTGCGCTAAAGCTTCTGCGATCGCAGTTTTACCTACCCCAGGTTCACCAATCAATACAGGGTTATTTTTGCTACGACGAGACAAGACTTGAATTACCCGTCGAATTTCGTCATCCCGCCCAATCACTGGATCGAGTTTTCCAGATTTTGCCTGTTCTGTCAAATCTCTGCCAAATTTTTGTAAGGCTTCATAACGCGATTCTGGGCTTTGATCTGTTACCTTTTGGCTACCGCGAATGGTTTTGATAGCAGCTTCTAGTTTAGCTGCATCCGCACCAAAGCCTTTGAGTATCTTTCGTCCAACGCGATCGTCTTCAGCTAAGGCCAAAAGTATGTGTTCCACCGAAATGTAGGAATCTTTCATCCTGGCTCTAGCTTCCTCGGCTCGGTCTAGTAAAACATCTAAACTCCGGCTAAGGTAGAGTTGATCACTTTTACCAACTTTCGGCTGACGTTGGGTAAAGGCTTCTAACTGCTGTTGGAAGCGGATTGGATCGACCTCAGATCGAGCCAGGATACGTATTGCTAGACTAGTGGGTTCTTCTAACAGGGCGATAATTAAATGTTCAACATCTAGTTGCTGTTGTTGATAAGCACGGACTATATCCTGAGATTTAACAATCGCTTCCCAGGCTTTATCAGTAAATTTATTTGGATCTGTAGGTTGCATCTTTATAATTTTGGAATTTTGATTTTTAGTTTAGGGATTGGGGATTGCGTGTTGGGGATTGGAGATTGGAGACTGGGTATTGGAAAACTCTTCCCTAGTCCCTAATTATCCAAACATTCTCAGCGTCCGCGTGTATCTCCAGTGGCAATTTTGGATTGGTAATTGGCGATAGTTTAATCCATTACCTATTTCCTAATTTAAAACGAAAACACTGTTCTGAACGGACTTTTCCAAACGGTGCTATTAGAGCGATGTCTACGACGGGCTATTCGGCGTCGCTGTTAGTGTTCTTCATCAACACACAGTATGGGCGTAATACTAATAGGATTTACGCAGAGAAGTTCCCCTAACCCGCCTAAAAACGGGAGGCAAAAAGTGAAAAGTCTCGCGCGTCTGGGTTTACCCGGATAAGATGCCAGTATGCTGCAAGAATCAATCTCCCTGTATGTAGCTCAACTTTTCAAGACATCGGTGTGGATTTTTTTACAACTTTATTGCCTTTGATAGGGTTTTACTGGGTGGCTTAATTCGCTCCTTTTTGAGGCTTATCATTACTAACATCAAATAAATCTTCCGCTTCGTTGTTAACCCGTCTGGGAATTTATTCCCAGGCTGATAGCTAAAGTCCTTTCAAAAGGGCTAAATATAAAATTTTAAGCGATGTCGATGGCTAAACTCTGCGTGTTAGGGAAAATTTCAGTCCACCTAAGTGGACAGTAGCTCTGAGCCGCACAACTTAAGTTATGGGCAAGATGTCGGCCAATGCAACATCTTATCTTAACTGTCACAAAGACGTTGGTAATAGCCTTTTTAAGGAGGTGAGGGAGGAGCAAGCCTTAACCCGAGCTTATTAGCTTATATTCTTAATTATAAGAATTACTGACTCACAAGTTGCTCTTGTGATTCCTGTTTGACTGCTGACCCTTGAGTTCCCAGTTGGATCAGTTCAATTTTATACCCATCTGGATCTTCCACAAAAGCAATTACTGTCGAACCATGTTTCATCGGGCCTGGTTCGCGCACGATTTTACCGCCCTGATTGCGGATTTCCTCACACGTAGCGTAAATATCATCAACGCCAAGGGCAATGTGACCATAAGCATTACCCAATTCGTACTTTTCTACCCCCCAGTTGTAGGTTAATTCTATGACTGAGTTGTCGCTTTCGTCGCCATAGCCAACAAAAGCCAGGGTAAATTCTCCCCCTGGATAATCTTTTCGGCGCAGTAATTTCATTCCTAGAAGTTCACAGTAGAACTTTAAGGATTCTTCAAGGTTGCCCACCCGCAGCATTGTATGTAGTAATCGCATATTGACCTTTTCTCTGTAATTGATTTAGTGTTATTCTCTGCCAATATTTTACCTAGCTCAAAGTCTGAAGGTAGAAATGCGATGAAGGAAAAAGACAGGATAAACATTCTCTTACACGTTTTTGGCGTTGATCCCTATCCATATAATGAAAATCTTCTTTAATCTCAGCCAATAAAGTCTCTTAAACGCCTATGCTAGCGATTGGGTTAGGCAGATGGACTGTATGCGTAAGACACTCGAACAAAGGATAAAGTACAGATGAGTAAATTTCTAGATACTGCAATTGTTGCGATCGCAGCCCGTGAAATTCTTGATTCACGCGGTAGACCGACAATTGAAGCCGAAGTACATTTAGCCAACGGTGTTGTAGGACTGGCGCAGGTTCCCAGTGGTGCGTCTACTGGCACTTTTGAGGCTCACGAACTGCGTGATGGCGATAAAAGCCGTTATGGGGGCAAAGGCGTACTCAAAGCAGTACAAAACGTCAAGGAAGCACTTGCGCCAAAATTGTTAGGCTTGGATGTCCTCAACCAAGAACTGCTAGACCGGACAATGATCGCTATAGATGGTTCTGCGAACAAAAAAAATTTGGGGGCTAATGCGATTTTGGGGGTTTCCTTAGCAGCTGCTAAAGCTAGTGCTGAATCTTTAGTAATTCCTTTATATCGCTATTTGGGTGGGCCTTTAGCGAATTTGCTACCAGTGCCGTTGATGAATGTGATTAACGGTGGCGCACACGCATCAAATAACGTGGATTTTCAAGAGTTTATGATTGTCCCAATTGGCGCAACTTCCTTCCGGGAAGCGTTGCGCTGGGGTGCAGAGGTGTTTGCTACCCTCAGTCAAGTATTAGATGAAAAGGGTTTGCTTACTGGTGTGGGCGATGAAGGTGGTTTTGCCCCTAACCTAGAGTCTAATCAGGTGGCTTTGGAATTGCTGGTTGCTGCCATTAAGAAAGCTGGTTATAAACCAGGGGAAGAAGTAGCTTTGGCTTTGGATGTGGCGGCTAGTGAGTTTTACAAGAATGGTCAGTATGTTTACGATGGTAAACCTCACGCCCCGGCTGAGTTTATTGATTATTTAGGACAACTAGTTGACCAATACCCAATTGTGTCAATTGAGGATGGTTTACACGAAGAAGATTGGCAAAGTTGGCAATTGCTTACCCAGAAGTTAGGTTCGCGGGTGCAATTGGTAGGAGATGACTTGTTTGTTACCAACGCCACTCGCTTGCAAAGAGGCATCCAGGAAAAAGCCGCTAATGCCATTTTGATTAAACTCAATCAAATTGGTTCTCTTACCGAAACTTTGGAAACAATTGATTTGGCAACTCGCAACAGTATCCGTTCAGTAATTAGCCATCGTTCTGGTGAAACAGAAGACACAACGATCGCTGATTTAGCCGTAGCAACCCGTGCCGGTCAAATTAAAACAGGTTCCCTGTGTCGCAGCGAACGTGTAGCAAAATATAATCGCTTGCTGCGAATTGAAGATGAACTAGGCGATCGCGCCGTCTATGCTGGTGCTGTGGGTTTGGGGCCGAAGTAGAGACTGGGGACAAGGGGGATGAGGAAGATAAGGGAGAAATATTGAACAAGTTTCTTTTTTATCTCTTCCCAATCCCCAATCCCCAATACCCAATCCCCAATCCCCAATTACGGATAAAACCCCAACTTGGGCAACCCTAAGGTTTCATCCCAACCCATGATCAGGTTTAGACACTGAATCGCTTGGCCTGCCTGTCCTTTAATTAAATTGTCAATTGCTGACATGACAATCACGCGACCTGTGCGCGGGTCAACTTCTACACCGATATAACAAAGATTACTACCACTTGCCCACTTGGTTTGGGGGTAAACGCCGCTACCACAGACTCTCACCCAAGGAGAGTTTCGGTAAAAGGCTGAGAAAATTGTGATTAAATCATCTCGCACTAGACCGGGATCGCTCATTGTGGCATATACCGTTGCCAAAATACCGCGTACCATTGGGATAAGGTGCGGTGTGAATTGGATCATGAGTTCGTGACCAGCTAAGTCACTGCAAATTTGCTCAATTTCTGGGGTATGACGGTGACGGCCGATATTGAAAGCTGCTATAGAGTTGTCTGCTTCAGCTAGTAATAAATTAGTTTGAGCTTGCCGTCCACTGCTAGATGTACCAGATTTGGCATCGATAATAGCTGTTTCTGGCCTAATTAAGCCTTGCTTTAAGAGTGGCGAAAGTGCAAGAAGACTAGCGGTGGGATAGGAACCAGGACAGCCAACGAGTTGAGCTTCGGCAATGCGATCGCGATAAAGTTCTGGTAATCCATAAACTGCTGTAGCTGCAATGGTGCGATCACTTCTCTCAATGCCATACCAATTTGTATAAGTTGTCAAATTACTAAACCGATAGTCTGCACTCAAATCTAGTACTTTACATCCTTTTTCCAACAGTTTGGGCGCGATTTGGCAAGCTAGACCATTTGGTAAAGACAGGAAAACTACTTCACATCGGTGAGCAATTATTTCTGGTTCTACTGCTTCTATTAGCAGGTTAGTTGCATGAGCTAGATGCGGGTAGAGATCCCCAAAGGATTTTCCGATACTGCTCTCATCGCCTAAATAAACCAGTTCAACTTCTGGATGATCCATCAGTAGTCGTACCAACTGTACTCCGCCATAGCCCGACGCGCCAACAATCCCAACGGGTACGCGTCTAAATTTGCCCATGATCTGAAATCCTTATCCCATGAATGGTGAATTCGTTATCAGCTATCAACAATATCAGCGACTAGATCCACAGTGTACAAAACAGCTGAAACCCCTCTAGTTTTTTCCGACGCCGGAAGGAGTAAAGCGGCGAAATTGTCAAATATTTTCTTTGTCTCTCTTGTCTCCTTTGTCCTGTTCATTCTTGATTGTCGTTGCACTCTATTAATAAACCCCGATTTTAGGGGCAGAAATTTTTACTAGGTTATCAAATCATTGCTAGTCTACTCCTCTGCCTTATAAAGGAGCTACAATCTAAAAGGAGAAATTGTTAAAAAAATTTACGTTGGTAGCTGGAAATCTTTCTGTGTCACAGCCTAATACTAACCAAGCTTTTAAATTTGATTCGATTGATGCCGCCTTAGCAGACCTAAAAGCTGGTCGCGTCATTGTAGTGGTAGATGATGAAAATAGAGAAAATGAAGGCGACTTAATTTGTGCCGCCCAATTTGCCACACCCGACATGATTAATTTCATGGCGGTGGAAGCTAGAGGGCTGATTTGTTTGGCAATGACAGGCGATCGTCTAGACGAGCTAGACTTACCCTTGATGGTAAGCAACATTACAGATACTAACCAAACTGCTTTCACTGTAAGTATTGATGCCGGTCCAGAATTGGGTGTAACCACAGGCATCTCAGCAGAAGATCGCGCCCGCACTATTCAGGTTACTCTTAACCCAGCCACCAAACCTACCGATTTACGTCGTCCTGGTCATATTTTCCCGATTCGGGCTAAGGAGGGAGGCGTACTCAAACGCGCAGGACATACGGAAGCGGCTGTGGACTTAGCCCGACTAGCAGGACTATACCCAGCAGGAGTAATTTGTGAAATTCAAAACTCCGATGGTTCAATGGCGCGGTTGCAGCAGTTAGTCGAATATGCGAAACGTCACAATTTTAAAATCATTAGTATTGCGGATTTAATCAGTTATCGCCTACAGCACGATCGCCTCGTGTATCGTGAGGTGATTACTAAGCTGCCTAGTCAATTTGGCCAATTTGAAATTTACGCCTACCGCCACACCTTGGATAACACAGAACACGTTGCAATTGTCAAGGGCGATCCAGCTAACTTCAAAGATGAGCCAGTCATGGTGCGGATGCACTCAGAATGCTTAACTGGTGACGCTTTGGGTTCTTTGCGCTGCGATTGCCGGATGCAGTTACAAGCTGCACTGAAAATGATTGAGTCTGCTGGCCAAGGTGTAGTTGTATACCTACGCCAAGAAGGACGAGGAATCGGCTTGATTAATAAGCTGAAAGCCTACTCATTGCAGGATATGGGACTGGATACAGTAGAAGCAAATGAGCGTTTGGGATTTCCGGCAGACTTGCGAGATTACGGCATGGGGGCACAAATGCTCATGGATTTGGGCATAAAAAAGATACGTTTGATTACCAATAATCCCCGTAAAATTGCTGGAGTTAAGGGCTATGGCATGGAAGTAGTCGATCGCGTTCCATTGTTAATTGAGGCCAATGACTACAATTCCTATTACCTAGCGACAAAGGCGAAAAAGCTGGGTCACATGTTGTTACAGACTTATTTGGTAACAGTAGCAATTCATTGGCAAGATGACCCGGAAGCTGTGACGGAACGTTATGAACGCTTAGAAAAACTGCGACACTTAGTGAGAAGTAATGATTTATTGTTGCAGGAAGAAGCGCGTCCCTTAGCGATCGCTATATTTGACGAGCCATCTTTAACAGTACACTTGGGTTTTGATCAAGCAAAAGTTGCTAGCTGCGATTGGTATCAACAAAGTGGTCATCCTTATATACAGGCTATCTTCCAAATTCTAGACAACCTAGCAACTTTGCCTTACATCCAGAAACTAGAATTTCTGATTTCTTCTGGTTGCGATCCCTTGAGTAATTTACAAGTCCAACTGGATAGACAGACATTTTCGGATGGTACACTGCCTTCATCGATTAGCGATCGCCTGGAGACGCAGCAAATTTATAGTTTTAGCAAATAGCTTGGTTCAATAAATTTTGTCGGGTGTGTTATCGCAAAAGCGTAACGCACCATTTTTTATTTACTTACTCTATATATTGGTCTGACCTGCCGATAAGTATTAAGTAAGCTCAGAAATTTATTACCATCAAAATTTATCGGGTCAACTTTTTTACCAGAACGGTCTACTAGATGGTGCGTAGTGATGCGATCATCTGGGACTTGACTTTGAGCAATTAACCAAGCAAGAGAATTATATTGAGCCTCCGTATAGCCGCTATGGGTTTGTTGGCTGCTAGCGTCATAACTATCTGGCGGTGTTTCCAAAGAGACGTGATAAGCAAAATTATTCACAGACGCGGGCAAATTCGGATTAGTCTGCACAGTTTCCACTCCCTCGGAACTCTCAAATACTGAGTTAGCCGCACCAAAAGCCCGCTTTTCTGGCGGTACTAGATAAACCACCGTTCCGTCTAACTTGATTAAAGCGTGGTAACTTGCTTGTACACTTTCATCGTTATGGGCTACTTGAAAGAAATTAATCGCGCTGGAAGCAGAATAACCAGTTTCATGAAGGACGATAATCGGTTGGTTATTGACAAGAACGCCGTTAACATCTTGGGTGTATCTTTCTCCATAGTTACTTGGGTCAACCGAAGCAACTTGATAATTAGGTCTGTACTGTGCAAAAGCTTGAGTGGTTACATACCTTGCTACAGGTTTATTAGTCTTGACTGGGGACTTGATAACATTTTGAAATTTATTCTCTGGCTCTTTCGCTGATTGGAATTGCGCCTGGGGATATTTACTGAAAGCTGTAACCTGTGGATTGGATGTAAGGGATATTGTCGGATTGTTATGTAATTTTGTTGCTCGTCCAATTAGCAGTACTACAATTAGAGTGGCGAACATCAGCCAGATTAGTAGCACCCTAGTCACCCAGTCTGTAAACTTCATTTTTCTAATACCCGTAAAACCGTAGATATTAATTTATAGCTAAACTGGCGTGTCAGTTGTAGAGGCGCACTTCTGTAAACCCCTACCGCTTATGGTATCCAAATAATAATCGCTATATTACCTTAATTCTAGTCAAATATACGCTATTAATATATATGGGAATCCTAAGTAATTGTTTTAGATGGTTCCTCTGTCTTGGGAGCTATTTAAATGCTTTCAAAACTATTGCTGCTGGTTTAGGGAATAGTTGATGAATTGTTTCTCTACAATTCAAGATCGCAATCTCAAATCTAATATGGTTAGCGTTTATACTCTAATACGTGGTATTCGCATATCCAACCCGAAAACTAGAGATGATACCAAGACAGATTCAGAGCTCTCTTGGCATTGCATGTCTATAAAATGTTTTACATACACCTCCTTTACCACCCACTAACAGTTTATAAATATTGCGATTGCAGATGAAGCAATCGGTGAATTTTAGGGAAGACTGAGGTTACGTCCTTATTTTCCCTATTTTTCTGTGCTAATTATGAGTGAGCAACCGAATTCAATGCCTCCCCTGCGCCGAAGTCTCACTTCACAAGAAACCTGGGGGTTTGGATTTAGCGGTTTGCTTTTATGGTTAGGGACGGCTCCTGCTATGCATGCCGCACTAGGCCCGCAGGCGCTCTGCGTGTGGTTGCCTGGAACCATCATTGGCATACTGCTCAACCTGCAAGTTAAGCGGTTAGGGACATATTTCCCAGAGGTTGCTGGAGGCACCCCAAACTATATGACCCGCTTGCTCCAGCGATTGCCAAACTTGGCTCGCTATGGGGCGATTGGCTACCTGCTCGGCTGGGTCTCTGTTCCGCCTATGGATGCGATTATTCTGACCGATTTAATCAAGGCGAATCTGACTCCACTGGGCATTACTTGTCCAGAGACTCTACTCAGAATCGGGTTTACAGTTCTACCCTTTATCGTTGCCTTTAGTGGAACTCGCACGCTAGGCATTTTGCACTCTTTCTTTGTATTTCCGGCGATCGGGTTTCTTCTCACCTTTTGTCTCCAAGGCATTGGTTGGTTGAGTTTTGCCCCCACTAGCCCTGGGGTGCTGCCCGATCTGGGAGCAGGCATTTCCCTGATCGATTGGATGAAATGGTTCTTTATCGCCGTCTATGCGGTTTATGGTTGCGAGACGACATCTTCATTTGTGGCAGATAGCCTCCAACCCAGCGTTACTCTACGGTGTTTGCAGGTGACTGCTGGATTGATTCCGATCATCTATCTCGGTGGATCATGGGTTTTAATGCGGTTAGCCACAGCCCCCGGATTAGGTGATAGCGCCTATCTCAATCTAGTGGCAGCAGCCCAACCCTTCTGGGGCGCATTCGCCCCCGCTCTTGTCACCTTTCTAATTACGTCAGGGTGTCTCCTTAGCTCTGCGACCGCTGTTTCTAACTGTCCCCGGATTTTGTATCAGTTAGCCAAAGATGGCTACTTACCGCCCGTATTTGCCGTGTTGTCTCGCCGGGGAGTGTTTGAACCCAGCTTAATTTTTACCCTCGGGCTGAGTCTAATTTGCTTGGGGTGGGGCGATGTAGAACGGGTTGTGATGGTAACGGGCACCGGCTATCTGACTTCGATGATGGCAATTCACTTAGGTGAGTGGGTCAGTCGGCGGCGACCAGCAGCCCGATGGCCCTGGTGGTCGCTGAGTTTCTTTGGCATTGAAGCGATTGTTTTGGTAGTGGGCGGATTGGCATGGGGCTGGCAGGACTTAGCCATTGGATTGCTCCTGCCTGGACTGGTGAGCATAGCAGGCACTCAATTACCGCGCTTGAACGTCTCCCTGTTTCATCCCGATGGGTGGATGCAACGGTATCACCAGCAACCCCACACCAGCAAAACAGATTGGTTAGCATTTCAGGTGATGATCTTAATTAGCTTAGTGTGCAGTGCGGTGAGTATTGGCTGGTGGGCGAGGGCGGGTTTAGATCAAGTGGGTGTGGGGCAAGATGTCGCGTTGTTTACCATTTTGTTAGTGACGGTTGCCTTCGCGGGAGTAGCGATCGCCTGTTGGACTAGTCTGCCCCAAATTGCCGCCATTACTGAAGCCCGAGAACAGGTCGAACGCACACTGCTGGATTTGCAACAAGCCCAAACGCAACTCGTGCAGGCAGAAAAAATGTCAGCATTGGGTAATTTAGTTGCTGGGGTTGCTCACGAGATGAATAATCCTTTGGGCTTTATTTCTGCTACTCTCCAACAAGCTAAACCCACAATTGCTGATATTATTGAACACTTGAAACTCTATCAAGAAAGTTTAATCAAACCGGGTGATGACATTAAAGACCACGCCGAAGAAATTGACTTGGATTATAGCTTAGAAGACTTGCCCAAAATGATTGATGGAATGGTCATGGCCTGCGAACGCTTGAAAAATGTCAGCACCAGTCTTTGCACTTTCTCCCGTGCAGATAAAGATTATAAAGTACCTTTTAATATCCATAAAGGCATTGATAGCACAATTTTAATTCTCAAACATCGCCTGAAAGCAAATGAACAACGTCCAGCCATTGAAGTGATAGCTGAGTATGGTAACTTACCTGAGTTCGAGTGTTTCTCTGGGCAATTAAATCAGGTATTTATGAATATTCTGGCGAATGCTATTGACGCATTAGAAGAAGCAAATTCTGGGCGGAGTTTTAGAGAAATTAAGGAGAATCCCAACCAGATTATAATTACAACCTCAGTGGTAGATGAGAACGTAAAAATATCAATTGCTGATAATGGCAACGGAATAAGTGAAGGAGTCAAAGAAAAAATATTTGGTCATTTCTTTACTACAAAAGGAGTTGGTAAAGGTACGGGTTTAGGACTGGCGATCGCTCAGTCCATTGTGGTAGAAAAACATAACGGTTCACTGGTTGTAAATTCTACACTTGGTAAAGGAACTGAATTTATCATTACCTTACCAATTCTGACTCAGACTCAAAATTAGCTTGGTCGAGACTCTGAAATTTTTTAGTCATTATCTCTCCTACTAAATCGACTTTATCAATGGAGCTAAAAGACTCATTCACGAGTATTAAAGGGTGTATTACGCTTTTTCGCTAACACACCCTACGACCACGATCGCTTTATAATTGCGATGTCTACGACGGGCTACGCCTACGCAGTTCTGAAAATCCATAAGTACTTATCCCAATTCTCTTGATGGAGAAACGGTTTCGTTAATTTGAGAAGATGGTTTATTCAAAAAGAAATTCCAGATTCTTTGAATAGCTATTATTAGAAAACCAATCACAATCACTCCTGCTACCACTGGGAAAGCTAACGCCAGCAAAGACAGTCCGATTGCGATGACCAACTCAATGGTTGACACAACTGGATTGGTTAATCCACCTGAAACGCCAGTAGAACTTATCCGCAATAAATTCGTTAATCCCTGAGTTAATCCTGCGGTTCCACCACCTGCAATTAAAGCTAACGTCCATTGCACCAGTGGATTCATCTCTGGAGCAACAGATGCTGTTACGATTGTCCCGGCGATAAATGCCGCAGGTGTGGCAACAATATCCAGCAGATGATCTAACCAAGGAATGTAATAACCGATAATTTCTAGCGAACAAGCGACTGCAAATACAATTACAGCTTGAGGTGTTTCCAGCCAATCAAAGTTAGTCGGCAAATCAAAATGTCCAAAAACTGAAGCCACACTCAATGCTAGCAGTGGTACAAATACTCGAAAGCCAGCCGCCGCGCTCAAACTAATCCCCAGTAATAATTCAATAAATGTATTTAGATTGAACAAAGAATTTAAATCCATACTAAGACTCAAGTTATACTCCTGGTGTTTTTTCCATCTTTGAGCTGAACGGAGTAACAACTCTAAGCTGTGATCCCAAGATAATAAACTTGGCGAAAATATTTCATCTGACTATGTGTAGAATTCAGTGAAACCCCACCTGTGTGAATACTGCGTAGGTTTTGCCTAAAAAACAACTATACTCTGCTGCGTGGTGTTCGCATAGCCACAGGTAATGTCCCTCTGGAGTCAAGACATTCTTTAATCCACCCCAGTGCTGCTGGGGATCTTTTTCATCTAAAAGTTGACGCAACTAATTGAGAGGATTTTGATCATGCCTAGACTTACTGTTCCACCCAATTTCATCGGTACAGGAGGCTCCGATACTTTAATTGGGGAAGAGTTAAATGCATCTGTGGCAATTGGTACTGATATTTTAACTGGAGGTTTTATTCGTACACTCTCAGAAAATGACACTATCATCGGCAAAGGTACTGCTGACAACGGTAATGGCGACGGCGGTACGGCAACTGGAATCAGCAACGGTGGTAGTCTCAATGCTGGGGATGGAGAAGACACTATCGCTGGCAACGGTACTGGCGGCGACGGCGGCAAAGGTATTTACAGTGGCAACGGCGGTACGGGGATTGGCATCAGCAACACTGGCAGTCTGAATGCCGGAG
>NZ_CAXTNE010000038.1:0-40340 GCF_964245445.1 uncultured Nostoc sp.
TCAGCGCAAGTAAATTGGACAGTTGTATGATATTCTTTATTTATAGGGAATCTAAATCGCTAAAGCACAAAGGATCTCCAAGCACTTACGCTCTAGTGAAGAAGTCAAATCCCATAAAACCAATAGTTTGATGAACTGATGGTCTTGCTGCACAAGTCTCTGGAGGATTGTGGAAGTACTTGATCGGTAGCAGTTCCAAAGTTCGGGGGGATTTTGGTATGCTTGCAGTTCATCAATCACTTTTGGGAAAAACCCTTGATTCTTTACAGATAGTTTTTTGTTAAGTTCTTAGAAAAGATTGAAGTTTTGGCGAATGAAAGGATAAAACAAGTAATTGATAGCAATTTTTACAATTTAAGCAACTGAATAAAACAAACTTAATTCAATATTGATATCGATGAAATATCCTGGTGTTTAAAAGGAATCGAAGAATGGTTAAAGGTGTTTTAAAGTTTTCAATCTTTGTTAATTTCTCCTACTCACACGTTATTGTATAGAGTTAAAATCTCTTTTGCAGATTGAGGTATAACAGTGTAGTTATTTATAATAATTACAGCGTATACAATTGCTCTAATGTAAAATCCTAACAGAAAAATCAAATATTTGACACATTTACAGCCTAACTTCAAAAAGCTAGTAAGGCATCAGGTTTAAATAATTGTGAAGTTAGGAAAATCTTTGTCATTATTATTGATGAAGTATTTAAGATTTACACGTTATTCAAGGATGTGATCTAAATGACTAAACCAAAAACAACCCGTAAATCTGTTCACGATCGCATCCTAAATACAGCATCAGGTTTGTTTTATCGAGAAGGAATTCGCAACGTCGGTATTGACAGAATCGTTGCTGAATCTGGCGTTGCAAAAATGTCGCTTTACAATCATTTCAAGTCAAAAGATGCATTGATTGAAGCATGGCTGCAACAACAGGATGAACAATGGTGCGAATGGCTCAAAAGCACCATTGAGCAACGAGCCTCTAACCCATCTCAACAACTACTGGTAATATTTGATGCCCTACGGGAATGGTTTGAGAGCCCAGATTTTCGAGGTTGTGCATTCATTAATGCTTCAGTGGAACTAGCCAATGCTGACCATCCTGGACATCGAGTGGCATTGGAGCATCAACAATCAATATATCATTATATCAAGAGCCTAGCTCAAGCCGCAGAAGTTTCATCACCGGAACAGTTAGCTAGGCAACTGCTTCTCATTGTACAAGGTGCGATCGTGGTTGCCATGATGGAAGGTAGTTGGTCAACCGCTTCACAGGCGAAAAAAGTAGCAGCAATGTTAATTCAGACTGCATCAAAATCCGGCGTTACCGAAACAGTGCTGAGTGCTGAGTAAAAAAAGCAATAATCGCATGGGCTAAACGCCTCGCTATCCATGTACAGCACTCTTCAAATGAATTCTATTATATGATTTAATGTAGAAAATCACACTCCAACTTAGTTCGGATCAGTCAGAGATGAGAATTCATTACTTACAACATGTGCCATTTGAAGGACTTGCTAGTATTGAACAGTGGTTGACAAAGAAAGATCATATTCTCTCCGCAACTAAGTTTTATCACGGTGACAGTTTACCATCTGTTGATGACCTTGATTGGGTGATAGTAATGGGTGGACCAATGAATATTTACGAGGATGATAAATATCCTTGGTTGACTTTGGAAAAACATTTTATTGCTTCTGCAATGAAAAAAAATAAAATAGTTATTGGTATTTGTCTTGGTTCGCAGTTAATCGCTGATGTTTTAGGTTCCAAGGTTTACAAAGACCAGGAAAAAGAAATAGGTTGGTATCCGATTCAAATGACAATAGAAGCACAAAACTCTGCTGTTTTTGCTTCATTACCTCCCTCATTCACTGTGTTTCATTGGCATGGTGATACTTTTGACTTACCACCGGGTGCTGTACGAATAGCCTCTAGTGAAGTATGTGCAAATCAAGCTTTCATTTATGGAGATAGAGTATTAGGTTTACAATTTCATTTAGAATCAACTAAAGACAGTGTTCGGCAAATTATTGAAAATTGCGCTTCAGAATTAGTTACAGGTAAATATATTCAGAAACCTGAAGAAATTCTTGCACGAGATGATGATTTTAGTAATATAAATACTGCCATGTCTAAAATTTTAGATTATTTTGCTACTTTTCTGAAATAAATTATTATAGTTATGCGGTTCAGTTTTTGGTGAAGATAGTCAGTTTTCTTACTTTCATGCCGACAAACGACTCTGAATTGCAAATCCAAGCTTAGAGAATCCTGGATGCGATCGCCTTCACACCCTTTGAGCAATGCCAGCCTTTGAGGCGCGAATTTGCCATCGCCAGTTTCCTTGATACAGAGGCGTTGGGTTTTGCAGATTGCAATCCAGGAAGAGGGCAATAAAAATGCAGTCTCACAATGCCCATGCACCCAACCATTGAGAGGTTATCTGCGGCGGGTTAGTAACGCCATTTTTTCTAAACAAAATGTGCATCTTTAGGATTGAATGCCAGCTTAATTATTTGATGGGGATATACATTGCCGAATATATTATTCCGAGGCACTCTAGCAATTAAAGTTTGTTCTCCCACCTTAACCCAAATACTACAAATCCCAATACCATTTAAAACCCGTTCTATTAGCCCTTCAATAATTACTGACCAAGGTTTATGCAATATTGAAGAACTTGCCTCGTAAAGATTGAAAGTATCGCCAGATAAACAACATGCAGTAATTGGCTTTGTGATTTCCCCAGGATATAAAAACTCTATCCCGTTTGCAAGTTTAATAAAACTTCCACGGCTACTCTGTTCAACCCGACACGGAATAATATTATCTATCCCTACTAGTCTAGCAAGCTGCTCGTTAGCTGGTCGGCGGATGATGGTTTCCAAATTATCATCCTGTATAATACAGCCGTCAAATAAAGCGATCGCCCGTTCAGCAAAATGCAGTATATCTGTAAAATTATGACTTACTAATATGACTGCCGCTCCCCTTGCTTGGGCCGATTGTCTAATTTTCTCGATAATCTCGGCACGTATTCCCACATCTAAAGAGGCGGAAGGCTCATCCAAAAGCAGCAATTCAGAATCAGCTACTAATCCGCAGGCGATACAAACTCGCTTTGCTTCACCACCAGACAGCGAACGAGCAGAACGATTTGCCAAGTGTTCGCAGCCAAAAGTTTTAAGTGTAGTATGTACTCTTTGCGGAATCTTGTGCGTTGGTGTTCCCCGAAACTTTAATGCCTTGGCAACATTATTAAAAACAGTGTCATCCAGTAGTAATATTTCTTGAAATACCAAAGCCGAACGACGACGCAACAATGTTTTATTGGCATTGCGGACATCCTGACCAAATAATTGCATTTCACCACGGTAAGATTGCAATAGATTGATTGTTCTTAACAAGGTGCTTTTACCAGCGCCATTAGGGCCAAGCACAGCGACCAGTTCCCCAGGACGGACTGTAAAATTTTCAATTGACAGGATATTTTTACGTGTTTTGCTATCGACGCTAACCTGTTGCATATTTAGGACATACTCGTTAGTACTCATAGAATGTTCCTTTCATGCTGTAGGATAGTCAGCAACACGATAATGGTGTATGTGATGAACAGTAAAATGTATGCGATCGCCATCGCCACATCGTAGTTTCCTTTTCCTACCTCTGTAACAATTGCTGTTGTCAGTACTCTTGTTTGTCCTTTGATATTGCCGCCCACCATCATCGATGCACCAACTTCTGAGATGACGCGACCAAAACCAGCAATAACAGCGGCCATTAATCCTAAACGTGCTTCCTTAATTAGCAACAAGTTTGCTTGCCACTGTGTTGCCCCCATTGACAACAGTTGCCAGCGTAGTTTTGGATTAATACTGATAATTGCTGTAAAACTCAAGCCAGCTACAATTGGAAAAGCAATGATTGTTTGGGCGACGATCATCGCTGTGGGCGTATAAATCAAGTCAAGGTTTCCCAATGGGCCAGACCGCCACAAAAACAGACTGACGACTAAACCGATTACCACTGGCGGTAATCCCATGCCGAAGTTAATCAAACTAGTAAAAGTCTGCTTGCCTACGAAATCGACTAGTGCCAACCATAGTCCTAATGGTAGTCCCAGTAAAACGCTAATAGCTGTGGCTGTTCCAGATACGAACAGTGTCATTGTCATCACCTGGAAAACGTCACTATTGCCATTGGTTAATAGTTCAAGAGCTTTCAAAGCTCCTTCGATGATTGTATTCACAAATCTGTTAAAGAATACTTAAATATACAATAGAGCAACCCTTGATGATTCTAATGCTCTTTCTCTAAAAGCCGTAATCTTTCTCCGTTTTACCGGCATCAACATAAAATAACGGTTGTTTGAACTCTTTTTTCCCGTGGGCTGCAATCAGTGTCTGTCCTTCAGGAGATAAGACATAATTAATAAACGCTTTAGCTCCTGCACTATTCACCCTGGGAAATTTCTGAGAATTTACTTCCATGACATGGTAGAGATTTAAGAGTTTCTTATCTCCTTGCACGAGTACTGGCAAAGACAGGTTTTTCTTTTGAAATATATAGGTTGCTCGATCTGCTAAGGTATATCCCAGTTTTTGATTAGCGACTTGCAAAGTTTGCGCCATTCCTGAACCTGTTTGCTGATACCAACTGCCAGATGGTGTGACTTTTGCCTGTTGCCATAAATCTTTTTCTAGTTTGTTAGTACCTGAGTCATCACCCCGCGATACAAATAATGCTTGGTTTTTAGCAATCAGGGAAAATGCTTCGACAGCATTCTTTTTCCCTCGGATTTTTGCTTTGTCAGCATCTGGGCCGACAATCACAAAGTCATTGTGCATTACCAAGTGCCGATTAATCACCGCACCACCTGCCAAAACTTTGCGTTCGGCTTTCGGTGAATTGACGAACAGTGCGTCAACTTCACCCTTTTCAGCTAAAGCTAAAGCCTGACCTGTGCCGACTGCAACCTTTTTTAAAGTGTATCCTGTTTTCTTTTCAATCGCTGGAACCAAATCATCTAGCAGCCCACTGTCCTCAATGCTCGTTGTCATTGCCACGATTACATTTTTATTTGCTGGGGACTGGGCAATGGCTGGGTTTTGCTTGACCAGTATATCACTCGCTTCAGCACTCAGAATTACCAAGCAACAAGCCAAACATGCAATGAAAATTCTCCGAATCATAGAACCTCTGGAAATATAGGATTTACGCATTGACAGAGTAATAAGGTGTTATACCAAAACACATTGAGACAGCACAGGAGCGATGCCTACGGCAACCCTAAGAGGGAACGCAATTTTTTCCTCAACGTTGAAAGCTATACCTGCGGCTTATTTGCCATTTCGCAAGGTGGTGTCGTTAATCTAAATGGCATTGTTGTTCATAATGAAGTGACGATTCATGACTCTAAATATTTGCTACAACTTCCCCAGTCTTGCTGATGTCATAACCGCCAAGAATTTGTAATTGCGATCGCACTAGCCGATTTCCCAAGATATTGATAAATTGCTGTACTGGTGCTTCTTGTAAGTATTCCTTGAGAATCACCAAGTCGTATCGCGCACTATGAAGAGGAATAAATTCCAACCCAAAGGTAGCGGCTATAGATGCCGTACTGATACCTGCATCAGCGACTCCTGAGACTATAGATAATGCAACCTCTTGATGATTGTGAACGATGCGATTGAGTCTTTTCATAGCCTCGAATGGCACTCGTTCTTCTTGGAGTTTCCGTTCTAAAAGCATCCGATTGGCAGAACCCACTTCATGGGTGACAACAGTTGCTCCAAATTCTATTAAGTCGGAAACTGTTTTAACTTTCATTGGGTTTCCTGGTGGAACTAACAATCCTTCTTGCCAAACCCCAAGAGTAATCAAGACGGCATCCTTACCTGTTAAGGCTTTTCGCACAAAGGGAATGTTATGTTCTCCAGTTTGGGGATCGTACAAGTGCATCCCTGCTATATGTACTTCACCTCGGCACAGACTATGCAATGCAGCCATGCTGTGGGCAAAACGATAATGAACTCGCAGCTGTGGATGCCAACGTTCAGTTGCTCTTGCTAAGAGGGAAAGCACAGGCGTACAACCAGCAATCACAACTGTATTATGCAATTTGTCTATATCATCCACAAGCCGAACCAGGACTTTATTTGTACCTGTCTGGCTTTGTGCTTCACCCGAAAGGTGAGGCTCGGTCCTCACTTTTGTTGAGGCTAATGGCAGTTTGCTTTTGTTAGGTAACCCTTTCGGCAGTTCCTCATCGGGGAAACCCCCATCGCCTTTGGCGTCTCCCCTTGGGAGAAGACCGGACTGCCTCACCACCCTTACAGGCGACGCTCCTACATCGCTCTCAACAACAGGATCGCTCACTTCAACTACCTCAGCATCTGATGCAATCATTTCAATGCGAAAAGCATCTCTGCCTGATAGAGGGTAAGCTATCCATCGATCCCCAATCCGCGCTAGACTAACTTGCGATCGCTGTATATTATGGGTCGAACCAACAAGAATTGCCTCAATTTTAGGTGAATCTTCCTCTTCTAGCCAGAATAAGTCTTCAACTTGATAACCAAGTGTCTTAGCTAAACGCAAGGAAATAGCAACAGAAGGCGCGCATTGTCCCGTTTCCACAGCAGCAATAGACTGACGGGTAACACCAACTATATTAGCCAGGTCTTGCTGACTCATGCCTAGACGATTCCTAATTGCTTTCAGGTTATTGCAAATATTTATATCCTGCTTCATGAGGCTGTATTTCTTCTACAAAAAGCCGTAGCAGACACATTTAACTGTCTAAGTAATAGCAAGGTTTTCTAATGTGCGCCTTTTGTGCTGGAAGTCTTGTCAATGCTTTTTTAGTTTTGCGTACATATTGTCAATATTCTTGCCAAATTTTTTTTTTGCGGTAAGTCAAATAATTTCAGACTTTTTTGTCAATTTATTACTGTTTTTTATTCCCCCTTTAGCAAGAATACCATACATATAGCCAAAATCATTGCTAAAGAATAAAAAGTTTTTCCTTGTACTTTATCAAAAATAGTGTATTTATAAATACAGAAATTATCACTATTTTGTAGATTATCTTATATATAGTTATGTGCAGATGTAGGCGCGCAACGCTTGCAAGCTTGAGGCGATATCTGCCTTAAGCTATACAAGTCGGGAAACTTACAAGGGCGCACTGGCTCAACTTTTCGCTACGATGGGCTACGCCTACGCATTAGGGAACTCCAATAAATAAATTATCCAATCCTTGTATGCAACGCTACTATTGAGATTTTCCTCATCTCAGCTTTAAGAGCCTCCCAAAGCAAAAAGCTTCAAAGCGATGTGATATTTATTTGTCAATCCCTACATTCACACTTGAATTCAGCAAAGCTACGAGTTAATTTTTATACTATTGCTGAATTTGATACCGATTTTAAAAAAGAATGCGACATATACAAGTCTGGAAACCCAGATGAAGTCTCAATTCTTAATGCGTGAATTTTGAATTGGTATTAAGTATCCCTTTTTATGGTTTTCGGATAATGCTACAAAATAGCTACTTAGTTGTAGGCAAAGGACACATTGGTTTAGCAACAGCTGTCTATTTGAGTAATCAAGGATATAGTGTTTACCTTTTCTCTCGCCGTTCTTCCATTATTGCCCAGACAAGAACCATTAACTCAATTGGACCGGTTTCTCCTGGAAGTTATCTAGTTGCAGCTTGTTCCAATAACATTTATGAGTTGGCGGCACTAAATGGTGGTAAGCTACCACTCAACATATTGATATGTTGTCGCGGTCAAGACATCGAACCCTACGCCGAGATTTTAGCTGAATATGTCAATCCTCAAATGAACGTTCTAGTTTTCTGTGCTAGTCGCTTTGCAGGTCGAGTTTTTTGTCAGGAACTCCAGAGATTCGGAATAGCTAAGGAACAGTTGCCTGCTGTAGCTGATATCAACAATACTCCTTTTGTTAGTCGCAGTAATACGGAGGATCGAGTTAAGATTAGTACGCTTACTAACAAGTTTTTTGTGGCAGCTCAAAACCAAATTATGACAGATCGGATTGTGAGCGCTTACCAAACTATCTTTAGTAATTTATGCGCTGCGACCTCGGTTTTAGAAATTAATCTCAATAAAGTTAATGACATTATCCACCTTCCCCTGCTTCTGGTTTCATTAGCCAGATGGGAATCTGGTGAGGATTACAACCCCTATCATAACCTTGGTCGTCGCACTGTTGGACTTATCGACCACTTGGATCGCGATCGCATTGCAGTAGGTGAAGCACTAGAAGTGCCTAACTTAATTGATATCAAAAGCCACTATCAAATCGCATATGGAACCACGGGATCGTCCCTTTATGAACATATGCAGCAGGTTGGAGCCTACTCCAGTACGACGCTATATAACCCTCATCACCGCTATTTGGTTGAGGATCTGCCTTATGGCTGTTTTCCCCTACAAGTTTTAGCTCGCCTAGCTGGAGTAGAAACACCATTTCTGGATAGTTGCATCACAATCGGAAATAAGTTCCTTGACATACCTCTAGAGTGGAACGCTGAGTTTCTAGAATTAGATCGGCATCAGTTCGTTCAAGAACTTTAACTCATCGAACTGACGTTTTCTTAGTTTTATAGAAATTGGTAGAATTGGCTACCTCATAATCCCGTTGTAGGGTTGAAAAGTCATGATGGCTCAAAACAATGGCAATAGCAACATCCATCATACTTTGCGATTCATTCAGTTTTTCTTCCAAATAAATCTGCCAATAAACTTTCACATCACTTTCAAGAATTGGCTTTTCAATTACTGTAACAACACCGTCCTGCTTGGGATGAATCGAGTAAGCACTGTACTTCCACTCATTTCTGTCCTTGAGAATGATATCAGGGGAATCACCAATCTGTAATTGGAGATGTAAATCGTTTAGACGTACTCCCTGATATATGTCAAACATTCTCGATACAAGCTCTCCAGGACTGCGTGCAGCTACTTCTATTAGAATTGGTTCTTCGCTATCTTATTGTAAGAAGAAATCAATATTGATTACACCATTTTGGGGATAACCGTGTTCTAAACTTTGTAACGCATCAATTGAAAATTGCCAAAGGTTCCGAAATTCTGGATCTTCTTCTCTAACAACAATATTGCCGATTCGAGCGCCATAAATAAACTCATCATTCGGTCGATAGTACTTGCAAGCAGCAAAATAACATGTTTGACCATTTTTGATGACAACACTTGTATTGTATAGTTGACCGAATGGCACTAAGAAAAGCCGAAACGCTTCTGGTTTAAGTACTTTGCAAAATATTTCGTAATTCGTGCCGGGGTTTGGTCATCAAGGGGTAAATTTTTGGGCGACGTAAAAGGACTCGTGGTTCACTTCTTGCGGGGCGATCGCTGACAGCTTTGTGAGCAATAACTTTAAGTAAAGTTTGGTAAATTTGGAGGCTTTTTGTTGAAATTGCTGCTAAGAATTTGGGAATAAAGTTATTTAAATGATGACGAGTACCTTGCAGTGACAGGCGTAACGGGGGAGTACCGTAAGTAGTATCTGCTGACCACATTAAACCACAAAGTAGATTGTAAGCAAGTAAATAAACATAAATTTATTTGCGTACCATTGAAGGAGTTTTACAGCGTAAAATATCCATACTCAAGGTAGTTTTGAGATGTCTTAAATCTAGCTCAACATCCCACCTCTGACTGTAAAGCCCAACAATTGCCAGAGTAGAATAAGTTGTTTTATCTTCTTAGTAGTGATTAAGCTGACTCGTTGAGTACGAAAACCAGGAATAACAATGTAATAGTAAATTTCTCGCACAGTTATGGTTTGAGGTAAAGTATCAAATTCCTCCTTACTCAATCCTTTTAGGCATGTTTTAGGTTTGTACCAAGTAACTAACTTGTCACAATCGCCGACAATTTTACCTTGACGCATTGATGTTTTTCGGTATTGGTGTTTACGGAATACTGCATCACAATCAATTTTTTTAATAGCAATTAAATCAGCATAAGCACAAAAGTGGTAACGCAAAACACAACAACCAAGTGGCGCTACTTCCCCTGAAGCCTGAATTTGTTGGATAGAGAGTTGTAAAGTGGCAATCGCTTGTTGTAGGAGTTCAGCCCTAGAAATAATGTCCGAGTCAGGAGCAGGCATTGACTAATGCTCCTTGGAAGTTGCAGAAAGAGCAGAATCTGTTCGCGTAAAGTCATAGTTCACGAGAACATGGTAAATTTACCCCACACTATTTTGCAACTGAAATGTCACTTGTTAAGGGAGCATCCAGTTTTGGAAGATTTACCATTTATGGGAAAATGTAAAGGGAAAGAACCCTGTGCGATCGCTGACAATGAACCAAGAGAAACAAGAACGGATCAAAGCCTGCTTACAAGAATTGTCAACACTGCTGTATGAAGAAGCAGATAAAAGTAAGCTGACAGACCTCGAAGGCATAGAAAAAACAGTTCGCAGTCAAGTATTAGAACTAGTCAGCCCAGAAATAGCCCTTTTTTTATCGAACAAAAAACTGGAACAAAAGTAGGTAAAACCAGGAAAATAAAAAGCCTAGTAGGGGAACTGAAATTAAAAGCCAAACAGCTTATTAAACTAGGTTTAAAGCCAAGAAGGAAGCTTTTGTCCATTACTTGAAAAGTGCTGTTTGAGGTTATCAGCTAACGAATCCTACCAAAAAGCAGAAATCGAGATTGAGGCATTGACAGGAGTAAAAGTTGGTCACTCAACACAACAACAACTAGTCCTGTCACAAGATTTTCAACTACCACTTGCTAAACAATCAGTTTCAGAAGTTAGCGTAGATGGAGGAAAAGTCCGACTTAGGGGTAAACCGAAAGCAGGCTGTCACTGGCGAGACTATAAAACCGTTCGTCTGCAAGGGATTTACTATGGTGCGTTTTTTGATGACAACCAATCATTAATTGATTATGTCAATAGCCAGCGTCTAGTTAACCCGTTAGTCTGCTTAGGAGATGGTCATGATGGTGTATGGAATCTCGTCAAAGAGTTTGGTAAACCAGAGAATTTTGAGCGTTGGGAAATTTTAGATTGGTATCATCTCAAGGAAAATCTTTACAAAGTGGGTGGTTCTTTAAAGCGACTCAAAGCAGCTGAAACTATTTTATGGCAGGGTCAAGTTGAAGAAGCCAAGGCTTTATTTCATAATTGCCGAGGCAAACAAGCTAAGAACTTCATCGCTTATCTCGAAAAACATTGCTCCCGTATTGTCAACTATACCTATTACCAAGCTGAACAACTTTGTTCTATTGGTTCTGGTGCAGTCGAGTCTGCTATTAAACAGATTGGAGCTAGGATGAAAATTTCTGGCGCACAGTGGAATGTTGGGAGTGTCAACCAAATCCTTTCTGTTCGTTGTGCTTATCTGAATGGTTTACTTGCTATTTGAGTGTTTCTGCCAAAAGTGGATGCTCCCCTTGTTAACTTTGAGATCATAGAAGCCTGCATTAATCCAAGTGAATTACTTCTGGCTGTATCACAAGTAATCCCATCTCAAACCATAACCAGAGCAATTATTAGTACTTCCAGTCAGGAAAAACGACGACGAAAACTAAACTCTCACATAATTGTAGCTTTAGTAATCGCTATGAATTTTTGGTCTGGTGATTCAATAGTAGATGTGTTCAAAAATCTCATTCATGGCTTAATAATAACATGAAAGAATAATTACTTAAATAATCTGGATGTGATAATATTTTAATAGCTTTTGAGTAGTGATTAGCGTAGGGAGAATATTTATGAAACACAGCTATGAAATTATCAAATATTGTATTTATAAAATAAATCTTTTCTCTGCCACTTGCTATTTAGGTCAGTCTGTATCAACTTAATTTATTAATAAAATATTATTTCAGCTATATGTACGCTAAAAATTAGTTTATATTTATTATTAAAATGCTGCAAATTATTCATTAGAGAGTTAGCTAGTGACACAAACAACTCAATACGCATACTATATGCAGGCTGACCAACGCCCTAGTACCAAGGAGCCGATAGAACTCTCACCTTTAGTCGGTAACTGGATCAATACTAAATCGGATACTAATTATTTGGTGCGGGTAGTTCTGACTGAGCAAGACGGTCGCCTGACGTTTCAAGGTTATGGAGCCAACGAACCCAATCCAATTGACTGGGGTAAAGTTGAAGCAGTGCCTTACGCTGCGGGAACCTCACTTATAGCAGCAGGATTCCACGCTTTTTACAAGTTAGACGGGGTTGAGACACATTTGGTGGCAAACCAAAAATTGGGAATCTTGGTCATTCAGTCCTATACCCGCTACGTAGATGGTAGTGGTCGAACCGATCATTTTGCCCGTGAGTTTTATCATCGTTAGTCACAAGAGGAAGATTTTAAGATGGAGCGAAACGAAATTTACGGAAACCAGCCCCAGGATAATGCGATCGATTTCACGCCTTTTTTAGGAACCTGGATAAACTCGAACACAAAGACTAAATGGATCGAGAAATTTATCTTAACCAAGCATAATGAGCAAATTATTATGCACGCTTATGGCGCTGAGTCTCTTAAAGATTGGGGTGAGACTGAGGTGACACCGTTTGTAGATAATATAAATGAGAAAGCTTTCAGTGCAAAATTTGATCGCGATTCAGTGGAATCCTTGTTAGCAGCGAACATGAACAAAGGCTTGTGGGTCATTGCTGCGTTTCACAAATTCAAGGATGGCAGCCAACCCAATTTTCTCTGTCGGGAGTTTTACTATCAGGTGGACTAAAAGAGCTTCACAAGCCCTGCTGTACAAAAAGTCTAGAGTTTAACACCAAAGACAACGTGTACCCATCTAAACGCTGGAACCAAAAGCCTTATCACTATCCATATATTCAAGAGACTGGGTGATAAGGGATTTCCAAAAAATAAAATCCTCTGTCAAGAGGAATGATAATAATTGTAGAGGGTGAGGAGTTAGGGTTGCTGATGGCAATCTTGACTCCTCTTTTTGTAGTAAGTTCAATGATGTATAGCTAGCCGTAGTCACACCCTTTAGGACTATATTGATTGCTTAAAGCCTTTATACTCAATTAAATTAACTAATTCATTGAAAAATATGCATGAATAACAGCAGCATTTTTTCTATTGCTTTAATTTGAGTAATTCTCGTCAACTTTTTCCAATAAAACATTCATTATCAACATATAATTCAATCATACATTTAATAATTTACAGTTAGAATAGTCTGTCTACTTTTTCCAATAAAATATCCACTATCAATATATAAATTAATCATATGTCTCCTAATTTATAGTTAGAATAGTCTGTCTAATTAAAACAGTAAAATTTTATTTATATCAGAATAATAATAGTTTTTTTTAGATAAACAGGTCTTTATATAACTATTTTTTTCATTAACGAAGCAGAAGTTTTTGAAATTATTGTTATCAGTCTTACTCTTTTTATCTATAGTTGTTGTTAGTATTTGAAAGTCAAGGAACATTAAGCAGCTTTATTCTTAGAATATAAAGACTCAAATAATCTTTCTTGATGTCAGTTATTGTCGCTTGAAAATTTAAATGCTTGCTTGTCCAATTAGTGTCAATACAAAGCTAGAGAACGAGTTTCCAAGTCTTTATGTTCCTGCTGTTAATAGTAAAGACTGTACTGAGTGAGATGTGCGCTACTCATCTCAAAGATTTCAGCTATTACTTACCTATAGTAAATTTTAGGTCAATAAGTAAATTTGATAAATAATTTGGCAAGCGGCACACCTTCTAACTCCTAAATCTTGGCTCTTTTGTATTAATGTTCAACACCAGGAAAGGCATGAAACATACTCAAGTAACAACCAACGAACCACTCAATAAAACTACTTGCAAATCTAACCAAAAAAGATTGAGTGACAAGAAAAAACTAACTTGTACAAAACTACCACAACCAGGTACAAGCCAAGGAAATTGTCCTTTAGATGGAGCGATGGTTTCTATGGCAGCTATTACTGATGTTGCTCATTTAATACATGGTGGTATTGCTTGTACTCATAATCCTTGGGCAACTCATGGTAGTCTCTCGTCAGGCTCTCAATTATACCAAACTGCTTTTACTACTGATTTTGGCGAGAATAATGTCATTTTTGGTGGTGAAAAGAAACTGTACAAAGCTATTCTCGATATTGCTCAACGTTATAAACCTGCGGCTATTTTCGTCTACGCTACTTGTATTACCGCTTTAATTGGTGATGATATCGATAGTGTCTGTAAACAGGCTGCACAGAAAATTGATATTCCGATTGTATATGTAAATTCGCCTGGATTTCTTGGTAGTAAAAATTTAGGTAATCACATCGGCAATGAGACTTTATTGAAATATGTAATCGGAACCGCAGAACCAGAATTTACTACCCCTTTCGATATCAATATTATTGGTGAGTACAATCTTGCTGGTGATTTGTGGAATGTTTTACCACTGTTTGAGAGATTGGGTATACGCGTTCTTTCCAAAATTACAGGTGATGCTCGTTATCAAGAAATTTGCTATGCTCATCGTGCTAAGTTGAATGTAGTTATTTGCTCAAATGTTGTGCTGCCAATGGCACAAACAATGAAAGAACTTTATGGAATTCCTTATATTGAAGAATCTTTCTTCGGTATAAAAAACTTAAACCATTGCTTGCGAAATATTGCAGCCACATTAGGAGATAAAAATCTTCAACAACGTACAGAACGGTTAATTGCACAAGAAAACGCAGCTCTAAATATTGCCCTAGCTCCCTACCGTGCGCGGTTGAAAGGTAAGCGGATTATTCTTTGTACTGGTGGTGTAAAAATTTGGTCGATTATTTTAGCCGCTAAAGATTTGGGAATGGAAGTGATTGCTACTACTAATGCTAAGACTACAGAAGAGGAGAAAGCCAAAATTAAACAATATCTTGGTCAAGATGGCATTGTTTTGCACGAAGCAACGCCGCAAGCATTACTACAAGTACTGAAGGAAACAAAAGCTGATGTCTTGATTAGTGGGACTGGCAGTAAATATACAGCACTCAAAGCCCAAATTCCTTTTTTAGATGTTAACCATGAACGCCATCATGCCTACGCTGGTTATATAGGGCTGTTGGAACTGGCACGAGAATTGTATGAAGCCTTGTATAGTCCTGTATGGGAGCAAGTCAGTAAATCTGCTCCTTGGGATGAAAAAATCTCCTATTTTGTATAACTTTTATGAAAATTTGGCTACTCAGTCAGGTTTTCTTGGCGAGTTGGACGGGTATTGAAATAAGCACGATCGCAGGATTGCCCTAGAATCTCTTGACCAATTGAAGCCAAAACGCGATCGCAATTATCGTGCAATACATAAAACGACAAATCTCGCAATATTCGCTCCAGAGGACTCGGTTGAATTAAGCAGCGAGCTCCACAAGCGTTTATGCAGTCGTTTACTGTTTCGGTAGCCAGTTGTTCAGTTATATAACGGGTACGATTACCTGCCTGTTTTGCCTCTAAAATCTGACCTGTTTCCCAAAGAGTGGCTACTTGCCGCAGCCAGAAATGCATAGTATCTATATTAATTGCTGCCTTAGCAATTCGGTGTTGTACGTAGGGATCGTGTGCTTTTTCCTGTTTGTTGATGTATGCTAAAGCATAATCATAGGCTCCTTCAGCAGCTCCTAGAAAAGCAGCGCCATATTGAGGTGTAAACCGCGTTTGCCACTCTTGTTCGATGTACTGCCCTGGATAGCCAATCAAGTTTTCTTTAGGGATGAAAGTACGTTCAAAGCGAACTAAGTAACTCACGGTACCTCTCATGCCAATTGGCTGCCACCAACTATCATCAAAGCTAATACTGGGATCGGATAAGTTGCAGGCTAGTAACAATACTGATGTTGGTGAGCCATTGCTATGACGAGATCCCCCAGCCCCTGCTGTGTTGACTAAGAGAATTGCCCACTGTGCTTCTGGGGCACTGGTGGCGAACACCTTTGTACCATCAATGATGTATCCCTGATCTACCACTTGCACATGTGTACCAAGGCTAGCATTTTGACCTGGAATCTGAGACTGGGGTTCTCCACTCCAAGCCGCCCATATCTCGCCATCCTGCACAATACCATCAAACCAGCGTTTTTTCTGAGACTGATTAGCCATAGCCGTTAGTAAAACTTGGGCATTTGCGTGTCCTTCCCAGCAACGGGCTAGGGATAAATCCACTTTTGCCAGTTCCTTAGTCATCATCCACAGGGTAAAGATATCGCGATCGTGCCCTAACCCTAGACCACCGTACTCAGTTGGCACAGCAGGCGCATTTAAACCTGCTTGAAAAAGGTCTGCAAAATCTTCTTTTGGGAAGCTAGCATTGTGGTCATAACCTGGGGCGCGAGATGCAAACTTCTCATGTGCAAGTTGGCTAATGCGATCAATCAAAGTTTGCTTGTTGAGAGTTAGATTGAATATCATTTACTGTTAGTTTCTTTCGGTGGGTGCAAGATATAAGTAAATAGATCGTCAATAACTCGATTAGCTGATATGTAGCTACCTGTGAGCCAATAATAATCATCAACTACATAAACTTTACCCTGCCTGACAACATTAAGCTTTGACCACAGAGGTTCTGCCATGAGTTGATTGACAGCAATCTTTGACTGTGTGGTGTCTTTAAAGCCATAGCGCACTATAAATAGGATATTACCATCTATTTGGGTAAGGGCTTCTGGAGAGATATTATAGCCAACGGGGTTGCCCGCTTTCTTTTGAGTTGCTTTAGCATCCAGATTTTGCGAAGGAGGACGGATTAAACCAGCATCCTCTAAAATTACTCCAGAGAATGCACCCTTAGTTAAGGGGTTAATCGTCTTTGGGATCAGGCGCACGACGGAAACTAAAGTTTTTTTGAGTCGGGAACCCATCTTTTGTTTCAACTCGGCTAAACGTGCGTTATAGTTATCCATTAAACGTTTTGCTGTCTCGGTTTTCCCTAGAACTTTTGCTGCTGGCATAAACGGTTTTTTCCAGTCTCCATTGCTTTGCACCTTCAGCAGAACGGTGGGTGCAATGTGAGACCATAAACTGTAAGTATCCCGGTTCCGCGTCGTACCTAAGATCAAGTCCGGCTTAAGAGTTATAACCTTCTCCATGTTCGGTGGTGTCAGAACCGCACCAATGTTTTCAACGCCTGGGTGCTTATCCTCTAACCCTAACCCTTGGAGAGTTTGAGTTGGATCTGGAGCACCTACTAGATTGACTCCCAGAGCTAGAGGTATTTCCACTAGCCACGGATCTATGACGACAACTCGTTGAGGATGGACGGGAACTAGAGTCTGACCCATCGCGTGTTTGACTACGTGGACGGGTGCAGGTGATGTTTGAGTTGAAGGAACGACAGCTATATCGCGGTTTGGTAATTGACGACCAAAGGAACTACAAGCAGAAACCACTAGGAGCGTGAGCAGCACAATCAAGCAGAACTTACGCATACTATTGACAAAGTGAAGAATATACGGGTGATGTTAGAGCGATCGCGTATTGGCTGTGCAAAAGGCTGTGTTGCAAAAACTTGCCAAGGACAAAATGTCTGTAGAGAAATGTCTGTTTTTTCAACTCTTGCACCCATCAATATCTTGTTGTATGCTTTAGCTCTAAACCGTGTGTGATCATTTCTTTCCTAAAGGTAAACACAAAGGTGTCCCTGTTACTGGGTCTGGTACAATTCGACAAGCTAATCCAAACACCTCCTGCACCATTTCTTCTGTCATCACATCTGCTGGAGTTCCATAAGCCATAACAGTGCCATCGCGTAAAGCTACTAGCTGATGAGCATAACGACACGCCTGATTCAGGTCATGCAACACCATGACAATCGTTCGCCCCTCAAGTTGATTAAAATCCCACAGCAAATCCAATACTTCCACTTGATGAGCTAAGTCTAAGAAAGTTGTCGGCTCATCTAATAGTAGTATCTGCGTATCTTGCGCTAAAGTCATGGCTATCCAAGCACGTTGCTTCTGTCCACCAGAGAGGGTATCTACAGCTCTATGGGCTAATTCGTTGAGGTCTGTAGTTGTTAGTGCTTTATGGACTTGATGTTCATCTTCAGGTGTCCAAGATTGCAGCCAACTTTTTTGATATGGATAACGACCAAGTGCAACCAAATCTCGCACAGTCATTCCTTCTGGTGCAACTGGCCCTTGAGGAAGAATACCGAGTTGTTGTGCAACTTTAGTTGTTGACTGTCGAAAAATATCAGCACCATTGAGATATACAGCACCAGTATGGGGTTTGAGTAATCTGGCTAAACCTCGCAGTAAAGTAGATTTACCACACCCATTAGGGCCAACTAGAGCAGTAATTTGTCCTGTGGGAATTAACAGGTTAAGACC
This sequence comes from uncultured Nostoc sp., assembly GCF_964245445.1. GTDB lineage: Bacteria > Cyanobacteriota > Cyanobacteriia > Cyanobacteriales > Nostocaceae > Nostoc. The sequence continues at coordinate 18,371 of NZ_CAXTNE010000038.1, forward strand.
AGATATGATGGATTTGCCATCGTAAGTTAGGCTCAGATGTTGGGTTTCAAGGACTGTATTGTCCATAAGACTTTCTGATTACAAGCATAAGTGGTCTGAAAGTGCGTAGCTGCAAAGCGGCTTCTGCTAACAGATGGCATCGCCGCGTAGTGCTGGCGTTGCGTTCGCCCTACAGCCCTTCTCCTAAAGGAGACGCTACGCGAACGGGTATGCTGAGGCAGGCGTTGGCAAAGCCATCGCTTTTGAATCAAACTAATAATTGTTGGCAGGGGAATGACTAAAATCCGATTTTTCAAGCTAGTCAAAATCCCCGAGCAGAGCATCTTATGGATCATTCTTTAAAGTTAGCGATCGCCTTTTTTGATAGATATTTAAATCGTATTACGATGATATTACCAATAATATTGGGTATTTAGTCCAGCGCTTGGTAAAGATACTCTGCCATCAGATTTTACTTTCCTATTTATCTTTGCCGCCTTTGATACAGTAAATAGATAAAATAAGGCGCTCCCAAGGCAGCAGTTAGTAAACCACATGGCAATTCTATCGGAGAAAATAAAGTCCTACCCAAAAAATCTGCTGCTGCTACCAATAATCCCCCGGTCGAGGCGGCAACTGGTAGTAAATTTTTATGTATTGACCCCACAAGTCTACGTGCTAAATGGGGAGCCATTAATCCGACAAAGCCAATTGTACCTGCGATCGCCACACTTGACCCAGCTAGCGCCACACTCACTAACAATAATTTGCTCCTCTGCCATGTGACTCGGCTACCGAGTCCTTTAGCTACCAAGTCACCCAGTTGCAAAGTATCAAGTTCTCGCGTCAACAGTAAAGCAAAGGGAACGAAGACAACTATCCAAGGTAGCAGTTGCCAGACTTGCTCCCAACTTTTACCAGCAACACTACCCGCCAACCAGACCAATGCTCTACTAACGTCGTTGATTTGACCAAAAGTCAACATTAATGTCGTGAAAGCTCCCATAATTGCTGCGAGTGCTACTCCTACTAAAACTAAGCGCAGAGGTGATTTTTCTCCCGTACCAGCTAGCAAGTAGATTAGACAGCCCACAATAAAAGCACCACCAAAGGCAGCAAAGGGCAAATACATAGTGGGTATTGTCGGGAATAGTACAATCAAAGTCACTGCCGCTAAGGCTGCACCTGCATTTACCCCAACGATGCCAGGGTCAGCTAAAGGATTACGTGTCAATCCTTGTAAAATTGCACCAGCAATTGCCAAGCCGACTCCTACCAACCAGGAGATTAATACTCTCGGTAAACGCAAAGTAACAATAACAAAGTGAGATTCTGGGTCAAATGTAGGTAAACCAAGAACAGCTCTCACTATGTCTGCTGGAGGCACAGGATAATCTCCTAAACTCAGACTCATCCCCAAGACTGCGAACGTGAGTAATAGCAGTAATAACAATACTCTAGTTACAGGCTCCTTGCTGAGTATTAAATTTTGAATTTTGAATTTTGAATTTTGAATTGTTATCATCCTCTCTTCACCTGCCAACGCACTAAATACAACAAAAAGGGCGCTCCTAAAAGCGCTGTCATCACGCCAACAGGCAATTCTTGGGGTCTAATTAACCAACGGGCTGCTAAATCTGCCCATATCAGTAAACCCGCACCAAACACAGCCGCACCAGGCAATACCCAACGGTAATCAACACCCATGACTCCCCGCGCCAGATGTGGAACTACCAGACCAACAAAGCCGATAGGCCCTGCTAGTGCAACAGCGCTTCCCGCCAATATGACAACACTTGATGCTGTTGCCAACTTGATCCAACCTGTTTGCTGACCTAAGCCTGTGGCTACCGATTCTCCTAAACTGAGGACGTTGATTTGTCTACTCAAGGCAAAAGCTGTTAATAATCCTACTACCATCCAGGGCAGCACACTCAGGAATAGATTGAAGTCTCGTCCAGCGAGGGAACCTGCTAGCCAGAAGCGGACTTCTTCTAAAGTGCGTGAGCTTAAAATCAGTACGCCCGTGGTAATAGAAGATAACAAAGCAGTTAAAGCTGCACCAGCAATAGTCAGATTCAATGGTGTTGAGCCTTCTTGTCCAAGAGAACCGAGGGAATAAACTGCTAAGGCTGCTATTAAGGCTCCGATAAATGCTACAAGGGTAATTAGAGGTGCTGAAGATGTACCCAAGCCAAAGACCACTGTCACCACTGCTAAAGCTGCACCTGCATTGATCCCCAAGATTCCTGGTGCGGCTAGGGGATTTTGAGTCAGTCCTTGCATTAATGCTCCAGCTATAGCCAAACTAGCACCAACCATACTTGCAATCAGTGTACGCGGTAGGCGCATCGAGCGGATAATTATATGCTCAGTGGAATCATCATAGTTAGTGAATGCAGTGAGTATTTTGGCAATGGGAATGTCCGCTGCTCCATAAGAAATGCTGGCGAAAATACCCAACAATACTACTAAGATACCTATACCTAAACTGAAAATGCGAATGTAGTATTTTTCAGAGTGAGAAATATTTGTATTCATGGATTTGTGACAAGAGTTAACTTCGTACCTCTGCTTTGACTAAATTTTAAGCATAATTACTAATTGATAAAAGTAAAGTTATCTTAATTTCTCACAGATGACCAAAGACTCGTGCGATCGCGCCAAAAGAAATGATGTTATACTTTTGCACGCTTTATTTGTTTACTCCTGGTTTTTTGCAGTGGGTGCAAAATATAAGTAAATAAATCATCAAGAACTCGATTAGATGATATATAGCTACTACCTTGCCAATAAAATCCACTAATTACATGGAATTTACCGTGCTTGACAACTTTAAGCTTTGACCATAGAGGTTCTGCCATGAATTGATGCACAGCATTATTGGCTTCGGTAGGGTCTTTGAAGCCGAAGAGCGGTATAAATAGAACATTCCCATCTATTTGGGCGAGGATCTCTGAAGATATATTGTAACTAATGGGGCTGCCCCATTTCTTTTGAGTTGCTATGGCATCCAGATTTTGTAAAGGAGGACGGATTAGACCAGCATCCTCTATGATTACTCCAGAGAATGCACCCTTGGTTAACAGGTTAATCGTCTGTGGCATGAGGCGCACGACGGAAACTACAGTCTCTTGGAGTCGGGAACCCATCTTTTGTTTGAACTCGGCTAAACGGGCGTTATACTGCTCGATTATGCGTTGTGCTACCTCGGTTTTCCCCAGAGCTTTTGCTGCTGGCATAAACGGTTGTTTCCAGTCTCCACTGTTTTCTATCTTGAGCAGAATAGTAGGTGCAATGTGAGACCATAAATTGTAAGCTTCCCGGTTTCGCTTCGTGCCTAAAATCAAGTCTGGCTTAACAGCCATGACTTTTTCCATGTTGGGTGTAAGAAGCGCACCAATGTCTTCAATACCAGGGTGTTTATTTGCTAATCCTATCCCTTGGAGAGTTTTAGCCGGATCTGGAACACCCACTACGTTAAATCCTAAAGCTAGAGGTATTTCTACAATCCACGGGTCTAAAACGACAACTCGTTGAGGATGGGTAGGAATTCGAGTTTCACCCATTAAATGTTGGACTGTATGAAAAGCTATAGGTGATGTTCGACTTGAGGAAACAACGCCTATGTCGCGGGTCAGTAGTTGACAACCAAAAAAACTGCAAGCAGAAACCACCAAGAGCGCAAGCAGCACAACAAAGCAGAACTTAGGCATATACAAGTGAAGAAGATACAGTTTATGTTAGAGCGATCGCGTCTTGACCGTGTAAGAAGCAAAGTGAATTCTCTACGCTTTGAACAAATCCCTTTACCATAAGGCTTTGTTTGTCAAAACTCCCAACTTACTGTTCCCTGCACAATAAATGGATCTTCAGGATAAACAAGGTTAAAAGTTCGGGGGGTGAAGTACCGAACATCAGACAGATTCTTGAAATTAAGTGCGAAGCGAAGGTGATCTAGTCGATAGTAGACAGCAGCATCAAGGCGTAAATAACTGGGTACACTGAACGAGTTTATTAGATCCCCCTGCCGTTCGCCGACATAGAACAAACCCAGTCCAAATCCTAACCCTTGCAAATTCCCCTTGGGAAAGGTGTAGGTAGTCCATAAACTCGCGCTATTCTCAGGAACGTTCACTAGTTGATTGCCAATGTATCGTTCGTCCTTTGTCACCTGTCCATCCGTGTAAGCATAGGAGGCAATCACATTCCAGCCTGGCAATATCTCCCCCGTGACATTGAGTTCAATGCCTCGGCTGCGTTGTTCCCCTGTTTGCACATTAGATGTGGTAGGACGATTAGGAGTAGGATCAGGCGTCAAAACATTAGATAAAGTCAGTTGATATAAAGCAAGGGTTGAAGATAGTTTGCCGTTAAGGAAATCAGCCTTGACTCCCACTTCGTATTGAGTGCCAGTACTGGGTTTAAATAAACTACCCTCAAATGTGGTTCCAACATTTTGAGAGAAGGATTGACTGTAGCTGGCATAAAGTGAGACTGGTGGAATAGGCTGATAGACAAGACCTACACGAGGACTAAATGCAAAGTCAGATTGACTTTGATTGCTACTTGTATTTAAAAAGTTGGTAACTTTATTATCGACAAAATCTCCGCGTCCGCCAAGAACCAAGTTAAGGTTATTAGTAAGTGAGACTATATCTTGAGCGTAAAAGCCTAACTGATCGTTTTTAGTTTTTTGATTAATTCTAGAAAGAAGACGACCGACGGGTTGACCATAGACGGGGTTGAACACATCTATAGTACCAATAGCCCGCATTGTCTGATCGAACTGACTAATGTCTCTGTACAAATCAAAGCCAGCAACTAATTCATGCTGAAGGCTACCAGTTTTAAATTTACCTACCACATGGTTGTCTAGAGCATACTCTTCATCAGCACCAGGCGCTCCTATATAGTTTTGCTGTGTGCGGTTCAGAATCCGACCATTAAGTTGTAGAGAGCCAGAATTGGCACTATCTGTTCTATATCTTATAGACCTAACAAGAAAAGCATTCACTAAAGACCAATTATCACTAAAGCGATGTTCAAAGTTATAGCTCAATAGTATGGAACGACGGTTATTTCTGGCATCTTCATCTAATGTGTTCAAACTAAGCGGAATTTCTCCATTTGGGTTAGGCAAGACAGTTCCTACAGCAGGTAGCCCCGTTCTGGGGTATTGCTGCTGATCTCGGAACTCGCTTTCAAAAGTCAGCTTCGTATTCTTACTTATTTGCCAAGTCAGAACGGGTGCAACTACATAACGCTGATTGTAAAAGAAGTCAATAAAACTTTCTGTGCTGATGTAGGAAGCATTTAAGCGATAAAGCAGTGTTTTGTCAGAATTGAGAGGACCAGAGATGTCTAAAGTTGGTTGATAGAAACTATAACTGCCAAAAGTCATACTGGCGGCGAAGTAAGGCTCACTCAGCGGCTGCTTGGTGACAAAGTTAATCGTGCCACCCGGATTACCTTGACCGTAAAGGACAGAAGCAGGCCCCCTAAGAACCTCTAACCTTTCAATGTTGGCGAGTTGAGTTTGTCCTGATATAGCTCCTGCTGTATAGTCCTTAAGACCGTTGCGAAGAATGTTGCTGGTCTGAAAACCTCTAATTGTAAAGACATCACCATTGGTCGGCGAATTAAAGGCTTGGACAACACCGACGCTTCTTAAGGCATCAATGGTATTAACGGCTCCTTGATCCTGCCAACTCTGCCGAGGAACCACCTGAATCGACTGAGGAATGTCCTGTATCCGTCTATTAGTCCGAGTTCCTACGGTCGCATCGGGAACCTGATACCTAGTGTCTGGGGTACCAGTTACTACTAGTTCTATTGGCTCTTGGTTTTGCTCGGGCATAGTAGTTGGTTGTTGTGCCGTTGGTGGTGTAGCCTCTGGTAAAGAAGCTATTGTACTCACTTCAAACACTAAACCCTCAGTAACACTATCAAACAACTCTACCTGCGGCGGACTCTGATTACCCACAATCGTCAATCGCACGGTATTGTTAGCAGTATTTGCAACTGTCAATTCAGTAATTCCTGCTACTGGCTTTGACCGTCGGAAACTCTCTTCACTGGCAAGCTGTAACTTGGCATTGGGAATATCTACGATGTACGAGTTACCCTCTGTCTTCGGTGAAACTTGTAATTTCTTTGAGTTAGCCGTAACTAAAATTAACTCTATGCCCTTAACAGTAGTATTCAATTTTACATCTGTAACCGACACTACATCACTTGTGGCTTGATTGAGTTGAGCGATTGAGTTTTGTCTGTTGACCTTGAATATATCTGATTTGCCGATAAAGGGATGTTCTATAGAATTTTGCGTAGACACGTTCGCGTAGCGTCTCGTAGAGAAGCGGCTTGTCGTTAGACATTGCTTCCTTTTCCAGTTAGTAACTAAAGCAGATTGAACAGAGGTTTTTCTAACTACTGATGTGTAGGCGTAGCCCGCCGCAGGCATCGCTTCTTTATTTACTTGGGACTGTGCAAGAGTTGGCTCTTGCTTGACTAGGCTACTACCAAAACCAACGCAAACACTCGCTACCAAACTTAGCAAACACCCATTGTACACACCCCGATAATTGATCATTCCAATTTCCTACCAATCTACGTGCCAATATTCTTTACTCTCGCAAGAAAAACTTACATTGCGAAGTATAAGCAAGATTGAGTAGGAAATCAACCATTTATGTTGTTTTCCAGACAATTATTATGATGAGAAGGATTCTTGACAAGATGCTGACATCTGAGTTTTTATCCAGCGTGGCGTTACTTTAGAGGAACTTGACGTAATAGAACAAATGTCCTGGTATGACTTTAAACCCCTTCGTTTGAGTTATTGTGACGTAGTTTAGAGATGCTTGCTGGAATGCGATCGCAGTCTTGGATCAACTGCGATCGCAATAGGTTCGTGTGTCTACGATGGATTTAAGAATAGCAACGGTCGGCATCCAGGCAGCCCTAGACATTAAAGGAGGCTATTCTCCTGGCATCAGTAAGCGGTAAAGGAAGTTTTTACTTACTTGGTTTTGTCTAGCCATTTCCAGAAGTAGTATATCTCCATTTTTGAGGAGGACGAAAAAGCATTGAGCATCAAGGTAATCATCGTTGCGTAATCCTTCATCCGCAACTTTTGTTTCCTCTATATCTTCATAGTTCAGGTAATGTTCTTTGTCCTCAACGTCTACTACATTAAATACAACTGGCATAGGGTTTTAAGGTACAAGAGTACATTGTCGAGCATAAATCGTATAGTTGCTCCAAGTCTGTTAGTTTAGTTGCAAAATACGACCCTATTACAATGTCGTAACAGGGTTCATAATTTAAGTATTATAACTTCATATAATTTGCAACTATTATTTTGATTAAATTATTATTTATGCAAATTTAAACAGACAAATAAAAATTATTTTATAGTCAAATGTTATTTATTACATAATGAATTATACGCAAACAAATGATGATGTAATTCGTAAATATACTCTGTTATTGTAAACTATTCGTGGTTTAGAAACGGCTCCTATTTTATTATTTAATACTAGAGCGATCGCAGTTGATAAAAAACTGCGATCGTAACGTTTTATCGATACGAGTTAGCGTTTGAAGTTTGTCCAAGAGCAAAGTTAAGGGTGTTGCATAACTAGCAGCCCAATAAGTGGCTAACAACAAAATGTCATTGCCAGATATAAATAAGGACAAACAAAACAATCCAGATGACATCAACAAAGTGCCAGAAAATAGAAGTGGCATTTACACCAAAATGACCTGTGTCGTAGTTACCAGGAATGAAAGAGCGACCAAAAACAAGTATCTGCAATAAAATGCCAGTAAGAACGTGTAAACCGTGGAAACCTGTTAGTAAGTAGAACATACCACCAAAAACACCTGTGGTAAAGCCAAAAGAAAGATGGCTCCACTCGATCGCTTGTCCAACTAAAAAGTAAGATCCCATTGCGATCGAAAGCATTAGAAACTGGCGAAATGCGATCAAGTCGTGGCGTGCAAGGGCGCGTTCTGCCAAGTAGATGACAAAGCTACTAGAAACAAGAATCACTGTATTAATTGCCGGATCTGTGACTTCCAGTCCAGAAACACCAGCTGGTAGCCAGTTAGGATTTGCTGTTTTATAGACAATATATGCTGTAAAAAAACCGAGGAAAATGAAAGTCTCTGACAGCAAGAAGACAATGAAGCCGAACATCTTACTGCCTTCTTCATCATGGGTATGCTCATGTGAGGGATGATTTGATTCTTCTGAAATGATGGAACTGTCCATTGCTTGAAACTCCTATGTATTTATCTCACGCAGAGGCACAGAGAAAGAGAGCAAAGTAAGTTAATGTGCCTATATATTGCACAAACTCGGTATAGACCGTCATTAGTCATTAGTCATTGGTCATTAATCATTTGTGTTTCTGAGAACAAAGGACAAAGGACAAATGACTAATGACAAAGGGCAAAATCAAACATTTGGCCTGCTCTCTAATGCTCGGCCACTAATGGTTCAGATTTACCGTAGCCGTAGGGTTCACCCACAACAACTGGAATTTCCTCAAAATTCTCGACAGGAGGTGGTGAAGAAACTAACCACTCCAGTCCAATTGCTCGCCAAGGATTCTTCGGTGCTTGCTTGTCATGTATCCAAGAACCAATAATATTCAGAATGAAAGGCAAAGTGGATACACCTAGCAAAAATCCGCCGATACTGGCGATAAGATTCCAAAATTCATACTCTGGGGCATAAGAAGAAACTCGACGCAACATTCCTTGTAATCCTAGTGGGTGCATTGGGAAGAAGTTGAGGTTAGTACCAATGAATGCCAGCCAGAAGTGCAACTTGCCTAAGCCTTCGTAGTACATACGTCCAGTCATCTTGGGGAACCAGAAGTAAATAGCAGCAAACATCCCCATTGTCACCGTGCCATATAGAACATAGTGGAAGTGACCCACCACATAGTAAGTGTTGTTGACATGGACATCAATAGGAACGGAAGAAAGGGTGATGCCAGTGATACCTGCAAATACAAACAATATTAATGCACCAAACGCAAATAGCATTGGTGTATCAAATCGGAGCTTGCCACCCCAAATCGTTGCAGTCCAGGCAAATACCTTAATGCCAGTAGGGACAGAAACGAACATCGTTGTGAGCATGAAAAACATCCGCATCCAGCCGGAAGTACCACTGGCGTACATATGGTGTACCCAGACTATACCGCTAACTCCAGCAATCAGGAGTGATGAAATAGCAACAATTCTGTAGCCAAACAGAGGTTTGCGAGCAAAAACAGGGAATATCTCTGAAAAGACTCCAAAGACCGGCAGAATGATTACGTAAACAGCAGGGTGGGAGTAGAACCAGAAAAAATGCTGAAATAGAACTGGGTCACCTCCCTTAGTGGGTTCAAAAAAGCTAGTTCCAACTGTTAAGTCGAGTAAAAGCATGACTGCACCTGCTGTTAATACAGGTAGTCCAAACAGTTGGATAATCTGGGCACTAAATACGTTCCAAACAAACATGGGTGTACGGAAGGGTGTCATACCAGGTGCGCGCATCTTCACAATCGTGGTGACAAAGTTAATCGCCCCCATAATTGAGGAAACACCTGATATTGCCACTGCTAGAAGCCAGATTACTTCACCATTGATTAAGTTTCCTGTGGGGTTTTGCAGGCTGACGGGAGGGTATGACCACCAACCGGCTTGCGCTGGACCACCAGGTACAAAGAAGCTGGCCATCAGTAGGATAGCAGCGATCGGTATCATCCAGAAGGCAACAGCATTGAGTCTGGGAAATGCCATATCTCGCGCCCCAATCATCAGAGGTACAAGATAGTTAGCAAAACCCGTAAGTATGGGGAATGTCCATCCAAATAGCATCACAGTGCCGTGCATGGTGAACATTGCATTATAAACACTACGGTCAACGAGGTCTGATTCTGGGGTAATCAATTCCCCACGAATGATCATTGCAAATATGCCACCAACTAAAAAGAGAATGAAAGCGGTAACAATATACTGAATACCGATAACTTTGTGGTCTGTGCTAAAGCTAAAATATTGCTTCCAGTCTGTTCTAGGTTCCTGTTGAGGTGCGTCACCTGTAATGTCTTCAACGGAAATATTTGTCATTTGTCCTTTGTCCTTTGTCCTTTGTGATTTGTCACTTGTCATTTGTCCTTTGTCACTTGTCCAAAACCAATAACTAATGACTAATGACTAATGACTAATGACCAATGACTAATTGCTGTAATTAACTACAGGGGCTTGTGCGGGTGCTACTGTAACCCAGCCTTTGATTAATTCTTTTGATTCTTGGGCATATTCGGAAGCTGCTTGATTATTTGCAGTACATGGTTTACGGTTTACTACTTCTGTAAGCCACTTCTTGTAATCTTCAGGGGACTCGACAACAACATTTGCCCGCATGGTTGCAAAGTAAGTACCGCTAAATTCGGAATCGGTCAATTGATATTTGCCAATACGGATGGGAGTGAATTCAAAGTCAATGTTGCGGTTGGGAATAATGTCTTGCTTGACTCGAAAAGCAGGAATATAAAAGCCGTGGAGAACATCCTCGGACTGCATAGCTAAACGGATACGATGATTAACGGGTAAATGTAGTTCGGTGCTGGTGATTCCTGTTTTTGGATAGCGGAAAACCCAAGCCCACTGTTTGGCATTAACTTCAATGTCTTCAAATGGGATTACATTTGATGTAGCATCAGTTGATACACTTGAGGAAGTCGGGGAGGTAGAAACTATCTCCGCATCTTTGTTAATTGGTGCAGCAGATGCCGATTTCATCAAGACTGGAATATGCATATGCATAGCTTCCATTGGACCTTGAATCCCCATTTGCTCGTAGATTTGGTAGCTGTAGGTGGCAATCCAAAACACTAGCAATACAGGAATTGAAGTCCAGACAATTTCTAGTGGGATATTTCCTTCAATCGGCGGGCCATCGCTAGTATCATACTGCTCTGCTCGATGGAAAATCGCCGAGTAGATGAGTGTTCCTGTGACTCCAAGGAAGATAAATGCTCCCAGCGTGATTAAAAAACTAAACAATTTATCGACAAGCTGCGATTCTGCTGCGGCTTGAGGAGGCATCCAGGAATATGTCCACTCTCCTATCCAAAGACTAACAGCAGTTAAGGCGATCGCGATCGCACCCAACATCAAAATATTTCGGATTTTCATAGCCATAAAAGTCATTGGTCAAAGACGCGATTAATCGCGTCTGTACAATGGTCATTAGTACTTATATAAAGGACTAACATCGATTACTTCAGCAGTAAGTTGGGGTCTTTGCCCAAGCGCAACAACATATCAGCAGTATTGTGAACTCCAAACTCAGTAGCTAATTGCGCTCCTAGCGTACCGTGGATGAACATGATGAACATAATAAATAGTCCAGAAACTAAATAAGTCCACTGTACTTGTTGACTGTCATCTTGACGCCAAATATAACGCTGAAATCCTCTCCAAATAGCCATTCCAAGAATCAGTGCTAGTAAAAAAACACCACCCATTCCATGCCAAAGCATTGTTTCCATCGCTTCCAATCCCCAGGCACTTTTGACCCCAGTGAGTGGTTCTGCCAACATGATTTCATAAAAACCTGCTGCTACCGTAAAAATAGTGATGAGTGCCGAACCTAGCATATTGTACCAGCCCGCATCAAAGAAGCTAGAACGAGTGGCAGGAACTGCTAAAAACTTGAAGATTGGTTGTTGTAGGGGGAAGAACGCACCAATAAAATCAAAGGTAATGCCAAGGATGAACAAAGCTAGAGTAAGATGAACTAAATTTGGATGAATGGGTATAGTGTAGGGCAACCCATTTGTTCCCATGTGAGTCTTTAATTGCTCAATAACTTCGGGGTTCATTGCAGTAAGCCCTCCTTTATGGCTTCAACAACTGGTACAGTGTGCAACCCATATACCCAAACCAATTCATCTCCGAAATACACTTGTATACCTACCAAAACAGTCAAAAGTAAACCTGCTGCTAGGTAATAAACTGATATTTTTTCTGGAGTGCGGCAATGAATCACGTAACGCCAAGCTGTAATAGCTGCCAGAATTCCTGCAAGTGACCAACCAAGGAGTGTATGTAAATTAAGTACTGGTTGAGCTGCGTTATAAGGTTCTGCCAAACCTGCTTCAAATTGACCAAAAATAACAGCGATGAAGATGGAGATTGTCGCGAAAAACATATTCCACCAACTCACCTCAAAAAGACGGTAGTTGCTAGTAAAGTATCCAATGACATCACACAAGAAGGCAAACAATACCATCGCAATCACAAAATGGACAATGATGGGATGTATCGTATCAGGATACGGTAAATTATGGTTATTCAGAAGATTTTCAAGCATGATATTCTACTCATCTGTTAGTTAGTGTTTAGTGCTTAACAAGCAATACTTCACAATCTTTTGATTTTTACAACAATTTTAGATTGCACTTTAAATCCTTCTAAATAACAACAGCAATTCTGATGAGGAGAATTCTTTCACAGAGTAGCTTGATTATGATAGGCAAAAGCTCGCTGGAATGAATATAGAATAGCAAGTTATCGAAAAAGGTTTTACTCGTTGGTAAATGCTGACGAACGAGTTAATCAATGTATAAAATAGAAACACAAGGATATTCAATCTCTACAATATCGCTTGGAATCTAATCCACCTGACTAAATGGGCTTTGGACATTATTATGTGCCATAAGCTCATAAGAAGAATTGCTACTCTTGGAGTGTACTTTATTTTTTTGAAGAATTTTCTACTTTTAATTCTCCATATATAAAGAATATCATACATTTGTTAAAACTACTTGCGATCAACAACTAATTTTCAAACAGTATTTGTAGTTACAATTAATCAGAAGCTAGAGAGCTTTTATCTAACAGTTGTGTTTTTTCTGTTATTTCAGGGTGAGGAATTTTGACCTGTTCAAGAAAACGAGATATCCAAGGTAAAGCCACCATAATTCCTGTTAACACTACTAGAAATACAGCTATTCCAAAAATTTGGTCACGGGGAATTTCGAGAACACCGCGTAAAATTACCTCTCTTAAAGCAGAAACAATAGTAATTTCCACTGCTGCGGTCACGGATGTCCTCTGTTGTTGTAGATGATCGATTAACAGGCGGAACAACTCTACTAAAATCAAAATGAACAGGATATCAGATGTTACTTGCCGCAAATCCAAGGGATGCAAAAAGGAGAAGAACATATCTCCCAGTCGGATCAGCATCACACAGAATAGACCAAGGCAGAGAGAAATGATAATAAAGTCTTGAAAAAATTCCAGGTTCCGGACAATTTTATTTCTTTGTAACCAGTTATTGAAGTTTGAAATTAGCCCCTTGAGCATGGTATTTCCTGACAATTAGATTCATTGATCTCTATAACTGAAACAGTGCTGAGTATCTAGCATCGATTACTCAGCACTCAGTACTGTATTCAATCCCCATTATTTAGCTATGGGGTTCCACTCAGCCCGATTAAACTATTTTGAACCGTTCAAGTCACCATGTACGGTTTCTACGGTTTTAATTTTGGATACTGCGGTTGTTAAGTTATTCGCAGCCTTAATAATCTCTTGTAAGGTTTCGTTTATCACCTTCTCATCAAGAGAGGTTTCTAATAAGTAAGTTTCTACGAAAATCTCCACTCGGTTAACAATTATTTTGGCTTGAGAGCGTAGTTTGTTGAGGTCTTTGGTAGACAATTCCTTCATATTCATTGTTTGAAGCTCCTTTAGTTTCACAGGGTAAATTCTACATTTTTGGTCAGCAATTCTCTCTCAAAGAGCGATTCTTACAAGTCAACCTTTTTTTGAAAGATAAAGCTTGCTAGAGTACCCATTTAATTGGTTTGCCTGTTGACTGCTTAAATGCCTTGAGATTCCCCAAATTAGTACAAAGGTTTCAAGCAGCAGAATTGCTGAGGCTGGCTAGTTAGCAGGGTCTATTTATTCTTTAGGACTTACGCACCAAAATTATCTTTTGAGACTGGGTGTGGAGTGTGTAATTTTGGGTATGGTAAGGGTTTTAGGTCTTTATGAAGCGGTAACAAGTTTTCTCCTAAGCAAAGATACCAAAAGCGAACGGTGGAGACTTTTATAGCAACTTGAAGCCGAAGTTGTTGAGAGTTTCCCGCAAATACTTGCACCCTTTTAAATAGTCTAAAGTGGCGATTCGCTCGGCTGAGTTTTGCGACCAATCAACAGCAGCATTCATCTGTTGTTGAGTGTAGAATTCTTTCATGATATCGTTGTAGTGAGCGATCGCTTCATCTTGCTCTGCTAATTTATAGGTTTCCCGGTGGAATACAGCTGACTGGGGTAAACGCGGCTTAATAGCAGGTTGTACTTCAGGATTGGGATAACCCACACACAACCCAAATACAGGGAACACAAAAGGTGGCAAATTTAATAGTGTTGCCACCTCTTGGGTGTTATTGCGGATTGCGCCAATATATACCGTTCCCAAACCAATAGATTCAGCGGCTAGAGCCGCATTTTGCGCTGCTACCGAGGCATCGATTACTGCTTTAAACAACAATTCTATGTAATCTAAAGCCACATGAGGTAGTCCGCGACTATCAGCAATATGAGCCATACGACCTAAATCTGCTAACCAAACCAAAAATACAGGAGCCTGATTAACCCATGCTTGGTTATTAGACAGCCTGCATAATTCTGCTTTGCGCTCTGGATCTTCAACTGCTACTACACTCCAGGTTTGCAAATTAGCTGAACTAGCAGCAGATTGAGCAGCTGCAACTAGCCATTCTAAGGTTCCTGGTGGTAAGGGGTCAGATAGATAAGACCGAATTGAACGGTGAGCTAGTAGTGTTTCTAGAGAATCGTTCCAGTTAACTTCGTAGTTGAAGGGAATTTCACCGTAGCGCGATCGCAGTAGTTCTGTAGGATTAGTCATAGTTTTGAACTCCAACACTTTTTTACGTTTTCAAAGAGACTCTCAACGACGAAAAACAAGGAAGTTGATTAACTAACAAAAATCGATCCGATCCTTATTCTGTCAATTTAGAAAAGCAAGACAGTGTTAATCAAAAATTTCAGCTTGGTTAGGTTTCACTCGTTAAGCCCATCGATATCTGATGGATAAAAGCCTTTTGAAATATGAACTTCGGAATTTTCTCTGACGGAAGTAACAAAAGGAGGATAATACTCTATCATTTGAAGCTAAAGCTCCTTTGCCCCTCCGCCCTTGAAGCAACCCTTACACGGGCTACTATACAGTTTAACTTAGAACCATTCAGACAGAATGTTCGTGAAATCATAGAATCATTTATTCGGTGTTGCAAAGAAAGCAGGATGATTTAGCAACTGATAAAATCTTTTCCCTGCTTACCCCAATTCATCCCACTGTTCTGCAACGCCCTTTATTCATATTAAGCCTCTATAGAAGAATACTTGACTGCTACGCAGCTAGCTAAGTTTCTCCAAAATCTGAAGTTAGGCGATCGTTCCGAAAAAAAGCAACTCGTAAAGCAAGCCGAGACTCAGATACAGGGGAAGTAAGCGGAGTTACCATGTGCCAAGAATTGTCAGAACGCGCGATCGCAACTGAGGAATCACTCAGGGGTAGAATATCTTGGAAGACAGATTCTGGCTGTGAGTCTTTGAGAATTCGCAAACACCCACCCCAGTCTACAGACCATTGTTGATTGAAAAATAGCAGATGAGTTAAAACTTTGCTCGGCTCGTCTGTATGAGGGTGATGCAGATGTCCTAAGTTGTATCGGCGAAATCCAATATCCATCACACAGTCTTTTAGTTCCAACCCAGACATTTCGGCTATTGCTGCGCGGTAAGAATCTGTCCACAGTCCTTCTATCAACTGTCGCCAGATTTTACTAAGATGTCTCAAGTCATAAGTAAGTCTGCCTTGTGCCATCCGCTCTCGCCAGCGATTATCGCTAGATTTGAGCATCAAGGAAATATCCTCGCTTGTGGCTAGCATCTTTCCCCAGGAGTATCCATATCCTTCCCCCTCCGACAGGCGGAACTCTTCGTGAGGAAAACTCGCAGTTAGTTCTAAGCTTGCTTCTGGTGAAAGCAGGTTTTTGATCAAAGCCCAATTGTATGGGACTTTTTGCATTGTTGTGGCACGAATGGAATCAAAATTAAGCATGGTAGAAAAACCGCTTCAGTAGAATTAACCAATCATGATTACCCTGGACATCAAGTGGTATTGAACTGGGGACTGGGGACTAGGGACTGGGAAGATTTAGATAGGGATTCAGACCCCAAGCAAATCTTACTTATATTTTTTTGTCTAGTACCCAGTCCCCATTACCCATTACCCAGTCCCAGAGCGCCGTTTCGCTCGCAATAATTTTGTAGGATTTGTCATAGTCAACTTTTGAACTTGAACGCTTTTTTACGATTTCAGAGGGATTACCAACCCTATTACAAATTTCTTTGGTTACAAGACAACTGGCTTTAAGGATAGCGATTCTTCAGCACTGCTCAAAGTAGGTCAAGATCAACCTTCCCAGAATCAAACTGCTTTGTCTGCTCTTTGAGTAATTGTGTTTGGAGACTACGTAATAGGGAGCGCAAAACATCAGTCTTAGTGCGTTGGAACTGCTTGCAGTGCTGCTCTAGAAGTTGCCGTTCTTCTAGAGACAATTGAAAAGTGATCCATGCTTGCTCTTTTCTCGGCATAGTTACTACCAACATAATTGGTAATATTTTAGCAGTTGATATAAGAATTGCGATCGCCAACCTGAGACGGAATTGTTATGCGTTCTTAACCAACTTCACTTTTGATTCAAGTCTTCTGGGTAAAAGCACAATGTAACTTACAGCGCTTTTCAAGTAATTTAACTACACCACTCCCTACTCCCCATTCCCCTGTAATGTTTTGGTAGATGTGTGCGTTCACCTTTGGGGAACAAAACTCAGGAGTTCTTCAACCGTGAGACTGCGCTTAACTTTTACTGACTGATGCTTTACAGCATCTAGCACTGATTGAATTTCTGGCTGACTGAGTGTGATTCCATGTTCTTGCAACACACTGAATATCAGATGCCGGCCGGAATGTTTGCCTACTACCAAGCGGCGTTCCCAGCCAACATCTTCCGGCGCAAATGGTTCGTAAGTACCGGGATTTTGCAACACACCGTGAGCATGAATGCCCGACTCGTGTGCAAAAGTATTTTCACCCACGATCGCTTTCCAGGGAGGAACTGGCCAATTGGCAGCTTTAGCAACTAACCGCGATAGTTCCAGCAGCCGTTTTGTATTAATGCCCGTTGGAATGCCGTAGAGGTGTTTCAGTGCCATCACCATTTCTTCCAACGCCGCATTACCTGCGCGTTCGCCAATCCCATTTACGGTAGTGTTGACCGATCGCGCCCCCGCTTCAATACCAGCTAGTGAGTTCGCCATTGCCAATCCAAAATCATTATGTGTGTGCATTTCTATGGGAATGAATAGATGATGCACAAGGGAGCGAACTTTGCTGTAAGTGTTTAGAGGGTCGAGAATTCCTACAGTGTCACAAAAGCGAAACCGGAAAGCTCCCAACTCTTGAGCATAATACGCCACATCCAATAGAAAAGATGGATCAGCTCTGGAAGAATCTTCTCCACCAACAGATACAGCTAAACCGTGATCGCAAGCAAAATTAATCGCATCCCGCAGAAGATCCAGCATTACCTGCTGCTTACCCCCAAACTTGGCGGCAATCTGAATTTCTGAGACGGGAACGGAAATATGCACCCGTTCCAAACCACAATCTATAGATGCCTTAATATCGGACAAATTAGCACGGTTCCAGCCAAGTAACTGGGCATTTAATCCCAGATTAGCGATCGCTCTGATCGACTCTGCTTCTTCTTGCCCCATTGCCGGAACGCCAATTTCTAATTCTGGAACACCAATGGCATCCAGAAAAGTAGCGATCGCAATTTTTTCTTCAACGTTAAAGGCTACACCTGCCGCTTGTTCACCATCTCGCAAGGTTGTATCATTAATCTGAACTGGATGTTTGTTCATAGTGAAGTGATGATTCATGGCCGGCTAACTTGTTGGGTGATTTTGATTTACTTAAGTAATTGACGCAGTGTGCAACTTTCTTTCAGACGTAACCCAATACGGTTCAGTAAACAAATTTATCTGTTAAAGCAGGCTGTTCTTAAGCAGGGGAAGCAGGGGCAGAAAAAAAAGCTTAACTGAACTGTATTGAGACCTAACCCCCAACTTCTTCCCTACTAGCGTTGATGAGCAAGAATCAAAGCCTCTGAGAGTGGGGGAGAGGAATGGCAGTGTGATTCTAAGGATAAGTTGCACATCGCGTTAATTAGTAATTGAAAGACAGAGCAGCTAACTTGAGTTGTGGAAAGTAAAAGACATATTCCTTAATCGTGCAATAATAATTACGAATTACGAATTATGAAATATTTGCTACAACTTCCCCAATATTGCTAGTGTCATAGCCACCAAGAATCTCTAATTGCGATCGCACTAACTGATGTCCCAAAATACTGAGAAACTGCTTTATTGGTTCTTCTTCCAAGTATTCTTTAATAATCACCAAGTCATATCGCGCCTGATGAAGGGGGACAAATCCCAATCCAAAAGCAGTAGCTATAGATGCCGTACTGATACCTGCATCAGCGATTCCTGAGACTACAGACAAAGCAACATCTTGATGGCTGTGAACGATATGGTCAGATCCTTTAACTTTGTACAATGGCACTCCTTCTTCTTGGAGTTTCCGTTCTAAAAGCATCCGACCGCCAGAACCCACTTCATGGGTGACAATAGTTGCTCCAAATTCTACTAAGTCGGAAACTGTTTTAACTCCCATTGGGTTTCCTGGTGGGACTAACAATCCTTCTTCCCAAACTCCAAGGGTAATCAAAACGGCACTTTTATCTGTTAAAGCTTCCCGCACAAAGGGGATGTTATGTTCCCCAGTTTGGGGATCGTATAAGTGCATCCCTGCAATGTGAACTTCACCTTGGCACAGACTACGCAATGCAGCCACGCTATGGGCGAAACGATAATGAATTCGCAGTTTTGGATGCCAACGTTCAGTTGCTCTTGCTAAAAGGGAAAGCACAGGTGTACAACCAGCAATCACGACTGTATTGTGTAGTTTGTCTATATCATCTAGAAGCCTAACCTGGACTTTATTCGTACCGATCTGGTTCTGTGCTTTATGCTCCTGTGTCGCTAATGGTAATTTGCTTATGCTGGGCAACCCGTAAGGGTGGAGGGGTTCGCTACTCTCAACGGCATTGGGAACTGCAACTGTCTCACCATCAGCTGGAATCATCTCGATCCGAAAAGCATCGTTCCCAACCAGGGGATAAGCTATCCATTGATCCCCAACCCGCGCTAGACTAACTCGTGATTGCTGTTGCTTAGAGGCTGATCCCGCAATAATTGCCTCAACTTCTGGTAAATCTTCCTCAAACCAGAATAAGTCCTCGACTAGGCAACCAAGCGCCTTAGCTAAACGTAGTGACATAGCAACAGAAGGAGCATATTGTCCCAATTCCACACCACCAATACTCTGACGAGTTACGCCAGCTATATTAGCTAATTCTTGTTGACTCATGCCCAAGCGAGTTCTAATTGACTTCAGGTTATTGCAAAGATTCACATCCAGTTTCATGAGGCTGTATCTCTCCGTTAGAAAAAGCCGCAGCAGACAAAATTAAATTTGTTGGGTCAAAAGCAAGGTTTTCTAGTGTTTGCCGTTTTTGTTGTCAGACATGTTGATGTTTTGACAATTTCGCTTATTTTCTGCAAGCATAACATGCAATTTGCTAAAATACTTGCACTTTTGGATACTATTTAGCAATTTAGCGATCGCATCGCCTTTTCATCATCTGCTAACCAAGGCGATGCCTAAGTTGGTAAGCTACGTCACCAAAAGAAAACTTAGTCCGAGTGCGGTAAATCCTGATCTAAATGCCAATTGCCTTTTTTAATTGGTACCGCCACCCACTGGAGTTCCAACCATAAGATCGGGTTCTTTTCCTTCAACCTGGAGGCGGGGTCGCGGATAATGCGTGTAGCATTTATGCAAACAGCCTCACATATCCCCAAATCTTGGGCAACGCCTCTGAAAACGTCTTTGTTGTCATTAATTGAGGCAAAGAGCATATTAGGATAATAAACAACAAAATGTTGTATAAGTTTTGGAGGGCAGCCCCAGTAAGAGTTTACAAGTTCGACGTGGCAGTACTGGAGCAACTCACCTACTTTGGCACAGCGTTCCTTGACTACGGTGATAAATTTTTGGACTAAAACCTCTTCGGTCAACATAATGAGTTCTCCTCCTTCAATGAGGTAGACGAATTTTGGCGTGGTTCAGAACGCCGATTTCTCAAATGGTGGTAAGAAGCTTACGCAGTTTTTTCTGCTTTTTCGAGTCAGAGATCGCCAATTGCTCCAGACACTTTGTATGAGGGATAACCCCTACTGCATTGTCCTATTCAAGAGGTATCTCCGAAAATGAATCTGCAACCTTTGTGGAGCTTAAGGTGATACCTAATGTTTGGAGGTGTCTAAACAACCCAAACTGTACCAGCAATTCCTCTAGCTGATCGTTAGACATAGATTTCGGAGTGACAAAATCTGTATTCTGGTCAATTGCCATTGCTAGGTTGCGATAGTGCTGCGCCTGTTCAGACTCAGGAGCATACTCAATCACCGTCTTGCGGTGGAACTCTGCTTGCTGCACCATATTGTCTCTGGGTATGGAGTAGATCATTTGAGTCCCCAGTTTCTCTGCCAGAGCTTTGATCAAATGATCTTCCTCATCGACTTTGCGAGAGTTGCAAATCAATCCTCCCAGACGTATACCGCCTATCGGAGCATACTTTTGAATGCTTCGGCAGATGTTGTTGACAGTATACATTGCCATAATTTCCCCAGAAGTAATAATGTAAACTTCTTGAGCTTTGCGTTCACGAATGGGCATGACAAATCCACCGCATACCACATCACCCAGACCATCGTAAAATGTATAATCAAGTCTAACTGCATCATCATAAGCACCAAGTTGTTCCAGCAACCCAATTGATGTCAGAATGCCTCTACCTGCACATCCCACACCAGGTTCCGGCCCACCCGATTCGACACACAGCGCCTTCCCCCATCCCTCCTGACGGAAGTCTTCTAGATTTACATCATCTTCTTCTTTACGCAACGTATCAAGTACAATCTTCTGGTGGAATCCCCCCAAAAGCAGCCGGGTGGAGTCTGCTTTCGAGTCACACCCTACAACCATCACCTTACGACTCATATCAGTCAGTCCAGCCACGACGTTTTGAGTCGTTGTAGATTTGCCAACTCCCCCTCTTCCATAAATAGCGATTTTCCGCATAAAAACCTCGGTAATGGCGCAGACTTATTAATTCGGCTCCAAGATTATGGTCTAATCAAGAGAGTATTGAATCAAATTGGAGTTGTAATTGTTGAAAGTGTTTACTACCAAGTTTGTGACTGCATTGATGCTGTTAGATAGTGGACATCAGCCGTCTATCTAGCACTATAAATATTGCAGTTACTTGCTATAAGTTAACTAGCGTCTTACAGATATGGCAGTCAATATTAGTGGGATGCGAGATACAACAAGGGTACTAAAAATTAGTCAGAATCCTGTCATTAGTAATTCAATAAACTTCCGAAGATACAGCAGATGCATAAAAAATTTTCACTTCATCACAGCAAGACAAGCATTATTTCCGCTGTAAAGAAGATACATAGAAAAATCAGTCCAGCCTACAGTATGGCAACGGCTTCGCCAAACGAAAAACCGATTTTTGTGCGGTTTTGCTCCACTTCGATTAACGTTATGCCGTCACCAGTAATTGATGAGGCTGGTCTGATACTCACTTCAAAGGAACCTAAGGAGTTTTTGTTCTGGTATTAGATTCCCTATAAATAAAGAATATCATACAACTGTCCAATTTACTTGCGCTGA
>NZ_CAXTNE010000039.1:0-10665 GCF_964245445.1 uncultured Nostoc sp.
TACGCCTTACTCATTTACAAATTCGGGATTTGTCATAGAAGCGATCGCCACCGCCCCCCACAACGGCGCATCATCCCCCAAAATCGCTGGGACAATTTCAAAATCAACTTCTGGTAAAGCCGTCTCCCGCGCCACCTGACGCACCACCTGCCAAAAATCTGCCCCCGCTTTCGTCACACCGCCCCCCAACACAAAGCGCTGCGGATTCATCAAATTCGCCACATTGCCAATACTCACACCCAGCGCCCAAGCAGCCTTGTGCAATACTTCCTTCGCCAAATCATCTCCAGCCGCCGCCGCCTCACTTACCAACTGCCCCGTCAGCAACGTTAAATTATCCCCCACCAAACCCCTCAACACCTCTCCTCCTTGGCGTACTTGGCGACTTGGCGGTTCCTTCTCCAAAATTTCCCTAACATTTTGCGCCATATAAGGCCCCGACGCCAAACGTTCCACACATCCCCGCTTACCACACAAACAAACTGGCCCAGCAGGATCTACAACTATATGTCCAATTTCACCAGCCATCCCACCAGCACCTCGCCAAGGCTGGCCGTTGAGTATCCAACCACCACCTACGCCAGTGCTGACAGTGATATAAAACAGGCTATCGTACCCCTGTCCCGCACCAAAACGATGTTCACCCAAAGCAGCAACGTTAGCATCATTATCTACACCAACAGAAACGCCAAACTCCTCCTCCAACAATCTTTTGAGAGGAATATTTTCCCATCCAGCCACATGATGAGATAGTCGCACCGTCCCCGTGGAAGCATTTACTGGACCGCCAAAGCTGACACCGATCGCAGCAGGTTTTGTGTCTTCTAGCAGCGAGTAAATGAGCGATCGCATAATTTCCAAGTCAGTATTAGCATTTGCATTCGCTGGCGAGAGACGGCGTTCATAACGCAACCACTTTCTAGAACCGACATTTACCGTTGCTGCCGCTAATTTAGTTCCGCCAAAATCGAGAGCTAAAATTAATGTCATAGTTTTTTATTTTTTATAATAGGTAGTTTATTTCTCAAGAAAGATGTTTGCTAGGAAAATAAATTCAACACTAAAGAATACTGTATAATTTAGCAACTCATGACTTCCGATCAACCAAATCCACTTATCGATTTCTCTCACGCCAAAGAACCTCCTCTCTCTCTTGATATCGATAAAGCTCAAGAGGCAGATCCCATAGAACCTGAAGAAGTAACTGGAGAGAGTAAGCAAAACCCTACTCCTGATGATTTCAATAGCGAAGATGAAGATCCTATAATTGGGGGTAGTCAAATAATTAGTGGCAATATTTCAGCTGGTTAAATATTGCCATTACTAACTTACTCATCTCTATCTGAGTTAAGTACTCCGTCAATAAACTGTTGCAATCGTTCATAATGTGAACCTTTCCAATAAATGCGATCGCAGTCTTGGCAACGCTGGAATACATCAACCTGCGATCGCACTGTTTCTGGTAGCTTGTCAACGATGGATTGCTTATCTACAGGTTCTAATAATCCATTACAGCGCAAACACCGTTTAAATGGTGAGACTAATTTAAATAAGTCATAGCGTTGCAGTACTTCCAAGATTTGTTCTTGAGGGTTGGTATTTCTAACGTAATACCCATGCGTTACCATACTACGCATTAATAGACCCTTATCACGAGTCAAGAGAATCCGTGCTTGGCTATAGGATATCTCGGCTAATTTCTCATCCTCGTAGTCATTGCGGTATAAAGTATCAAAACCTAAAAGTCGTAGAGATGTCGCCAACTTCCCCAAATGAATATCTAAAACAAAGCGGATAATACTAAGCGGTTCTGGCATAACAGAAATGCTTGGTATAATAGTATCCCTAGCAAAAATTGGATAAACATTGATAGTATCTCCATCCGAAACTATGTAAGAAAAATTTACATATTCACCATTGACATTTATAAAATCAACTTCTGGATGAGGGACACCCAACGATTCAATCATGTCCTTAATGGACGTTCTCTCCTCAAAAGAATGGGAGATTTTCACCTGCTTATGATGCCGTGGTAAAAAATGATTCAATTCTCCATGAAAAAAGAAATATGCGATCGCCATACTTAAAAATCTTTAGTTTACTAGGAGCTGCTGTATCCCCTTACTGGCAATAATTTGTCACAATTGCAAAACTTTATCTATTTTATTGAAAAAATCAATGCTTGCTCAAGTGAGCTATTTCCACTATTAAGACGCCCGTTAACCCTGATTTAACTCACCTTCTAGAGGCGAAAAAGGCTAAAGAAATTATAAAAATTCTCAAATACTTGCATTTATTATTGAGTTCAGTTACAGTCAAGGCAGAGGCATATAATCAAACCCTGACATGAGCTTCAGGAAGTTAGATTAGGTAAAAGGGTAAATACCAGGTTTGTTAATGTTGATGTTAGTGACGCTGCTAATAATTAGTCACTAGTTTTGCTCATTAACTTATCGTGCATAAAGTACGGGGCACAAAGCATTTACCCCTAATTTGATTGTTTTTATTTTTTCAACTTTAATTGACAATTATTCTCAATATATATACATGTGTGAATACATTAAAAGCAGATAAAAAAGTATTAAAACAGTATTGGCTTACCAAAGTATTATCTGTTTATCAGGTGTTCTCGCATCTACTTTTAGGAATATGTTTCTCGCAAAATCAACATAAAATTATATGTTTATATGTAACAACAACTGTAACTAGCTATGTAAAAAAATTCAGCAAAACTTTAAATAACTATGTTGCTGCTAGCAATATTTTTGATTGTAATATTAGCTACATCTATATTGTAAGCAAGTTGATCGCCTGTTACTCTCTAAGCGATCGCAAAAGATTGAATATATTTGATTTTACGAAACAAACCAAGTTTAGAAAAGCTGAGTTTCAGCAAGTGAAAATTTACAAGATACCAAATAACAATAAAACTAGATACAAAACTAACGCCGCGCATACGGAAAAATCTATTTTGATGCTGTTTATCTCTATTGTGGAGACTTTATTAACCGGAAAGACCTTGATCAGTAATGATGTTATAAAGTGGATACCTAGTTTTAACTGGGAAATGAATATTGTTCTTTTTTATCTCCTTTAATCAAGGATATTGTAGCTAAGAACACAATTGTATTTTGTAATACCTTTCGTCCATAAAATACGCTAATGAGTACAGCGAGATGAATACTTTTTTTTGTTCTGACGATTCACAGCAAGTAGGAGAAGATGTTATTGGTAGCGCCACCAATTATCAAACTTATATTTTAGTTGAGTGTCCTTTACCTTGGACATCAGAAGCTTTTAATTCCAAATGGATACCACAAAATTTGAGGATTTTGGTAGAGGAAGTGAAGCGTGCTAAACTACCGATTAGATTCCTCTTAATTGCTAATGATCAATCACACAAAGTAAACCATACTACGCTCTTGATTTATCAAAAACAAGAGGGGCTAAGTAATGGATACCATAAAAAAGAGTTTAAGCTAGCAAATATTGAGCAAGTAGCAGCAGTTGTCCAAAAATGGTTATGGGGTATTAATTCTAATTCTGAGATAGAAACCACCAAAACTAAAGATATTTTAGTTTGTACCCACGGTAGCCATGATAAATGTTGTGCCAGATATGGCGCTCCTTTTTACTTTAATGTAACATCAAGAAATGCTGATTTGTGCTTGGATAATGTGCGAATTTGGAAATCATCACACTTTGGTGGACATCGGTTTGCACCAACAATTATAGACTTGCCAGAAGGAAGATATTACGGTCGTATAAATATAGATTCATTTAGAGCGATTTTGACTCGTACTGGTGATATTCAATGCTTAAATAAAGTCTATAGAGGCTGGGGAATTCTGCCTCCTGCACTTCAGGTTTTGGAAAGAGAACTAATGCTTTGTAATGGATGGAATTGGTTTAATTACAAAGTCGCAGGCAAAGTTTTGGAGCAAAGTTTAGATAATAATACTATTCTGGGTGAGCTAAGTTTTGAACAACCTTCTGGTTCTCTCTACACTTACCAGGCTAAACTTGTGAAAGATGAAACTAAGACTCAACAACTGAAGAGTTCATGCAATGCTACACGAGAGTTGATAGTTACTAAATATGCTGTCGGTAGTCTTTGGCTTACTTCTAGTAAGGTGATGAGTTATAGTACGTAAAAGAGAAGAGTTTTTAGACGCAGAGGGCAGGCAGCGCGTTGCAGGGGTTCCCACGGCAGTCGCTCATGGGGGAAACCCCCAAGACTGCGCTGCCTCCCCGTTGTAGCGACTGCCGTCACGCAAAGGCAAGCGCAGAGGTACGCGGAGTCTTGCTGAATTTAGTTTGTTATGAATTAATTAAATGCTGTATTTAGTATAACGCTGCACAAATTCGTAACAAAATTTCTGCGTCCCTACCCTGCGGGAGGGCAAAGCGTCTATGCGTTAAAATTCCAAATATCAAGATTAAGTCATATTTAAGACTTTTCGTAAAAGTATTTGGTCTTCTAATTTGGCTTTTAAACGGCCATTTTCAATATCTCGAATCCAGCTTTGGCTTTTACCTGTAAGCTTTGCTAATTCTCTTTGGGAAAGATTCAAATTTTTTCGCGCTTGCAAAATCTGTTCACCTAGCAAATCGTTTGTAGCTTTAGGCTTCCTTTTGGCTTTAGCAGTTCTTGTTTTCTTTTTTTCCGATTCTGAGATTTGCTGTTCCCATTCTAGTGGGAGTTCAAAAGCCAAAATCCGTGCATTCATTAAGAGATTCCATTTACCACGGGGGCCTGTGTCTGTGAGGCGGGTTTCAGCACCACCGTCATTAGTCCAAAATTCTAATGCTTCATCTGGATCTTCAGGAAGATCAACTAACTTCGCCCATAAAGGTTGAATTTCTGGTGGGTAAGTAACTGGATCGAAAAGTGGTTTCATTCCATAGTGATTGAGAATTTCTAGATCGCTTTCAAAAGTTCGCAGCAAACGTTTGCGTTCTTCCCGTTGTCTGGATGCAAGGGCGACTTTTTCTTCTCCGTAAGCAATACGCAGCAAGGTAGGAATAGTAATGCGTTGTTCTTTACCCATTTTGGTTTTAAACAGCAACCACAGCATTAATCGGACTGCGCCTTCATGTTGCTGCCAAATGCTCATGACTGTGGTTAGCAATGTTTTGGGAAGACTGCCGTATTGATAGAATGCGGTTCGCTCTTTACATGCTTGTTTGTTTAAGAAATATTGTGCCCATAAACCTGCTTTTACTTTAAAAGTTAGCCCAATAAGATATTTGCATCCAAGATTGTCTTCTTGAAAATGGTGCTGAATATCTACTAAGTGCCATAGGCGGCTACCTGTAATAGAGAATCCGTTAATTCGACCTTGTTGAGGCCAGTCAATGGAGATAAGCAGGGAGCAAGCTTGCTGGACAAGATTTTTCATTAAAGCTAGTTTGGCAGCTTTGCTTAAATCTTTGCGTTTCTCCATCCCCAAATATTTCTCAATTTGTCGCTCATCGATCGCAAATTCTTGCTCCCAAGGTTGCTCTAAGGCTGTAGCATAAGCTGCAAAAATTAGATGTATGCAAGCGGCTCTGATGTCAAGCCCCTCAACTGCTGCTATATCTGTGGCCTTGTCGTTAACTTTGAATGGATCTTGGATGTGAAAAGCGATCGCACCTCGTCCCTGATTAATTTGTCGGCTGTAACTTATGTACCCTTCTTCATCGGTTTCCCAATGTAGCGATGTGCGTTGTGCTAGTACATTACAAGCTTCCCAAATAGCGATCGCTGAAGCAAATGGATTATTCTTGCCGTTAGAAAACAAGTCTAAACTGCTAGCATCTCTCGGTTCTATTTTGCATCTCCCCTTTTTCGACTGCCAAGGAATCGGAGAATTAGTTGGACAAGCTATTACACATTGCGGCTCTGAATAATAGCCCTCACAATTATTACAAAGACCAGGATCAATCCAGTATTCATTGTCCTCTACTCTGATTGCACCCGTAGGACATTGGGGGCGGCAGTTGTCACATCCAACGCAACTGTTGTTAGGAATTGTATAAGGCATTTGGCTCTTTTCCCACTCTAATCGTTGAGATGTCTGGCTCAGGTCTCCCCTGGATGAGTCCTGTTTATTCATGACTCGCTACCACATTATCTTTCTGGCGAGAATAATCTTTTCTCACCACACTTACTCCCCACATCCATATTGTTCGCATCCAATTGGAAGCTATTTAAGGCTTTAAAACCGAGCCGGATAAAACTTATTTATTAACTATACATTTCATAAAAATAATGATTAATTTGTTCGTGTCGAGCTTTAAAAAAATCTTAATATTTATTTAAATTTACATTTAATGAACATTTTAGCTTTGACCCTAAAGTGTTTTTGGAAAATCTTGAATCATGTTCTAATTGGATTTCATCTGATTTATTAATGATTTTAATATTTAATGCATGATAATATTCTGCTACTAAGTTTACAGTTCCTTCATAATTAACTTTACTTTATTGAAATAAACAAATAATATATTTTGTCATCATTTATTTAAATAGATTAATTAAAGAGAAATCAGAAATTGTTGGCTTTTAAAATACATATTGCATATATGAAAATGTAACTATTGAACAAGATTAATTGTATAAGTTAATACTATTTACATACATTTATCTACTTAATCATAAAAATATTTGAAAAAAAATATCATCACTCTTATGGAGATAGTTGTATCTGCTGGAAATAATAATTATCCTTTTTTTAACCAACACACAGTAGGAACGGGCTACTTCACCCTCCTACGACTAGACAATTATTATCAATAAGTTTTCTCTATAATTTGAAATTAAAAGCAATGTAATTTTGTGTTCAAAGTCATCGAAATTCGATGATAAAAAAGTAATTTTTGAATACAAAACAATAAAAGATTAGGATAATATGATGATTAATGCACAGACAGATTTACAGGCAAAATTGCCGAGGTATTATTCATGGCACAACTAACAGGTTTGACATTTGGCGGTAAGGCTTGGACACCAAAATTCGCTCAAGAAATTGACAAAGAGAAATGTATCGGCTGTGGCAGATGCGTTAAAGTATGCGGTTACAATGTGCTAGGTTTGAAGGCACTCAATGAAGAAGGCGAATTTGTAGAAGATGAAGATGATGAAGAAATTGAACGGAAAGTAATGGCAGTTACTTCTCCAGAGAACTGTATTGGTTGTGAAGCTTGTTCACGGATTTGCCCCAAGAATTGCTATACGCATGTTGCATTAAACAACTAAGGTTTTTGAAGTTAGTCAAAATTGTTGTTAATTCAAGGAGGCACTGTTTGTATAAAGCGTAAATGCGCTAGGCAAGGTAACTTGAGGGGAATACTAAATATTTACTGTAACTAATAAAAAGTTCACAGTAAACAAATCCGTAAATCGCGAAATGTCAGTTATTAACAAATTTAAACTTGCTGCTAATATAGCCTAATCAATATTAGGTCTAACAGTGCCCTCTTGGAACAACTAGCTTTTCTGGGAGCAGGGGGCTACCTTTTTCATAGGAGTTGAAATATAATTTGTAAGTTTTTGGGGGAAAGATATGGAAAAAATCTGGAAGTTTCCCCCATTTTTTATGGCTGCACGTTAGAAAGTTAATAAGTGAAAAGGGAATGGGGAATAGGGAACGGGGAATGGGGAATAGATAAGAATGCCCAGCGCCTAAATACCTAATACCAGAAAATCACACCTTTAAAGACTGTTTACACAGGTAGCATGTATGCAACAAGTTCCTGTTTCACTATGGACTCTGGTTGCTGGGATAGTAGTTACAGCAATCAGTATTTGGATTGGTCAGAATCACACTCTGATGCCGGTGCAAGCATCGTTACAAGCGCCTTTGGTAGACGGTTTTTTCAGCGTCATGTTTACCATTGCGATCGCACTCTTCTTGGTGGTAGAAGGAACAATTGTAGTTTTTTTGATTCAGTTTCGTCGCCGTCGGGGTGACGATACCGATGGCGTGCCAATAGAAGGTAACTTGCCCTTAGAAGTCTTTTGGACAGCAATTCCAACAGTGATTGTCCTCCTCTTGGGCATCTACAGTGTAGATGTTTTTAACCGAATGGGCGGCTTTGATCCTGCGGGTCATCCTCATTCAGCAGCTCATGTTGCTCATATACCGGGGAGTGCTATTGCAGCTACATTAAGCGATACTTCCCAAGCAACAACTGCCCCAACAATCGCCCCGACAATTGGTATTGGCGCGTCTCCTCAAACCCTAAACAAACCAGCCGATTTAGTTGTTGATGTCAAAGGCATACAGTACGCCTGGTTATTTAATTACCCTGATAGTGGCATTACCTCTGGGGAATTGCACATACCCGTCGGTGCTGATGTACAACTCAACCTTTCAGCACAAGATGTAATTCACTCATTCTGGGTGCCAAACTTCCGCCTGAAGCAAGATGCACTTCCTGGTATCCCTACCGAACTACGATTTGTCGCCACCAAACCAGGTACATATCCCGTAGTTTGTGCTGAGTTGTGCGGTGGTTATCACGGTTCAATGCGGACACAGGTAATTGTCCACACACCAGAAGAATATAATAACTGGCGGACAGAAAACCAGATTGCTCAACAGCAAAACCTAAATCAAGTCGTTGCAATTAATCCAGCCGACTTATTAACATCAGAGTTTCTCGCGCCCCACACCCATGATATGGGAATTAGTGCAGCAACTCTAGAGTCATTGGTCATTGGTCAGGAGAGACGCGATTAATCGCGTCTGTACAACCGATTAATCGCGTTTGTACAAGAGTCAAATTTAATTACTTTGGACGTTTGACCCTGGACTTTGCATAAGGGTAAAAAATATGACGCAGGTAGAATTTCCACGGAATACTCCACCAGAAGAACATAAACCAAAAATAGTGGCTGGCCATACCTCCCATCCGAAGGCGTGGAAATGGCAGGACTATTTTACATTTAATGTTGACCACAAGGTTATTGGTATCCAATACCTAGTGACGGCGTTTGTATTCTATCTCATCGGCGGACTGATGGCTGTTGCTCTCCGTGTCGAATTAGCAACGCCAGAGGCAGACTTACTCGACCCCAATCTGTATAACGCTTTCATGACCAATCACGGGACGATCATGATCTTCCTGTGGATTGTTCCTAGCGCCATTGGGGGATTTGGTAACTATTTGGTGCCGTTGATGGTCGGTGCTAGGGATATGGCTTTCCCGAAGCTGAACGCGATCGCTTTTTGGTTAAACCCACCAGCAGGTGCGCTGATATTAGGTAGTTTCATTTTTGGCGGTTCGCAATCTGGTTGGACAGCTTACCCACCTTTGAGTTTGGTGACAGCACCAATCGCTCAAACTATGTGGATACTTGCGATCGTTTTAGTAGGAACTTCCTCAATTTTGGGTTCACTGAACTTTGTGATCACCATTTTGATGATGAAGGTTCCTAGCATGAAATGGGATCAAGTGCCCTTGTTTTGCTGGGCAATCTTGGCAACCTCCCTGCTGGCGCTTCTCTCCACACCTGTATTAGCAGCCGGTTTAGTTCTGCTGTTGTTTGACCTCAACTTTGGTACTTCCTTCTTTAAACCAGATGCAGGCGGTAACGTTGTAATTTATCAACACTTATTCTGGTTTTATTCTCACCCGGCAGTATATTTAATGATTCTGCCCATCTTCGGCATCATGTCGGAGGTAATTCCAGTTCACTCCCGCAAGCCAATTTTTGGTTATAAAGCGATCGCTTATTCTAGTGTAGCTATCTGCGTTGTCGGTTTGTTCGTCTGGGTACACCACATGTTCACCAGTGGCACACCCGGTTGGATGCGGATGTTCTTCACTATCTCCACTCTTATAGTTGCAGTTCCCACTGGCGTGAAGATTTTTGCCTGGGTTGCTACCCTTTGGGGTGGTAAAATCCGTTTCACAGGTGCGATGCTTTTCGCCATTGGCTTGTTGTCCATGTTTGTCATGGGCGGCTTAAGCGGTGTGACAATGGGAACAGCCCCCTTTGATGTTCACGTCCACGACACATATTATGTAGTAGGACATTTCCATTACGTTCTGTTTGGCGGTTCCGTGTTTGGCATCTACGCCGGCATTTATCACTGGTTCCCCAAAATGACCGGACGAATGTTGAATGAAAGCTTGGCACGCATTCACTTTGCCCTCACCTTCATCGGTACTAATCTGACCTTTTTACCGATGCACGAGTTGGGTTTGCAAGGAATGCCGCGAAGAGTGGCAATGTATGACCCCCAATTTATCGACCTCAATCAAATTTGTACCTTTGGTTCATTTGTTTTGGCGATATCAGTAATTCCTTTCACCATCAACATGATCTACAGTTGGCTGAAAGGGCCTTTGGCTGGTGATAATCCTTGGCAAGGTTTGACCTTAGAATGGACAACTAGCTCACCACCTGCAATTGAAAACTGGGAAGTGTTGCCGGTTGTGACTCATGGCCCTTATGACTACGGTCATAGTCACAGTAATGAACTACAGCCATCTGCAACACCGGAAGCTAGTGCTTAGTACAGCTTTGCGTAAAAACGTAGCGTTTTTAATGCAAGCCGACGCATTAACAATGTAAGCCGTTGCATTAACAATGCAAGCCGATGCATTAACAATGCAAGCCGATGCATTAACAATGTAAGCCGATGCATTAACAATGTAAGCCGATGCATT
>NZ_CAXTNE010000039.1:10765-40125 GCF_964245445.1 uncultured Nostoc sp.
TGCATTAACAATGTAAGCCGATGCATTAACAATGTAAGCCGATGCATTAACAATGTAAGCCGATGCATTAACAATGCAAGCCGACGCATTAACATTGTCGGGTATTGCCAAATTTAATTCGTTACGAATTAATGAAATGCTGTACTTAGTTAAGAAATAACTCTTGTGGGCTTGGGCATCCTGCCTTAATCTAGGACAAGTGAAACACCCATCCCACAAGCAAATCAGGACTGTGAAGAATTGAATTGCCCGACGCTTCACCTTTGAGGGTAAACAATATGACCATAGCTACGACAAGCGAAGATCACAATGCGGGACACGAAGAACATCCAGATTTAAGAGTTTGGGGGCTGTTGACGTTCCTCGCTTCTGAATCTTTGATGTTTGGGGGATTTTTTGCCACTTATCTATTTTTCCGAGGTACTACAGCAGTTTGGCCTCCAGAAGGAAGTGAAGTAGAACTACTCGTACCAACGATTAACACCATTATTCTGGTGTCTAGTAGTTTCGTGATTCACTTCGGTGATACGGCGATTAAAAAGAATAACGTCAAAGGAATGCAACTGTGGTACGCAATTACCGCAATCATGGGAGCAATTTTCTTAGGTGGTCAGGTTTATGAGTATTCAACTTTAGGATACGGACTGACTACCAACGTCTTCGCCAACTGCTTTTATATCATGACAGGGTTCCACGGTTTGCACGTTTTTGTGGGACTGTTATTGATATTACGCGCATTGTGGCGATCGCGTCTTCCCGGTGAATATTCTGCAACCAATCATACTTTCATCGAAATGACAGAAATTTACTGGCACTTCGTAGACATTATTTGGATTGTTTTATTCACCTTGGTGTACGTTCTTACTTTGTTTTAAAGGGGAGTGGGGAGTAGGGAGTAGGGAGTGGTGAATATTCCTACTTCCTACTTTCTATTGCTATTCTTGTCTTTGCCTTAGTATACGTTCTCACTTTGTTTTAAATAGGGTATGTAGCACTCCCTCATCTCCCCCACTCCCCATTCCCTACTCCCCAATAAATTTATTATGCAAGCTAATACAAACAAATTCTCATGGTTCCAGGTTCCAGAGGACATCAAAAATTTATTAATTCTAGCTGCACAAAGTTGGGAGAATACATCAGAATCTGAAAAGTATATTCAACAAGCTTTAGCCGAAACTGGTGAAAACACAGATATCTTGGTAGCAGCATATAGATATTTCTATTATAAAAATAATTATTTTCTTGCTTTGCAAACAACAGTTAAATTATTAGATAAAATTAAAGAGGAAGAGAAATTTCCTGATGACTGGGAGCAACTTAAGCCTATATTAGTCAATCGCAAAGAAGACCCACAAATTCGATTGTACTTAAATGCTTATGCCGCTTCTGGATTAGTACTAGCAAATTTAGGAGAAATTGAGCAAGCAAAAGAAATCAGCACCAAAGTCAAAGAAATAGACGAAAAGAATGATTTCGGAGCCGGAATTCTCCTAGATATTTTGACACGTCCAGCAGAAGAAGATGATTAATTAGTCAAGAATCAAGGTGAACAATCATGAACAATTGGTTATCTACTACATCGTATTCCTCTTACTCCCTCTTGGGAGCAGGTACTAATAGTAACTCTATCATTCCTCCTATTAACGTACCTACTAAAGTTGACGTAGGCAGTCTTCCTAATGTCTCTCCAATCATTGTCCTCCAATCTTATCAGCTATCAATTTGAAAGTTATGAAAGGTAAGGATTGGCTGCTAACGAAGGACGGTCAGTATCAAGCCTGTAAATCTGTGAGAGCATGGGATTTATTGAGAGAAAATTACCGCCTTTATCGGTTTTTAACTGAGGTGGAAGATGTTCTCAATAGCGTTGACGATGAAGCCAGTCGTCTACCAGAACTTCAGATGCTCGTAAGGCGCTTGATAGTAAATTCTTACTGGGTACAAAGTCAGTATTTAGAGCCTTCGCCCAAAACGGGAACCTCTGTTTCACTCCTATACGATGAATTGGGTTTTCCGTTGACAGTGCAAACAGTAACATTTGCACCGGGAACCCGATCAACCATTCATAATCATGGGACATGGGGAATAGTAGCGGTGTTAAAAGGTCAGGAAAAAAACACTTTTTGGCAACGCACCCATAGCCCAGAATTTCAGGACAAAATTGAACCTACGGGAGAGGTAACTCTATTTCCAGGGGATATTATCAGCTTCGTTCCCGATGCAATTCACAGTGTAGAAGCAGTGGGTGATGAACCAACTGTGACTTTTAATGTTTATGGCGAAACTGATCCGAAAGAGAGATTTGAGTTTGACTCAGTTACCGATAAGGCTAGGAATTTTTAATTAGGAATCGTCAGCATTAATTTCATAGGTTCGTAATTGGTGCTTTAGCATTAAAGCGCCAACTACAAACAATTCAGTAATTAGGAGGTAGTTAAATGGCAAGAGTAATTTTCTATAGCAAACCAGGCTGTCAAGGTGGTACTAAGCAAAAAGTTTTGCTAACAGCTGCTGGTCATGAGGTGATACCATACAACCTGCTAACAGAACCTTGGACAGTTGAACGTTTGCGTTCATTCTTTGGCGATCACCCCGTAGCCGAATGGTTTAATCCTTCCTCCCCAAAGATAAAATCTGGTGAAATAGTTCCTGAAAAAATCGATGCAGAAACCGCTTTGCAGTTGATGTTGAGAGAGCCACTGTTAATTCGCCGTCCTTTGTTAGAAATAGGCGATGCCTCCGGCGGGCAAAGCCTACGCCGCGAGGTAGGATTCGATGTACAAAAGATTGATACTTGGATTGGCTTAAAGCCTGCGGATGAGTCTTTGCGAGAAATGAGCGAAAACCTGATGAACCAGGATTTGCAAAATTGCGCCCACGGTAACGATAGTGGTCAGAAACAGCATAATCAGCAGGGTGGCTGTAATCACGGTCACGGTTCTCAACAACACGAAAAGCAAGGCAACTGTAAACATTAGTACAGGATTTTTACAGTGATGTAATCTGTTAAAACCTGAGTTATATCATGTCCGCTTGATTGCTTATTAAATCCGAAGAACCCCGCCAAAGCTATGCTTTGTCTCCCCTCCCCGCTTGCAGGGTGGGGTTCTTGTATTATGGGTATTGAATTTGAGACGCGACAATGGTCTAAAGTATCAACATACAACTTTGGAGCGAATTAGTATTTGTAACATTGGAGGCAAAAATATGCTTATTTTTACCTCCAATGTTACAAAGCTAAACTTGCATGGGCATATATATTAAGAATACTTATATAGAGGCGATCGAGATGTATGATCAGGCGATCGCACTTGCCAAAGAAAATGAGTATATCAACGAAGAAGCGATCGCTCACGAACTCGCTGCCAAATTCTATTTGTCATGGGGTAAAGAAACGATTGGCCGCACCTACATGATAGATGCTTACTATGCTTATAGGCATTGGGGTGCGATCGCTAAAGTAAAAGATTTAGAACGGCTTGTGATCGCTTGACTTTTAAGACAGTGGCTACGCTTTTTAATAGCGATGTTATACTGCGTATTTGTGACTTAATATATAGTTAGCTTGGCGATGAAAACCGTCCTCTTTGACTTAGACGATACTCTGATCCGCCATAACGATGCAATTAGAGGTGCATCTGAGGAACTATTCGCGCAGGTTTTGCCTGGACGAAGCCAAGACTGTAACGAATTTGTAGAGAAATGGATATCAGCTAATGCTTCATGGTATCGCAAATTCTACGACGGTCAGGTAAGTTTTCAGGAGTCAGGACGGGGGAAGTTGCGAGAGTCATTTAGTGAATATGGATGTGTATTTTCCGATAGGACGGCTGATGCTCTGCTGTTGGAGTACTGGGAGCGTTATGTTGGGTTGTGCCAGTTGTTCGATGATGTCCTGGAATGCCTTGGGATATTAAACGAGTATAAGGTTGGAGTCATTACAAATGGTCAAGAGGCTCAACAGATTAACAAACTCAAACGCTGTGGTATTTTTTCAAAATTCGATGTCGTTGTCACATCCCAAAGAGCAGGAGCGGCAAAACCATCGGCAGAGATATTTGTACACGCGTGTGAGGAGCTTAGAGAATTTCCATCAGATTGCATCTACATTGGGGATAACTTGAAGTTGGATGCCATCGCTGCAACAAAAGCTGGAATGCTGGGAGTGTGGCTTGAGCGTGAACAGAAAACTTCCGAGATTGACTTATATGATGGGGACAAGATTAATAGTCTTTTACAAATACCGATGCTATTGGCAAAGCTAACAAGGGACTTGCATCGAATGAAGTCCTAGAGTCAAATGAGAAGGACAGAGAGATTCGTTACTCTCTTGTCCCCCTTATTTCATTAACGCACTCCGGCAGTTTCTAAAGACAAATCTTGAAACATGGGTGTGCTGAGGTAACGTTCACCAAAGGAAGGTTGAATCATCACGATTAAACGTCCGGCATTTTCTTTTCGTTTACCTACTTGGATTGCAGCATACAAAGCTGCACCAGAGGATATCCCAGATAATAAGCCTTCTTCTTTTGCCAAACGTCGTCCATAAGCGATCGCTTGTTCATCGCTAACTCTAATTACTTCATCAACCAATTCTTGGCGAAGAACATCGGGGATAAATCCGGCACCAATACCTTGAATTTTATGTGGCCCGGCTTCACCGCCTGAGAGAACTGGGCTGTTGCTGGGTTCAACTGCGATCGCTTTAAAAGTCTTCTTACGCTGTTTAAGTACTTCTGCAACCCCAGTAATCGTTCCACCAGTACCTACCCCAGCAATGACGATATCCACTTCTCCGTCTGTATCTGCCCAAATTTCTTCGGCGGTGGTTTCCTGGTGAACTTTAGGATTGGCAGGGTTGCGGAACTGTTGCAACATAAAAGCATCCTTTGTATTAGCCACAATTTCTTCGGCTTTGCGAATAGCTCCCCGCATTCCCTCAACGCCTGGCGTCAATTCTAAAGAAGCACCATAAGCCCTGAGCATAGCCCGTCGTTCTTGGCTCATCGTCTCTGGCATTGTCAAAATCAAACGGTAGCCACGCGCTGCTGCTACCATCGCTAGAGCAATACCTGTATTACCGGAGGTAGGCTCAACTAAAATCGTCTTTCCAGGGGAAATTGAGCCAGCAGCTTCTGCTGAGAGTACCATACTTAACCCAATGCGGTCTTTCACCGAAGCCGCTGGGTTCATCCCTTCTAATTTGACAACTATCCTTGCTACTACTCCCTCAGCTTGAGGAATCTTGTTCAGTTGAACTAAAGGAGTTCGTCCAATCAGTTCTGTTATGTCTTGAGCAATTCGCATTATTTAACTCCTAAAATCCTAAATCTTAGTACAGAGTATTTACTTGTAACAATAAGCTTTCGTGTATTTAATTTGCAGTTTGGTATCAATGAGTGCATATACTATGTATTCTAACTCAACCACAAAATCTAAAAGTTTAGGAAGAACCTTTATCAGATGTTCGTTCTCATTGATTCTTACTTCAACAGAGGGCTAGCTTGCAATACTTATATTTTACCATTTGGAATTGCTAACTATTGCTTTTTGGGCAGAATTCTGTATATATGCATAATTTTTACCATTATTTTCAATATTTTCTATTTTTTATAGAAATACAATTTACTTTCCAAACATTTAATTGTTTTTTCTAAATTATTAGTCTATCTTTATCAAAAGATATTGATATTTCTTTTGAGTGCAGTTTTTGTCTTCCAAAAAATGCATCATAAACAGTCTTTAATCCTTGCCTACACTGCTTTGAGGTTGAGTACAGAAATACCAGAACCCCACCTCGTAAACACTAGAACCCCGTCCTAAAAACACTAGCACCCATACCCCAATTAATTTTTGTAAGGCATATCAGACAAGGATTACAGGTTTTGAGTACTATTCTAATGAATTTAATAATCTTAACGGGGCTAGGGTAAACTGTTTTGTGGAGAGCGGCTGATATAAATCGTATAGGATTTACGCAGAGATTCCCCTCTACCCCCCAACATTCCTGAGCGAAAGCTTAGTGAACTAGGGGGGACTTCTTAATCTCTCTTTTGAAAGGAAGATGAAATCACATTCTCTGAATCTGAGTGTGTTATTTCTGACTGATTAATCCTACGTTTTGTGAAAAGGTTGGTAACTTTTCAGTGGTCAGTAGTCAGTGGTAATTATAAAAATGACTGGCAGCTAACAATTGTAAAACTACCATTTACACATATTTTAATATCAAACCTGTTTGAAAAGTAGAAATATATAGCTACTTTCAATAAACAGCAAAAGATATTTTCTTGCTGAGTGCATACTACCTAGCAAGGGAGAGCCGAGATGAAAGCCAAACTTTTAAATCTTCTCACAGTTTGCGTAGTTACCTTAGTAGTGCTTTCTCCAGGAGTAGTAGTATTTGGCATAGTTTGGGAACGACATTTGGAGTTAGTAAAATCCCAGAATTTAGCCTGCGAAGTTAATAAGACTAGTAGAGATGCTCCTATGTTGGCTCCCCGGACAGAGAGTACACATTCCCCTCAGACTAGCATCAAATCCTCTGACCGTAATGTGATTCATCAAATGCTGACTGTTGCTGAACAATATAAATTTGCCACGATCCTACAATGGTTCTTCTTGCTAACCCCTATTTGTGTTGGGTTAGGGATTCTTTTTTACGACAGATATCTTGTTCATCGTGCTGCTGTTTTAAAAGAACAAGTTGAAATGTTGGAAAGGCTGTGGCAGCACAGTATCGAACAGTAACCAATTCACAATTAACTCACTAAAATCAACAAAATTACTATGTCAGAACAACGCCAACAACTGTATTTCAATCTGATTGATGAACTACTGAAATGTCCTAATGGTCAGGAACCAGAAGTTTTGGAAAGTAAACCAGAATTGATTGATTCTGGATTTGTAGAGGCAATGCTACAAGTAGCAACTATGTTTGCCCATGAAGGCAATCAAGATGGTGCTAAGTTTTTATTTTTTGTAGCGCGTGAGCTAGCTAAAGAACTGGGTTTATACCCGGAAATTTCCAATCCTGAAGTTGCAAACACTGAAGCCGCAAATAAGGAGTGAAAATGTTGTTGACTTCAACGGATGCAGGACAAATAGCTTTAGAACTGCTGATGGCAGATTGGAATATTTCAGAAGAGAATAGAGAGTGGTTTACAATCTTTAACTCTCGTCTGATTGGCGAGAGTTGGTACACTGTGGAATTAGGTGTAGAAGGATTTCCCGATAGATGGTTTATTCAAGTATATGACAATGGAGTGTGTGATCCAAACTACACATTTATATCACCAATCCGTAGTTCTGAAAGATTTACCGACTTTGTAAATGTGCCGGATATTGTAGCAGAAGTCTTAGTTTGTGAACGCAATGCTCGATAATAATTAAAAAGACAAAATTTAG
Organism: uncultured Nostoc sp.; assembly: GCF_964245445.1. GTDB lineage: Bacteria > Cyanobacteriota > Cyanobacteriia > Cyanobacteriales > Nostocaceae > Nostoc. The sequence continues at coordinate 18,170 of NZ_CAXTNE010000039.1, forward strand.
AATTCAATATTAAGATATGCTATTTAAATGCATTTTCTTTGAATTCATAATTTTCGATATTAGAGTATTTGGGAGCATCTCACCTTTGCAAATATACGTGTGATTAGAAATGGCGGTTAATCTTGCAAACAAAGTTCGCCTACACGCGTACTAGTAGGTTGGGTTGAGGAACGTAGACCCGAAGGGGCTTCCCGTAGGGTAACCCAACATTTCCGAGGCTTTGTTGGGTTCCGCTTTGCTTAACCCAACCTACAATTTTCCACGAAGCCAAGCGTATTGTCGTATAGCTACGAATTTTATTTGCCAAGCCTAGGAGTATTCAAACCAATATTTTCATAATTTATTCAATATAAAGATGCTTTATGCAAAGCTGAGGTGATACTAAACAATGTATGCCTCATTTTTTTGTAATATTTAATATTTTATTTAAGCCTGTTAGGCTATTTTGTAATGTTTAATTGATAAAATTATGTTATATTAAATAGCGTGATGGACGCTACAGAAATATCAGTTCCAATGATTGCTGAAGATATCTTAGCCAAAGAATTCACAAGAGTCCTCAACCACTACTACCCAAAAGTTGGAGAATTACTAGACGGGTGTTATGTGAAAGTCATCACCTGTTTTTGGGGACGACCTGCTAGACGCTTGCAATATATAGGAATTTATTGCTCTGACGAAATGATTTCCTGTGTGCAAGCCCACAAAGAAATACTCAGAGAAGTAGCAGACAACATGGGTCTAGTACAAGTAGTCTGCATGAATGCCAAACGATTATTGCGCGACCCGATGTCGAACGTCAAACACAACAACCCACGTCTATGGTTGGAGTTGCAGTGGGTTGCAAATTAGTCTTTGATCGCATTAATGGAGAGGAGTAAAGGTGTTTGTAGTAAAAACTTTAGTCCTCAAATATTTAAGCACTTTAGTGCTTACTACGAACCTATCGACCACTAGAATAGCCAGCACAAAGTATTAACGCAAATAATGAAAACTGGAATTTTCTGCAATTACGATAATCATCACCAAGATGCTCGTCGTGCCATCTTTGAGCAAGTCGCGCTAGTAAAACAGGCAGAAAGTTTAGGTTTTGAGTCAGCCTGGGTGAGTGAGCATCATTTTAGTGAATCCAATCTCAGCCCTTCTATGTTGCTGTTAATGGCACATTTGGCGGGGCTGACTTCAACTATCCAATTAGGTACTGCGGCGGTGCTACTGCCATTCCATAACCCGATTCGGATAGCAGAAGATATCGCCACTCTGGATAACCTGTGCAATGGACGATTATTATTTGGGGTTGCTAAAGGCGGCCCCTTTCCCCAACAAAATAAGCATTTTGCGACACTCCCAAGTGAATCCCGTCCTAAAATGCTAGAGGCGATCGCACTGATTCACAAGCTTTTATATGAAACTGATGTATCATTTAATGGCAAGTATTATCAATGCGATCGCTTAACAATTTACCCAAAACCATTGCAGAGTCAAATACCAGTGTATGTTGCTACTGGCGGCGATGAGGGTATCGAGTTTGCTGCTAAACATTCTTTCAACTTGATGGGTGGGCCGCCATTCTCTCTACAGAGATTGAAGGATACTGTTGCTAAATATCGAGCCTTAAATTCTAGTGGTGCGGAAAATTTCGTGCTGGCACGCTTTTTTTATGTTGGCAAAACATTTGATGAGGCAGTGAGTGAGGCATTACCTTTCATCCGCCAATTTAGCAAGAAAATGACAGCTAATTCGGCTGAAGTATTGCAAAATAGTGCGAATCCCAACCAAAAACCATTTGATCGTACAAACATTTGTTTCGACGAAGATTATTTGATTGAGAATTCAATTATTGGTGATGTGGAGACTTGTCGAGACAAAATCAAGAAATTTCAGGACGAATTAAATTTAGGTACGTTAGCACTCAAACCCTCGTCTTCGGATATGCAAAAAAACCTGGAGAGTTTGACGCGCTACAACCAAGAGGTGCGAAATTATGTCTTCTAAACTATATCAGCTTCCTCCCGATGATTTACCTCCATCTGAGGTAACAAAAGAGGATGGAATGCTACAAATGGAGCTAGAACAGTCTACAGGTAGATGCTTTTATTTAGCCTGCGATCGCATTACGCGAGTACTGTTATCTAATTGTCAGTGGTATCTCACAACAAATGCTAGCATTCTAACATTAATTGTTGACTGCCCTGACTTAGTATCTTACTGGCATATAGTCAGCAATATTGCTCAGTTGGGTAATAGGTTAGAGCGGTTTGCTAGCAACGGTAAAATCCGCGTTTATCCGCCATTTGGCAAGGGGATGCCATTTGAAATCAGCGTAAATGAAATATCAGCTTATCGAGATTGGCTTTGAGGTAAATAGAAACTGGGAATCACACAAAATATAGCTGTCTTACACCCTGTACTCCTAAGTGCAGGGTGTTGCAATTTTAGAAGAGTTACAATATAGTATGTGTTTACTTTTTATGTCAGATAAATAGGTATTTAAGGCTGGATAAGTACCGTAATAAAGAGGTTTAAGAGGCTTGATTAATCACATCCGCCATGTATTCTAAATAGAGGTTAAGAATATGAATTACTTCTTCTGGCAGAAAGCGTTCTGAGAGCGCAGTGAAGCCTGGTAAGTCAGAGGTGAGGATAGTAATTTTGCGTCGTTCACCACCGAGTTTTAATCTTTTAGGGCTTTCTAACAAGTTAGCGACAACCGTATCACTTAAATATCGTCCGAAAACTTGGCGAATTAATTGGTTTCTTTTTTCTAATTCAGTATTGGTTTCTGCTAAATCTGTAGTTCATTCTCTAATTCGATGTTCTAAATTTCTCCCGTTTTCTCGAAGTTTCCCAACACCAAGTGTCAATCCTGAGAGTCCTAAGACTGACATACCGCCTAACATGGCGAAGGTTCCTTGGAGACTTTGGTTGGTTTTGGTGATTAAATTATCGAGAGATTGAGAAATTTCCCACGCTCCAGCAACATCTCCTACTTCCCAGTTTTTCTTTGGACTGGTGGGATCTGTGTTATGGCAAGTTACGCAACTTGATTTCATAAGGCTGGCTTGTGCATAACGCAAGGTGGTATATCCATTTCGCTTCTCAAGACGATAAAATTTTTGACGAGGATTTTCTTTCAAGAAGTTGAGTGCGTCCCGCTCAAATGCGTCTCTTGCTCCCCCTTTCGTTTTACGCCAAGGATATGGATAGTTACTGTACAGCCGTACAGACATTTCGGCATTTTTTTCACTAATTTGCTCACCAAGTTTGATCGCAAAAGTTGAGGGTAAGGGGATTGCGCCCTTGGTATTGAGGTAAGCGTGGGTGACGGTAATTCCAGGTACGGCTTTAGCTCGCTCTGCGGCTGCGGCACTGTAGAGGTCAAATGCTTGAGTCAATGATTGGATATTCAAGGCAGCATTTTGAAGCGCTTGGGATTCAATTAAGCTCGATGAAAGCGCAGACATATTATAAATTGCTATAGCGATCGCTCCACATAACATCAGTGTGAGTACAAGAGTAATTCTCTGCAACAGTAAGCGTAAAAGCGAGTCCCAAATTCGATTAATGACTGAACCATAAGCCTTGTGTAAAGAATTTGTAAAATGTAGAGTCCAAGCGATCGCTTTTAGTCCAGATGGGCAAATCCTCAGTAGCGCTAGTGAAGATGAAACAGTTCGTCTCTGGTCAGTTGATACAGGTGAATGTCTCAATATATTTCAGGGACACAGTAACAGTGTTTGGTCAGTTGCTTTTAGTCCAGAAGGTGATATTTTGGCAAGTAGCAGCTTAGATCAAACAGTGAGAATTTGGGATAGGCATACAGGGGTTTGCCTGAAAGTACTGCCTGTCCTGACTCATGCGATGCGATCGCATATCGCATTTGGTAACTCTACAAAACATTATGCGATCGCTAGCGGCAGCTAAAACGGAACTATTCAGATTTGGGATGCCCAAACGGGTGAATCTTTAAAAATACTCAATCCTGACAGACCCTATCAAGGAACCAATATTACAGGCGTAACAGGAATCACGACGGCTCAAAAAGATGTCCTCAAAGCCTTAGGTGCTTTCGATATTTGAGTCAGAAATTATATAAACAATAGCCGATGCAATTAAGGTGCAGGTCGATGCAATTAAGATGCAGGTCGATGCAATCAATGTGCAAGTCAATGCAATCAATGTGCAGGTCAATGCAATCAATGTGCAGGTCAATGCAATCAATGTGCATGTCGATGCAATCAATGTGCATGTCGATGCAATAAAGGTGCATGTCGATGCAATCAAGATGCAAGTCAAGAGAGTTACATGTCAATACAGTTTAGATAAGCCCAAAAGCCTCATGTAGAGACGCGAGTTATCGCGTCTTCAAAAATCAATCATCTACACCAATAACTTTTAACCCAAGCGTATTGGTTATAAGTACACCGTAGAGAGAGATAGAGAGAGGTTTTCCAAATACCGTACTTGTCCTCGTTGGCAATGATATTCTGACTGGTGGTACTGGTGCTGATCAGTTTGTCTTCAATTCTAAGCTTGAAGAACTTGACATTATCAAGGACTTCAGTAGGCTGGAAGGTGACAAGATTCAGATTTGTAAAATTGGATTTGGTATTACTGACTTCAGTGGTTTCAGCTACAATGACGCTACTGGTGCGTTGTTATTCCAAGGAACTCAATTTGCGACTCTTGAGAATAAGCCTGCTAATTTTGCAGTTAGTTTAGACATCCAGCTTATCTATAATTTTGGAGAAATTAGTATGACAAGTTCATAATTTGAACCCGACAAACTTACACCCGGAAATTATTTTTAACTTCCGGGTGTAATTTTTTTATTGTCAAGTGATTCATGACTGTATGGTAGGGTATGCTGCGATCGCTTTAGCATTTAGACAGGAAACGGTGTTGATAAGTTTGTTACCTTTTTAGTTAGCCACACATACCAATTCTCTAACCCTACGCCAGTAGTTGTGGAAACCTGAAAAACCTGAATTTGGGGATTCACCTGGATAGCATATTCTATGCATTTTTGAACATCAAAATCTACATAAGGTAGCAAATCAATTTTCGTGAGAATCATGATGTCACTAGCACGGAACATGTGGGGATATTTTAGCGGCTTATCTTCTCCCTCAGTGACGGAGAGAATCACGACTTTTGCATTTTCTCCCAAATCAAATAAAGCTGGACAAACCAAATTTCCGACATTTTCAATCATCACAACTGAGTTCAGTGGCGGATTCAGTTGTTGTAAACCCCTGTCTATCATTGATGCATCTAAATGACAGCCTGTTCCGGTATTGATTTGGATGACTTTAGAACCTGTTTCTTTAATTTTTTTGGCATCGTTAGCAGTTTCTTGGTCGCCTTCAATGACACTAATAGATAATTGATGCTTTAAATCATTGATTGTTCGCGTTAAAAGAGTTGTTTTACCAGCACCGGGAGAACTCATTAAATTTAAGGCGAGAATATTTCGACCTTTAAACCATCCCCGATTTTGAGCAGCTATCAAGTTATTTTTTGCCAAAATATCCTGCTCTAAGGATATCGTTGTGTTGTGTATTTTGGCATGAACTTGAGATGCTTCTATATGAGTGTCGTGAATGTGGGAATGATTGATAACAGTACCATCTGGTAAAGTGTGAGTATGATGATGGCTATTATGTTCAGTTTCACCTGTTTCTAGATTGGTAATTTTGGTTTCACCATCATCAGAACAACCGCAAGTTACACACATAATTCCTCTGTTTCTATTTCTTTAATTTTAAGTTCTTCACCAGTAATTAAATCTAATTGCACGCTACCGCAGTTACAGATACCAAATGGTTTATCTAAATAAATTTCTGCACCGCATTGGCGACATCGCCCTAATCCAGGAATTTCCAAAATTTCTAATGTCGCCCCTTCTAAAACTGTGCCTTGAGTACAAATATCAAAACAAAATCGAATAGCGTCGGGCATAATGGCTGAAAGTTTGCCAATTTCTAATAAAACTCGTTGTACTTTTGTGCCTTTGGCGTGTTCAGTCACAATTGCCACAATATTTTGGGTAATTCCAAGTTCGTGCATACTATAAAATCTATTAAATATTAACAAATTCGTGGCAATTGGTCGCCTACTAACATATCAACAATCCTTTCAGCACCAAAAACTGTTTTTAACAATACGATACCTGGGGGTGAAGGAATAACTTCGCCAATAATACAAGCATCTTTGCCTGCTGGGTGTAATTTCATAGCTGATAAAACAGTTTCTGCATATTTAGCTGCTACCACCACAACTAGCTTACCTTCATTAGCTAAATACAACGGGTCTAAACCGAGAATTTCGCAAACTCCATTGACTTCTTCCCGCACTGGGATAGATTCTTCAAAGAGACGGATTCCTACATTAGAACTGAGGGCAAATTCATTTAATACTGTAGCTAAACCACCGCGTGTAGCATCTCGCATAGCATGAACTTGAGGACATATATGGAGAATGGTTTCTACTAAACTATGCAACGCCTGACAATCACTTTCAATATTAGTGTCTAAAGCTAATTCCCCACGGGCAATTAAAATCGCTGCCCCATGATTGCCTATTTCACCATTAATTATTATTGCATCTCCAGGTTGAATATTGTGGGCGGAAATACTAACTCCTCGCGGGATGATACCAATACCAGCAGTATTAATGAAGAGTTTATCAGCAGCACCTCGATGTACAACTTTTGTGTCACCAGTAACAATTTGAACACCAGCTTTTGTTGCAGCTGCTTTCATGCTGGCTGCAACACGGCGCAAGGTTTCTACAGGTAATCCTTCTTCTAAAATTACGCTACAAGTTAGATATAAAGGTTTAGCACCACTGACTGCTAAATCATTAACTGTGCCGTTGACGGCTAATTCTCCTATGTCACTACCGGGGAAAAATAACGGGTCTACAACATAAGAATCTGTTGTAAATGCGAGTCTGTCTCCTTGTTGGAGAAGAGGGGTTAGGTTGAAGCTGGCTTGGTCTTCTAGTTGTGAGAGAATGGAGTTATCAAAATTGCTGACAAAGATATCGTCTATTAAATCACGCATGGCTTTACCACCGCTACCATGTGCAAGAGTTATATGAGTGTCTTGCACTTTATTTTGGCGACGGGGGACTTGTTCTATTTTTTGGAATAGGGGATTTTGGATTGGGTTTGTGGGGGAAATATTCATATTAAAATTTTTTTAAATGCATAGGCGGTTCGCCTTCCCGCAGGGTAGGGGCGCAGAGGGAAGCGCAGAGGTACGCAGAGTATTTAGTCTGAGGAGAAGCCGCAGGCGGGGAGAGGTTCTTGAGTTATTTTTGGTTTTTGGGCGATTGTTTTTTTGGCAATGCTGGAGAGTCGCCCATATTTGTAATAGGCTGCACAAGCGCCTTCGGAAGATACCATGCAAGTACCAATGGGTGTTTCTGGTGTGCAAGCTGTACCAAATACTTTGCATTCCCAAGGCTTTAAGACTCCTTTGAGAATTTCTCCACATTTACAAGCTTTATGGTCGGCTACTTTGAGGTTAGGAATGGTAAATTTAAGTTCGGCATCAAATTGAGCATATTCAGGTTGAATTTGTAATCCTGAATAGGGAATATCACCTAAGCCGCGCCAATCAAAACTATCTCGCACGCCGAAAACTTTATTTATGGCTTGTAAGGCTACTGTGTTTCCGCTTTTTTGGACAATTCGGTTATATTGGTTTTCGACTTCACAACGATTTTCTACTAGCTGTTGCAATAGCATCCAAATTGATTGGAGAATATCTAAGGGTTCAAATCCTGAGACAACTATTGGCTTATTATATTGTTGGGAAATAAATTCATAAGGGTCAGTTCCTATTACCATGCTGACATGACCAGGGCCAACAAATCCATCTAGTTGTAAGTCGGGATTATCTAATAGTGCTTTCAGGGCGGGAATCACAAGAACGTGATTGGAAAACATACTAAAGTTATGAATTTTTTCGGCTGCTGCTTGCAGAATGGTGAAGGCGGTGCTGGGGGCTGTGGTTTCAAAGCCTAATGCGAAGAAGACTACTTCTTTGTCGGGGTTATCTCTGGCAATTTGCAGGCTGTCTAAGGGAGAGTACACCATACGGATGTCTGCACCTTGTGCCCTGGCTTGCAGTAAACTCGTTTTGGAACCGGGAACTCGCATTGCGTCGCCAAAGGTGGCAAAAATGACGTTATGATTTTGGGAGATTGCGATCGCATCATCTAATCTCCCTTTTGGCATAACGCATACTGGACAACCAGGCCCATGAATTAGTTCAATGGCTTGGGGTAAAATTTCTTCGATACCATATTTAAAAATGGAATGGGTATGTCCGCCACATACTTCCATGATTTTGATGGGTTTTTCTAGACGGTTACATAATTTGGCGATTTCGCGGAGTATGGCTTCTGCTTTTTCAGGTTCGCGGAATTCATCAACATATTTCATAGGGATTGAGAAATAGTTTTTGGATATCAGTTAATTTCGCTTTCTTTACGGGGCATTTTTTTAACGAACTGCAAAGGCGCAAAGGGCGCGAAGAAACAAAGAAAGAAAGAAAGAAATTAAACTCTTTCTCTGCGCCTCTATGTGAGACAAGAAAAGTCTATTATTTAAGTACTAATCCCTGCTTGTGCTGCTGCTAGTTCTTGGAATAGTTGTAATGTTTCCGCCGCTTCTTGTTCATTAATTCGATTCATGGCAAAGCCAACATGTACTAATACCCAATCTCCAATACAAGCTTCGGGGGGATGTTGTTCATCTACTATACAAGCAATATTTACTTGGCGCTTAACACCACCAATGTTAACTATGGCTAATTTATGGTTAACGTCGGTAATTTCTATAATTTGTCCGGGAATTCCTAAGCACATTTTTATTTTTTAAGATAAATTAACCACAGAGGTAAGAGAGACGCAGAGAGAATTATTTGTAAGAACAATTTTGTCAAATATCAAGACTCATGTATTAATTGTGCGGCTGCAATCACTGCTTGTCCTAAAGATAATCCGCCGTCATTAGCTGGAACTAAGCTGTGAGTAAGTACTTTTATCTCCAATGTTTGTAATCCTTTGGTAACTTGCTCTAACAATATACAATTTTGAAATACTCCTCCTGTTAGGGCTACCTGAGAAATCAGATTTTCTTGAGAAAGATGTTTAACCATTTGGACAATCGCATTAGCTAAACCTTTGTGAAATTTGGCAGCCATAACTGATTGTGGAATCTGCTGCTGTAAGTCATGGAGCAATGCTTGCCACATTGGACGCGGGTCTATATAATAAATCCTATCTGAAAAGCTAAAGTTAAAAGGATAGATTAGCGTTTCTTTATCATTATTTAAGCTGCTAACATCTACTATAGCTTCCATTGCGATCGCAGCTTGTCCTTCATAGCTACATTCATCTCTATAAATACCGATAGCTGCTGCCACCGCATCGAACAACCGCCCTACGGAAGAGGTTAGAGGAGAGTTAATTCTTTTCTCAATAAGTTGATTGAGTAATTTAAGTGGCTTGTTTTTCAGAAATTTTACGATTTCTAAATCAGCGTACTGTTGTTGGCAATCATCCCAAAGGTTACCAGCTATCAGTTGAGCATAAGTATTACGCCAAGGCTGATAAATTGCTTGTTCACCACCAATCATTGCCACTGGTTTAAATGTTGCTAGTCGCTGAAATTTCCGATAATCTGCTAAAAGAAATTCTCCGCCCCAGAGTGTACCATCATCACCGTAACCTAAACCATCTAAAGCAATCCCTAATACCGGAGGCGTATCTAAAGGAATTCCATTTTCTAACATGCAAGCGGCGATATGGGCGTGATGATGTTGGATTTGATGAATTTTGATTTGGTTTGTATCTGCAAGTTCTTTACCAAGTTTGCTAGACAGGTATTCAGGATGTTTATCAATAGCGATTAATTCTGGTTTATGCTCAAATAAATTTAAGTATAAATTCAAAGTGTCTTCGTAAGCACTGAAAGCCGCAGCATTTTCTAAATCTCCCAGATGTTGAGAGATAATTGCTTCTCCTTCACGTAATAAGCAAAAGGTATTTTTTAACTCACTACCCATTGCTAAAATTTGCGGGACATTGTGAAATCCTGGTGGTAAACTAATTGGTGCTGGTGCATATCCTCTGGCACGGCGAATTATTCGGACTTTATCGCCGATAACTCTCACCACCGAATCATCTACCCGATTAATAATCTCTCGATTGTGAAAGAGAAAATAATCAGCGATTGTCCCTAATTTTTCTCTTGCTTCGTCATTATCAATACATTGTGGTTCATCAGCAAGATTGCCACTTGTTAAAACAATTGGGCGATTCATCCGCCGCAAAATTAAATGATGTAAGGGCGTATAAGCTAGCATGAAACCAAGGGTATTTTGCCCCGATGCTATTGATGGTGCTACTACTTTTTTACCTGTCGCTTGTAGTAAAACAATTGGTGCAGCAGAACTTGTCAATAATTCTTTTTCTTTGGCATTGACAGTGCAATACTGTTCAATTACCTCAATATTCCGCGCCATTAAAGCAAAGGGTTTATGATAGCGCTTTTTGCGCTGACGCAGTTTTTGTACAGCAGTTTCCTGAGTTGCATCGCAAGCCAGATGAATACCACCTAAGCCTTTAATTGCTATAATCTCACCCTTTTGCAACAAGGTACAAACGGCATCAACATCATCCAGCATGGAGAACATGGAAGCAGTAACCGATTTCCCATCGGCGCGTTCTAACCAAGCTGAAGGGCCGCAAGCATGGCAAGCTACAGGTTGGGCGTGAAAACGGCGGTTTTCGACATCGTGGTATTCCTTTGCACATTCTGAACATATAGCAAACGCAGACATACTGGTATTGCTTCTGTCATAGGGAATCGCACGAATAATACTCAAGCGGGGACCGCAATGAGTACAGTTAGTAAAGGGATAGCGATAAAAGCGGCTAAAGGGGTCGAATATTTCTTGTTGACATTGTGGACAAGTGGCTGCATCAGGAGTAATTTCTGTTTTAATGGCATTACTGACACTAGTAGAAATCACAAAATTATCAAATTTAAATTCACCTTTGTAAATAATTCTTGTTAATTGATTAATTTTTGCTAACGATGGACATTCTGTTTGCAATCTGGCAACAAATTCTGTTATTGCTGCCTCACTACCAGATACCCTAATTAATACACCTTGACCATCATTACAAACATCTCCATGCAAACCGCAAGCTTTAGCCAGACGATATACAGTAGGGCGAAATCCTACTCCTTGAACCGTACCGCGAACTCTAATTTCTTCAGTCGGCATAGTTAAACTGCCACAGCAATATTCGGTTATTTCCAGAATCAGCGATTATCGCCGTATTGCCACAAATTTTTATCCCGTAACACCAATTTAAGCTATCTCGTTTAGGCAATCCAAAATTACGATTTTCACCTTTACTTTGAAAATCTATTTGTCCTGCCAACCCATCTGCAATTACACCTTGCAGTGATAAAATTGATTCTGGCTTTCTCCATCCTAACAAACGAGAATTAGCAGTATCTGCAACTACCAACCAATTTCCAGCCACCCCTACACCATAAGGCATACTCAAGCTACTAGCACTAGGATAATAAATTCCTTGATTCATTTCCACAGAATCAAAGTTTTTTTGTCCTAAAACTACTGCACAAGGAGTATTATTTTCTGTTGGTATTCCCTGCCAAATCATTATTCGGTGATTACCTGCATCGCTGACAACCAGATTTTCTCCCCAAAAGGTGATGTCGTGACACCAACGCATACTCGCTGCGGTTGGAGAAGCACCGCCGTTTTCATTGCGAGATATCATATCTGGTTGTCCCAAAACTACATCAGCAGATTGGCCATTTTCTGTTGGTAATTGATGCCAGATTAATACCCTTCGATTACCAGTGTCAGCAATAAATAGCCGTCCTTGATAATAGAAAACACCATAGGGCCAGTGCATTGTACTGGCAGATGCTGCTTGATTTCCTCGATTTGGTTCATTATCGGTAAAATTAACTTGCCCTAACACCAAATCTGCTGGAACATTGTTATCTTCTGGTAAGCTGTTCCAAATCAAAACCCGATGATTCCAAGCATCTGCTACAGCTAATCCTTCGCCGCAAGCACAAATCCCTGTTGGTACACTTAAGGTTGCCCTTCCCGGTGTAGTTTTAGCATTTTGTCCTTCATGATAAAAGTCAGGTTGTCCAATTACCCAATCAGCCGATTCACTATCTCTAGTGGGTAAATTCTGCCATCCTAATAATCGATGATGTCCTGTATCTGATACCCATAATGGACCAGTTTCTGATAACAAACAAGCGCCACGAGGCCCAAACATTGTTGTGGCATTGGGTGCTACAGGTATGACTAATTGTTCTGCTTCAATAATATTACCTAAAATTACCTCCGCACCTTGAGGTGATAGAGGTAAAGATTGAGGATTTTCTATTGCTTCTAGCGGTAATTGTGATATGGGATTAATTATGATTGGGATATCCATGAACCGCAGATAGAGGCTGATAATTATTTAAAAACATTAATGTTGATTAGCATGTAACAACAGTAACGGTTTTGCATTATGCTTTTTTCAAATTCAGTTAAAAGCTCTAATCAACTTCTGTATTAATCAAGCTTAAAAAAATTAAAATAATTTTTGTAACTTTTGCTACATAGCGAATTTTTGTCATGAGTGCGCGATGTACTGAAATGAGAAAGCAAACTGGGGTTTGAGAAAGTAAAAGCTCATTTTGCTTGCGGAAAACACTAAAATGAGTAAGTCAAATGACCTTTTACTTGCGGAAAACACCAAAATAAATAAGTCAAATGACCTTTTGAGAAAGTAAAAGCTCATTTTGCTTGCGGAAAACACTAAAATTAGTAAGTTAAAGGTCATTTTGAGTAAGTCAAATGACCTTTTGCTTTCTTAAAAAACTAAAATAACTACCTGAATTACACAAATGAGAATAAATTCAGAGATATTGAGAAAGCATTCAGGCATTTTGCTTGCACAAAACACTAAGATGAATGCGCGAACTACTGAAATGAAAAAGTAAATTAGCAATGATTGACTAATTGCCAAGTATATTTGCTGAAATCTTATCTTCGCATCATCATTTTTGTAGTTTCACAAAAACCTTATCGTCTTTAACCTTGACTGGATACGACTGAAGCGAAACATCAGGAACGGTTAAGCATTTACCTGTCTCTAATTTATACTGAAATCCGTGGGCAGGACAGGTAATAATACCATTTTCAACTTTACCTTTTTCTAAGGGAAATCCTAGATGGGTACAAGCATTACGGTAAGATTTAACTGTAACGCCTTGACGATGTAAAATTAGTGAAGTACCAGCAAGTTGTACTGCCAATACACTAAATTCAGGAACTTGATCAATAGTCGCTACTTTGATCCAGGTAGAAGTTATTTTTGCAGAAAATGGACTAATTAAACCAGAATTCGCGTTGTTAACAGTAGGACTGCTATTGACCGCAACTACTTTTGTAATTTCAGGACAATGGTTTTTTATCGCCTGTTCTACTCCCTGAGATAAAGTCAAAGTAGAAGTCGGACAACTGCTGCAAGTTCCTATTAATCTAACTTCTACTGTATCTGGTGACTTAATTGCCACTAATTCTACATCCCCATTATGGCTTTTTAAACCTGGGCGAACTTCTTCAAGGGCTGTCTGAATACGTTGTGAAAGTGGAGGTTTCGGTGGTTTGACTAGTTCGTGATACAGTAGCACTGCATACACTACTTCATCTGCAACAGCATGGCGCAAAGCTGGCATTGATTCTTGTTTTAGGTTTTTAATTAAATTAGTCAATGCAGCTTTATGCAAAGCTTCGATTGCTCTTTTTAGACCTACTGCTACACACCTTTGGCTTTCATCCCACTCGGATATAATCGCCTCAAAGCGGTTAATTTCTTGAACTAATTCTTCAAGGTTTGTCATTAGTCATTGGTCATTAGTCATTGGACATTGGGGATTAGTTATTCATCAATGAAAACTCACTTCATTTTGAAGTCCTTGAGGAGAAATGGCATAATCATACCTGTCACTAAGCTAGATAATATTATTGGTAAGTAGAAGGGAATTGGGGCTTGTGCGAGTAACACTAATAGTAAGAAACCTATAGCAATACCAATAGTAGTTTGCTTGACAAAATACACTGGGTCACGTAGTAGCTTTCCTTTAAAAAATAACTTGGCTGAAAACCATCCTATCTCTAACATGTTGTCTCCTAATAATTTGTCAATAAATTTAAGGCAGCAAGCCCTAAGAAAATGGCGGGAATTACACCCGCCGGGGCAAATAATGCACCAAGCATTGCTGAAAACTGATAGCCTATATCTTTACCAGCTAGCAGCATTCCGCCAATTGCACCGCCAACCATAGACAAGGCTGTAGCGATGATTAACCACACAAATTCTGTGGCTATGTTTAGGTCACCATCTGCTAAACTTGTGATAAAATTTATCACATTAGAGTAGGTAAAAATATCTCTCATGCTGTTTTGTCCTGATTGTTAGGAATTAAGGGAGTAGGGAGTGGGGAGTGGGAAGATGAGGGAAAAAAAATAATTAACCTATCCCCTATTACCTATTTCCTATTCCCTGTTTCTGCTTCTACATCTTGTAGCGCTTGGGCTACTACCTCTGCTTGGGTAATTTGTTGGTATTTCGTAAAGATTTCTAAAGCGTCTTGATAATAGATACGCGCTTGCAAAAGATTTTGAGGATTACCAGCTTCTGGTTTTTCCTGGTCATCTGGTAAGTTGAATAGGGCGTTGGCTTTGTTGGAAATTGTGTTAGCGTATTCTAGGGGTGTATCTTTGGCGTTACGCACTTTTAGCGCTTCGTCATAAGCTGCGATCGCCCTTAAATTATTCTCTACAGGATGGGAACTCACTAAATATTGCAAAGCGTTACCTAAATTGTTTTGCAACATCGCATATTCTCTAGGATGGTCAATCAAATTAATATGCTTTAGTGCCACCTCAAATGATTGCACAGCTAACCCTTGACGCAAGTATTCCCGTTCCGATGCTAAGGGCATAGAAAGGTAAGCGATCGCAATATTGTTATACAAAATCGCGTATTCCTGGGGGTAATCTTCCCAGGTAAACACCCGCAACGCCTCATGATAAGCTTGGATGCTGTCGGTTATCCGCGCCAAATTGAACGGTACAAGCGACTGCAACACCAACCCAAAATTCATCTGCGTCTCTGCCACTTCCTCTGGAGAAGCTAATTGTTGTAAAATCGTTAGCGCTTCTTCATAACCTGCTTTCGCTTGCAGCAACAGTTGGTAATCAGCATCCGGTATTGCCTGTAACGTCCCTGCCATACCCACTTGGGCCCTGGCTTTCAGTAGGGGATACTCCTCACCACACATTTGATAGGCCCGGTAATATAACCCAACTGCATTTCGCAAGTCTTGGGCCGCTTTGGGCTTTTTTTGAAAACCCTGTGCTATCTCGATCAGCATCTGGATTTTTTCTTCTGCTGAGGCTGACTCTGAAGCAACAGCTGCGATCGCAGCCTTCACCGCTGAATCTGTAATGCTGGGGATCATAACTCTGCCGTACTCTAGCCTATTGGGAATTGAGTCTGTCAACACCCATGAATGATCAAGACACGCTTTATGTGTCTAATCACGGGCCATACCGATTTACGCAGGCTTCGAGTCCTTTAGGCGGAATTCCCCTTTTTTGTCTGAGATTAGGATTAGGGACTAGGGAAACAGTTGGCCCCATGCCCAATCAATTTGTTTACTATAAAACACCCTATTTCTAAAATTCTACTGGGGAATTGCTAATATTAATGTCAGCTTTAAACACCTAATATTTTTAAAATACTTTTTGTATCATCACCTGACACAATGCAAATATTCTTTATTGAATTGTTGACATACATATATCCAGTCTCTTCCCAACCAATTTTTGTACACTCCAAGGAGTCGCCACGGGATCGTCAAAGTGTAAAATATATTCATCAAGTGTAAAACAAGCTACCTTGAAAACAGACAGTATCTTCTATCGGATATTTCAAAGTATCCCCAGCACTTTCTTTGAACTGATTAACCAACCGCCCCAACTAGCTAGTGCTTACCAATTTTCTTCAGTCGAAGTGAAACAACTAGCCTTTAGAATCGATGGTGTCTTCCTCCCAAATGCAGCAGAACTACCCATCTATTTTGCAGAAGTGCAATTTCAACCAGATAAAAAGTTCTACTCACGTTTATTTACCGAAATCTTTAACTATCTCGACAAAACCGAATTAACCAATAATTGGCGTGGTGTTGTCATTTTTCCCAACCGCAGCGTTGATACTGGAGATACCGAAAGATATACAGAACTGCTCAACTCACAACGAGTGACTCGCGTCTATCTTGAGGAATTAAGCTCAATTGAGTCATCAATCGGCATAGAGACAGTTAAACTCATTATTGAACCCGAATCAACTGCGACAACAAAAGCTATAGAAATAGTCAACAGTGCCCGACAGCAAATTCCAGATGTTGCTACTATTAGGGAAATTATACAATTAATAGAGACTATATTAATCTACAAGTTGCCACGATTGAGCCAGGAGGAGATAGGGAAAATGTTTGGATCAAATGAGTTAAAGCAAACTAGATTTTACCAAGATGTTTTTGCAGAAGGTAAACAAGAAGGTATACAAGAAGCTAAGTTAGAAGCAATACCCCACTTATTAGGGTTGGGGTTGAGTATTGAGCAGATAGCTCAAGCATTAGGCTTTGAGGAACAACTTGTTAGGCAAGCTGCACAACCAAAATCCTAAAACAATTGATATATAGCTGACAGAGCGCAAAGCCTTGCGTTTCTATATTTTGCTGAATTTGACTCAGTTATTGCATTAAAATCTGACGGTTTAAAATACTCGTCCTTTCACCCAAATTAACAGTTTATAGTAATTGTTATTAAAAATTATAGAGCTATAACCGGAATAAATTCAGTACGTAGAGGTTATTTTACGTCAGGAGGTCAAAACAAAAGCTAATTTTATTTTTACTACACTAGATTTCAAGTTGCTGAGGTACACAAGCTAAGTCTGTTACCCAGGTATAAAGTGTGTTTTACTCCTGAATTCTGAATTCTGAATTCTGCTGTATTTTTTATTTGTTAAATGTGTTACAGCTATAACAGACATAATCATTTAAAATGAGCTTGATAAAAACTAAGTTATTCTTAATGATTAATTCTTTTTTCATGAAAGTGAATTACATAAAAAAATATCTTAAAATTAAAAAATAAATATTGATAACCAGGTGAGACTTTACAAGCATTATCACCTACATCATGCATGGAAAACAATACAAAAACACCTAGCCGATGACTAACGTACTATGGCTACAAGGTGGTGCTTGTTCAGGCAACACCATGTCATTTCTCAATGCCGAAGAACCGACAGTCTGCGATTTAATTGCCGACTTTGGCATCAATTTACTTTGGCATCCTTCCTTGGGATTGGAACTAGGCAACAACTTACAAACACTGCTGCGGGATTGCATTTCTGGCACAATTCCTTTAGATATCTTGGTATTTGAAGGCAGCGTTGTTAATGCCCCCAACGGCACAGGCGAATGGAATCGCTTTGCCGATCGCGCCATGAAAGATTGGTTAATAGACCTCGCCAAAGTTGCTCAATTTATTGTAGCCGTGGGAGATTGTGCCACATGGGGAGGAATTCCCGCCATGTCACCCAATCCTAGCGAATCGGAAGGTTTGCAATTTCTCAAGCGTCAAGAAGGCGGTTTTTTAGGTAAAGACTTTGTGTCTCAAGCCGGATTACCTGTAATTAATATACCTGGATGTCCCGCCCATCCCGACTGGATTACGCAGATATTAGTTGCGATCGCTACTGGACGCATAGCAGACATTGCTTTCGATGAACTAAATCGTCCCCAAACCTTCTTTAACACCTATACCCAAACAGGTTGTACTCGCAACGTCCACTTTGCCTACAAAGCATCAACTGCCGAATTTGGTCAGCGCAAAGGCTGCCTATTTTACGACTTGGGTTGTCGCGGCCCCATGACTCATTCCTCCTGCAACCGCATCTTATGGAATCGCGTCTCCTCCAAAACTCGCGCCGGAATGCCTTGTTTAGGTTGCACCGAACCAGAATTTCCCTTCTTTGACCTCAAACCAGGAACCGTATTCAAAACCCAAACAGTGATGGGCGTTCCCAAAGAATTACCAACAGGGGTGAACAAAAAAGACTACGCCTTACTCACAATGATTGCTAAAGACGCAGCACCACCTTGGGCAGAAGAAGACTTTTTTACAGTTTAGTCATTGGTCATTGGTCATTAGTCATTAGTAAATAACAAATGACCAAGGACAAATAACAAAGGACAAAAGACAAATGACAAAGGACAAATAACAAATGACAATTCAATCATTAGACATTTCGCCCGTTGGTAGAGTTGAAGGCGATTTAGATGTCCGAGTCGATATTGAACATGGAAGAGTAGTCAACGCCTGGACACACGCTGAACTATTTCGCGGATTTGAAGTTATCCTACGCGGTAAAGATCCCCAAGCCGGATTAATTGTCACACCTCGCATTTGCGGAATTTGTGGCGGTTCTCACCTAACTTGTGCATCTTGGGCATTAGACACAGCTTGGGAAACAGAAGTTCCCCGCAATGCGATTTTGGCGAGAAATCTTGGTCAAATTGTCGAAACAATCCAAAGCATCCCCCGCTATTTTTATGGTTTGTTTGCCATTGACTTAACAAATAGAAAATACCGCAATAGTCGCTTTTATGAGGAAGCTGTTAAACGCTTTGCCGCCTTCACAGGCAAATCTTATGAACTAGGCATAACAATTTCCGCTAAACCTGTAGAAATTTATGCACTATTGGGCGGACAATGGCCCCATTCTAGCTACATGGTTCCCGGTGGCGTGATGTGCGCCCCCACTTTAACAGATATCACCCGCGCTTGGGCGATTCTAGAATATTTCCGCACCAATTGGTTAGAACCAGTGTGGTTGGGTTGTTCTTTAGAACGCTATGAACAAATCGAGACTTATGACGACTTCAGAGACTGGTTAGATGAAAACCGAAATCATCGAGATTCCGACTTAGGTTTTTATTGGCGCATGGGTTTAGATATCGGTCTAGATAGATATGGTGCTGGTGTTGGTAAATATGTCACTTGGGGATATTTAGCCCATGAAGATAAATACCAAAAGCCGACTATTGAAGGACGAAATGCGGCGATGATCATGAAAAGTGGAGTGTACGATAGCTTCACACACACTCACACCTTAATGGATCAGTCATTTACCCGCGAGAATACAACTCACTCCTGGTACGATGAAGGGACAGCAGATATTCACCCTAGCGATCGCACCACTAAACCTACTGCAATTAATACAAAAGACTTCGATAACGCCTACTCTTGGTCGAGTGCAGTCCTTCACAAAGACTTCGGACGCTTGGAAACTGGCCCCTTAGCGCGTCAATTAGTAGCTGGTGGTAAACATGGCGAATCTTGGCAACACTACGACGGCTTTATCCTTGATGTATTCAAGGAGATGGGTGGTGCTAGTATTCATGTGCGTCAGTTGGCACGAGTTCACGAACTTGTCAAGTTATATCGGCAAGCTGAACACTGTTTACGCGAATTCAAATTAAACGACCCCTGGTATATCAAACCCACAGAAAAAGATGGACGCGGTTGGGGTGCAACGGAAGCAGCACGAGGTTCCTTGAGTCACTGGGTAGAAGTGGAGGGCGGTAAAATTAAGAATTACCAAGTGATTGCCCCTGGTACTTGGAATATCGGCCCTCGTGACGGTGAAGGTATCCGCGGTCCTATTGAAGAAGCTTTAATTGGCACACCAATTTACGATTCTAGTGACCCTGTAGAAGTTGGTCATGTGGCGCGATCGTTTGATTCATGTTTGGTGTGTACAGTTCACGCCCATGATGCGAAAACAGGCGAAGAACTAGCACGTTTTCGGACTGCTTAAAAGATGCTAATGGCTAATGATTTTTTAGGTAATCATTAGCTCATTATTAATTTACTGACATTAGCTTTACTATTAGGTTGCTACTATATTTTTGAGTAAATTGATGAGCATAATCGTCTGTAAATTATACTTATTTACTCTACTCGGTAATATCTAGGAATTTGAAAGTACTCCTGCTCATTTATTGGGATTAGGTCATGGACTTTGTTGAACAAATTAGCTGCTATATTTGTTTCAGTACTATTGGGTGAGTGAACAATATTTTCTTTCTGAAACGCTGGCATGATAATCTGAACATCTCCTTTCCGCAATATTGAACTCTCTGGAAGTCTTATATCTATGGGTTCAGTTATTAAATCTGTATTAAGAGTGTGTTTCCGAAGAGCTTCAGAAAAAAGCGGTAAAATGATTTGATTGTAAAGAACATCATACTTAATGAATCCGTATGAGCTATTTTTTTCGATAAATATATCTGGCATCAAATCAAGAGCCGGGTATATAAATCGGAATGCTTGAAAAATCTCTAATGCAATGATTGAGGCTTGAACAACATCGACCTGATTAGCTAGATAAGGTATGGAAGAAAAACTTGTCTTATGAAATTTGATTTCTGAATTAAAGAACCTATCGTGAAAAACCTCATTTCTATAATTTTGAAATTCTTGGAACTTTGGGAATATCGCTGAGTTATAAAAATCTTTATTATCCATTTTTAGCAGTTTAAAAACTGCTGTGAGGCGACCGTTGATCTGTTTTCCTCTAAATTCATTGAAATCCTTATCTTTAAGAAAACAAGCGATTTTTAGCAATGTGTTTATAAACGCTTCAATAGCAAGAAACCAAAAACCAACTGCGCTTATGGAAACATTCCCCTGATTGATTATGTCTTTTGACTGCTCCAGTTGCTCAAGATTCTGACATGAAAAGTAGAAAGCTTTAATTGAATAGTAAGGATAGGTGATTAGAAGCATAGAAGATTCATCTTTTCCTTTTTTAGGGAACCAAGCATAAATCTGACCGATATTATCTTTTCTGAGGTCTTCCAATTTCATATTAGTGATGGGCTTCCAAAGCCTAGTAATTGAGAATTGAGCGTAGACGCATAGGGCTTGTGGCTAGAGACTCTTACAGCTTACTTGATCGGTCACTCACCGAGGGGAAGCCCAGACCCTCGTCCTGTAGAAGCATTTCAATAACTTCACGCAAATTTTCCTGCAACTCATCCAGGGTTTCGCCTTGAGAATGCGCTCCAGGAAAGCCAGGGACATAGCCAACATAGAACTTAGTATCAGGATCTCTTTCAACGATCGCAGTAAAAGTTTTCATATTATAATCATGGACAACGCTCACTTACAGCTTACTGGATCGCTCATCTAACTGAGCGTAGGCGTAGCCCGTCATAGACATCACCCTTGTTTCACTATGACAACCAGACTAAACTTAGTTTACAGACTTAGTTTGATCTTATGGAAACTGTCAATATTCATCAAGCTAAAACGAATCTTTCAAAGCTGTTGTCACGCGTAGAACTTGGAGAAGAAATCATTATTTCCAACCGAGGTATTCCGATCGCCAAGTTAGTTCCGTTTCGTTCCTCATTAAATCGACTCAATAGTTTAGGGCAAGATAAAGGGCGTTTTGTAGTGCCAGATGATTTCAATGCCCCTTTGCCAGATGTTGATTGCACAGGCTCAGATAGAAGAAATGACGTTTGTGAGTGCCGATTCGATGTTTAATAAGTACGACATTTCCCTACTTTGGGCAGCCAAATCTTAATGCCTACGGCTGGCTACGCCTACGTATTCGCTACTTCGGCGATCGCATTTGCTATTTCGGCGTTCGCATTTGCTATTTCGGCGTTCGCATTTGTTATTTCGGAGACTACATTTGCTACTTCGGAGACTACATTTGCTACTTCGGAGACTACA
>NZ_CAXTNE010000040.1:0-28664 GCF_964245445.1 uncultured Nostoc sp.
GTCCCCAGTCCCCACATTTGTATAAATCAGACTAGATACCTCTAAAGAAGTAAGCAATTATGGCGATGGAAAAATTGCCAAGCTGAAACAAAATAATATTAGGAATTTAACATCATCCGCAAAGAGAAGGACTACAATCAAAACGGACAAATGTTTCATGTTCCAACAAAAGAGGATTACAAAGCTATGTCCGACTTAAATCGCGGAATTATGAAATTTGAGGGTGCAGATTCCCCAAAAGTAGTCACTATCTCTACCGTGTTGCTTCTGGGATCGATCACTGCTCTGATAATCTGGGCGCTGCAAGCGGCCTATGCGCTAAACTAAAACCATTAGTAGCTTAGAAGGACACTGGCAAAAACGGTTGCCGTCGTTGCCAAGTGTCCATTCAGCAACTAGTAAATAAAAACGCCCTAATTATCATCAAAAATTTTAGAAAAACTTTAGATTTTAGATTTAAGGTTTTAGATGGAAAATTTAAATCTAAAGTCCAAAATCCAGAATGTTTGAACCTTGGGGTGTCTTAGTTATTTTAATTGCCTGCCCCCTCTTGGGCGGATTACCCCTGATTGCATGGATCACTTACGCGCTTACGGGCAAGCAATTATCAGAAGTTGGTACGAGAAACATTAGTGTATCAGCTGCATTTTATCATGGCGGTAGGTTTGTAGGAATTCTGGCAGTTTTGTCAGAAGCTTTGAAAGGAGTTGCAGCAGTCTTACTCACCCGTGTTTTCTTCCCAGAGGGATCGTTTTGGGAATTAATCGCCCTGATCGCTCTGGTAATAGGTAGATATTGGATAGGCAGAGGGGCAGGTACGACAAATGTCGTCTGGGGATTTGTCGTACATGATCCTCTTGTGGCAATATTTGTATCCTTCTTTGCAGGTATTACCTTTACAATTCTGCAATCGAGAAAGGTAGTAAAATTTGGGGTTTTACTTCTCTTTCCTCTGTTTGTGATGATTCTGCACCTTGGCGATTACCCCAGAATACTTGCTGCTGTTGCTTTAGCTGCTTTAATGGGCTGGATTTATACTAAAATTCCTGATGATATGAATTTGCCAGCCCAAGAGGCACAAACTGAATCGCAAGCGATGTTGGAATTTTTACGCGGCGATGTCTACGACGGGCTACGCCAACGCGCGATGGTTTCTTTAGATGAAGAGTTGAATGCTGCCATTGTTGGAGAAAAGGCAGCTACATTATCTCAAATTAAGCGCTGGGGTTATCCAGTCCCTAAGGGATGGGTACTTGCCCCAATCGACGATCCCCAGATGTTGACAGAATTTCTCCAACCATCAGAATTATCTCCCTTGGTGGTGCGTTCTTCTGCCATTGGAGAAGATTCATTTCAAGCTTCTGCGGCTGGACAGTATGAAACAGTTTTAAATGTTACCAACCCAGAGGCATTACAATCAGCGATCGCTCAAGTTCAAGCTTCCTACAATCATCCGTCTGCTGTGCAATATCGGCGCGATCGCGGCTTAAAAGATACAGCAATGGCTGTGTTGATTCAACAACAAGTCCAGAGTGTATATTCTGGTGTAGCTTTCAGCCGCGATCCCATTACTCAGCAAGGTGATGCAATCATTATTGAAGCCCTTCCAGGTAGCCCGACGCAAGTCGTTTCGGGAAAAGTCACACCAGAACAATATCGCGCTTTTGTCATTGAAACAGAAAATTCTTCCTCTGTGCAATTAGAGGGTGAAGGAAGAGTCCCCCAAGCATTAATTAAGCAAGTTGCATACTTAGCTTATCGACTCGAAAAACGTTATCATGGCACTCCTCAAGATATCGAATGGAGTTACGACGGTCAAACACTCTGGGTGTTGCAATCTCGACCAATCACCACTCTATTACCAATCTGGACACGCAAAATCGCTGCCGAAGTGATTCCTGGAGTAATTCACCCCTTAACATGGTCGATTAATCGTCCTTTAACTTGTGGTGTTTGGGGAGACTTTTTTACTCTAGTTTTGGGCGATCGGGTCTTGGGGTTAGATTTTACTGAAACAGCAACTCTCCACTATTCTAGAGCCTACTTTAATGCATCCCTCTTAGGAAATATTTTTCTCCGCATGGGATTGCCGCCGGAAAGTTTGGAATTTTTAACTAGAGGAGCTAAATTAAGTAAACCGTCCTTGCAATCAACCTGGGAGAATTTACCAGGACTAGGAAAGTTGCTGAGGCGGGAATTAAGTTTAGAAAAAGACTTCAAGGAAGATTATCACAAACGGTTCATTCCTGGTTTGTCGCAGTTGGCGCAAGAAGATATAGATAACTTGGAACCAGCCAAGCTGCTAATCAGAATTGACTTTATTTTAGAGTTGCTACGTCATGGGACATATTACAGTATTTTAGCTCCCTTAAGTGCTGCCGTGCGGCAAGCGATTTTTCGGGTGAAGGATGGGCAAATTGATAATAGCGTTACTCCAGAGGTAGCGGCATTGCGATCGCTGAGTACAATAGCAACAGATGCAAAACAAGTATTGCTTGAGTTTGAACCACAGCGAGTATTTGAGCAATTAAAGCAAACCCCAGAGGGAGAAAAGATCCTGCGAGAATTTGACGAATTACTTCAGGATTACGGCTATTTAAGTGAAGTGGGAACTGATATTTCCGTTCCTACTTGGCGGGAAAATCCTAAGATGATTAAGCAGATGTTTGTGCAGTTAATGCAGGGTAACGAACCACAATCAGGCGCTAAAGACGCAATTAATAGCATCTTTGCTGGTAAGCGCAAACGTGGATTTGTGCAACGGCGTGTAGATATCAAGGGACGAGTTACCGAAGTTTATTCACGGCTTTTAGCTGAATTGCGTTGGAGTTTTGTAGCTTTAGAGAAGATTTGGTTAAAGTCCGGCTTACTCAAGAAAACAGGAGATATCTTTTTTTTAGACTTTGATAAAGTGCGGCGTTTAATTGCAGGTGGCGATTCTAGGTTAATTGAGGAGTTAAATGAGTTAGTGGAATCGAGGCGATCGCAATTCGTCCAAGATAGTGAGATCATTCAAGTACCCCTTTTAGTCTACGGCAATACACCCCCTCACCCCTTAGCTCCCTCTGAACTCTACTCTGACCAAATATTACAAGGGATTGGAGCCAGCCAGGGACAAGCTGAAGGCAGAGTAAAAGTGTTACGAAATTTACAAGATGTACCAGAGATTGATCGAGATACGATTCTGGTAGTACCTTACACAGATTCCGGCTGGGCACCTTTGTTATTAAGGGCTGGAGGATTAATTGCCGAAGCTGGTGGACGGCTTTCTCATGGTGCGATCGTTGCTCGTGAGTACGGAATTCCCGCAGTCATGGATGTTCGAGGTGCTACATGGCTACTACAAGATGGTCAACGAGTAAGGATTGATGGCTCTAGGGGTATTGTGGAATTATCTAACGATTTAAGACCAGAATGATTACCACTTCTCTGAAAAACTTGCCAGAAGAATCTGTTTCTCACAATGCCGAAATCAAGAAAAAGGTGATGCTACGCTTCGGCGATTTACCTCACTTAACTAACTTTTCTCAAGCACGTTTTGCTCCCGGACAAACTGCACCAGCACACGCACATCAAGATATGTGCGAAGTTTTCTTTGTGGAAGCGGGTTCAGGAGTAATTCACATTGATGGTATAGAACACCCCTTGCTTCCAGGGAACTGCGTGGCGATAGAACCGGGAGAAGTACATGAAGTTGTCAATAGTGGCTCAACTGAGCTTATTTTGACCTACTTCGGCTTGCGAGTGGAAAAATAGAGCTAATCTATCAGTCAATATAGTTCAGTTTGCAAAAACGCCTACTAGCAATTACGGACTTAGCAGTGATAGAAATTGGCTAGGAGTTGTTTGGTTGAAGTTAGTTGTCTAGGTTCAAAAGCAATCAGGTGCAGAACTCCTAACGCCTCGCCTTGTGCCATCATTAGAACGTAGAGGGTTTCCCCTTTTAAAAGTGAGTGAAGATGCTGACAGTGTAAGCGGCTTTGAGCATCCTTCAAAAAGTAGGGTCGTCCACGTCTTAATGCCTAGTACTCACTCGGTGTAAATAGATTCAAGTTTTGCTCAAAAGCCCTATTCAAAAGGTGGGGATATGATATTAAGCGTTATAAATTTGACACACGTTGATTTAGGGGAATACGAATAATAAACTCAGTACCAACTCCTGGTTGCGAAATGCATTCTAAAGAACCGCGATGTTTTTGTGTGATAATTTGGTAACTAATAGCCAGTCCCATCCCTGTACCTTGTCCAACAGGCTTGGTCGTAAAAAAGGGATTAAATATTTCCTTTAAAGTCTCTTCTGGTATTCCTAGTCCATTGTCGGCAATGCTAATTGCGACTTGATCTGGTTCTAGTAATTGGGTGCGAATATAAATTCGGGGATTATCTATTATATTGTATTTTTTTGTTGTCCACCGACCTCTAAGGGCTGAATCTTCTAAAGCATCGAGCGCATTCACTAAAATATTCAGAAATACTTGGTTTAACTGCCCAGCATAACATTCAACTAAGGGGAGGCTACCGTATTCTTTGATCACCTCAATTTGCAGGCGCTGATTAGCAGGGTTGAGGCGGCTTTGAATGATCATTATTGTACTATTAATTCCCTCATGAATATCAACTGTTTTCATTTCAGCTTCGTCTAAGCGTGAGAAAGTCCGCAGAGATAAAACAATATCTCGAATCCGCTCTGCTCCCATCATCATCGATTTGAATAATTTGGGGAAGTCTGACCTTAAAAAATCTAGTTCAATGATATTTGCAAACTCCTCAATTGCCTTGATTGATTGGGGATAATGTCTTTGGTAGATATCTAATAGTGAAAATAAATTTTGGGTGTATTCATCAGCCGATTTGAGATTGCCGTAAATAAAACTAACTGGGTTGTTAATTTCATGGGCAATTCCAGCCACTAATTGCCCCAAACTGACCATTTTCTCATTTTGAATTAACTGAGCTTGAGCCTGCTGTAAATCTTTGAAAGCTGTGGCGAGTTCTTCTTTCTGACTTTGAGTTTGTTTGAGTAATTCTGCTTGCTGTAATGCTACACCTAACTGAGAAGCAATTTGGCTAAGTATATATACTTCATCTGTTTGCCATTTTCGAGGTGCATCGTTTTGGTAAACTGCTAGCAGTCCCCAAAGTTGTTGACTTTGATAGATAGCGGTAATTACATAAGCTCTTGCCTGACATTGCTCTAAAATTTTCAGGTAGCACTTACTAAAGCCAGCACTGTAAATATCGTGACAAACACGATAAGTTTCATTTTGAGAAAAGCGTCCTCCCTGTGTATCTTGTAAATAAGTATCAGCAATTGGAGGAATAGATAAATTTTTCAAGCTACATTCACTGACATTTTCTACTAATTCTGGTTGATGCACTTGCTGCTTCATTAGAGGCAACCATCCTTGTGCTAAGGATTCAGAAACAAATATTCCACTCCAATCTGGATTGAAACGATATAAAATTACGCGGTCAGAGTTGAACAATTGCCTGATTTCTTGAGTGGTTGTCTGAAAAATATATTCTAAGTCAAGAGATTGACGGATTTTTTCAACGGTGATAGCGACAATTCTCTGAGATTCCGCTGCTTTGAGTGCTTCTATTTGTAGTAATTCTACAGGCTGAGAACTGGCTTTTTCTAAGTATTTATTGGGCTGCAACATAATTCTTAATAAGATAAGATAATTAACAATCAGTCTAGTATAAAGTTTAAAAAGGATTCATCAAACCTATTTAAATCTTTCGTGAACAAGCAATATTTTTAGCTGGTGCTTTAACTAGATATGTGGTTTAACTAAGGTAATACTTTAACTCTTTGTAAGCGAATGGGAAAGGAAATGATGAATTCTGTACTACCATCCACCTGAGATTTACAAGTGAGTTGACCTCGGTGTTTGTCAACTACAATCTGATAACTAATTGAATTGAAAGTCCTAGCCTAGTGCCAACACCTCTAGGTTTAGTGGTAAAGAACATCTCAAAATTCTTTCTAGAATTTCAGGTGCAATACCAGAGGCGTTATCAGCAATGCAGACAACCACTCAATCGTTTTCCTGGCGCTCGGTAGAGATTTCAATTCGTGGGCGGTGTTGCTCGTGGTGCTGTTCTTCCAAGGCATCAAGTGCATTATTGAGAATATTCATGAATACTTGAGAAATAAAGCCAGAAAAAGCTTGAATACTGGGAATATCGCCGTAGTAGCGCTCAACTGTAATGCCCCCTTTGATATGGCAAATTCCGACGCTCAGGGCAAGAGCATAGCCACATTTAATTTTGTTACCAATACTCATACCATTAATCATCCTTAAGAACCACCTTTGGAAGTTTGACTCAATGACGACATCGTTAGAAATTAGCGGCAAATCTAAGTCTTGATTCTGAGAAGCCATAATGATACTAGACGCAGCAAACATCAACTCTTACTTAGAGTTCCCTTATTTTGCTTAAAAATTATAAATTCTCAAACTTTATTTTGCACTGTAAGCCTTTTTTATAAAATTAAAACTAAATGCACCACCGTTCTGTTGTGACTTTATCAATCCCGTTAAGGCACAAGCCTTGAAAAAAGATACCAGGTGTCACAACCTAGATCCACCCTAAACAACGAATAAACTCGAAACACGGCTGGTATAGGAGTGAAAGTTCTAATGTACGACGTCGTCCCACCGAGCAACTTGCTCCTGTATTGTTTGGTCAACAGATTCTGAATGGTTAATTTACTTTACTTAACATCGAGCTAAAATTTAGGTATAGCTTGAGCGCTCAACTCGACTTTTTCACCCAACTGCAACCTTTTCACCAAGTCTACAGTCAAAATAACCCCTACAAATCGTGCCAAAAAAGTTGTAGGGGTTCTGCTTGCCTTAACAGATAAATTTCCTTAACCCAAGCATATTCCCTTATAGACAAGAGTACATTTGCAAAATCTTAATATACCAAGGGTGTCGCGCCGCGCATCTGACGTAAAGAATTTATACAAGCAGGACAATCGCAGCCAAATAAGTTGATTGCCACATTGCTTTCTTCATCATTGAACTCCAGCATGGGAGCATCTTCTTGAGAAAATTCTATTTCACGCTGATAGTTAGGAATTTGAGCTAATACGGAAGCCCTTGCACATACTAAACCCACTTTATGTTTATTGCGTATACAAGATAGACGGTCTGTGGTTTTGGCTGTTGGTTCTGGCTCCATAGCTTGTGCGTGATTGAGCATTACTCCCATCGAGAGAATAGAGCTAATCAGCACAGGAGAAGAAAGCAAACTCAATAGGAATTTGTTCATTAGTTTTTTTAGAAAACAATCTCGATTGCTCAGATTATCCGATTAAATCTTACGGTGCAAGTAAATATCTATCAGGAATATTGCTAGTTGTATGAGCAATTCTAGTTACTTTCTGCGTCGCTCTTGCATTTCTTGCTGACGCATGGGCATAGCGTCAATTTCTTCAAAAATTGCTGTCGCCTGCACTACTGTGGCATCACTGCGCTTAACACCACCATCTTTACCCACCAAAATCACGCGGAAATTTTCTTTGTCAACCCCAAAGCGATCGCGCAACTTGGCAGCAGAAGACTCATCTATTGGCTGTCTGTTGGCATAGCTTTCATTTGTTGCCAAAACCTGAACGAGAACTAAATCCCGATCTGTAAAACCGTTATTATGCTTTTGTAATAGTTGCATTTGCTGCTGATACATAGGGTTATCAACAGACGGTGAAAAGATTACTAGCACACGGTTTTTCCATTTTTGAGAACTGAGGTTGAATGAAGACATTTTGATGGCATGATTGATTGAACTTTGGACAGTATCAGCTTTGCTAACTGGCGACAGGATTATACACGCTAATAGGGGAAGGGCAATTAATACTGAATTATTCACAATGAGTTGTTGTCTGTTTTCTATCCTCTCAACCTATCATTATCCCCATTTTTTCTCTATCTGTTGATGGTTTTGTATCTCATCTGGGGATTCGGTATAGCGACGCGGCGTATAAACCCAAATATTACCATCGCTGCGCTTGATAGTTCGGGTTTTTGTGGAACCAACGAGAATAATTGTCCGCATATCAGCGCTTGCTGGTGCTAACTGGTCAAGTGTAATCACTTTTACTGCCTGTCCTGGCCTACCAAGATTCCGCGCCAATACTACTGGTGTATCCGGTGTTCTATGTCGCAGCAAAATATTTCTCGCTTCTGCCAGTTGCCAGGTACGCTCTTTGGAAACAGGATTGTAGAAAGCAATTACGAAATCAGCCTCAGCAGCAGCAGTAATTCGTTGTTCGATCGCAGACCAAGGTTTCAAGATGTCAGACAGGGAAATAGCACAAAAGTCATGTCCAAGGGGCGCACCAATGGCTGCTGCTGCTGCCTGCATAGCTGAGATGCCTGGTGCTACATGAATGTCGATAGTGTCCCATTCAGGTTTGGCATAGCGATCGCATACTTCAAAAACTGCTGTTGCCATTGCATAGATACCGGGGTCACCAGATGAAACTACAGCTACATATCGCCCAGTTGCCGCCAAATCAAGGGCCATTTTTGCCCGTGCTTCTTCTTCGCGGTTGTCGGACTCATGCCGTTGCTTGCCATCAGCCAGAGAACCAACTAAATCTAAATAAGTTTTATAACCCACTAGGTCAGTTGCCGACTTGAGTATCTCCTTGACTTCGGGAGACATCCATTGCGATCCACCAGGGCCTGTGCCAATAATCGCTAACCGTCCGCGTGGTTGACCGATGGTGTTGGGGTCAATTGGTTGAGGGGCAATGGCGATCGCTATATCGGGAGATGAGGAAGTAATGGGGGATGTGCCTGTGGCTGCGAAAGCAGCTGCTTGGGCGGGGCTATAACCTTGTGATAACAGACTTTTTAGCTGATTTGAGGTAAAAAAGCGGGCAGGCACTCCCAAGGCGCTAGCTACGGCGTAGATTGCGGGATCGGCTGCGGCGGTGATGGGTGCAAATATCCCGGCGACTGATGCTTTTTCTAGTGAGGCATTAGCTAGTAGTTGCTGTACTAAAGCTAGTGCATCATCAATGGAGGCACTAATTGCGATCGCGATCGTTGCTGGGTGGTAGACAAGGCAGTTGGCTGTAGGAGTCACCAAACGTTCCGTAACTTGAATGGTCAAATCTCCCTGTGGATCTATGGGGAGTTTGCGATCGCTCAACCAAGCTGCTGTGCCTTCTAACTTGACTTTTGCCCCGGCTAGCAAATCTGAGATAAATTTCTTAGCATCCTCTGGGTTTGCTAAATAGTATCCGGGGGGAGGAGATAACAGCGTTGTGCCCAAACGTAAATCTCCTGTAGTGGTGATTGCAGGTTTGACATCAAGCGCTTCGGCAATGCGACGGGCCAAATCGTTTACCCCACCAAGTCCGCCCAAGAGGGGGACAACAGCACTACCATCTTCAGCCACAGCTAACACTGGTGGTTCCTGTCGTTTATCCGAGATTACGGGCGCTAGCGTTCTAATTAAAATGCCGGCGGCACAAATGCCAATTAGCGGCGTTCCCTGAGCAAATAACTCGCGCAACGTCTCGCCAAAGTTATTAAAGCTGACATCAACTCCAGATGTGCGACCCGCTAAACCGTATAGTGTCGCCCCTGGTAGGACAGTGATTATTTTGCGTGCTACTGTGACGCTATTTTGACCTAGTACTACAATGGCGGGTGCAATGTTCATCATCATAAGTAGATATCTTACAAAATTTTGATATCCTTCAAATGAAAACACAGATGTGCGCCGTTGCTTCGTGCGAAGTGCGTAGGCATAGCTCCTCGTAGACATTGCTTGACGGCACTTAAAAGTACCATGCATTCATGAACTAGCGCAAATAAAGGCTTTCCCGTTGCTCTCTACTGGCGTCGCCACCCCTTGAAGGGATGGGCTTTCTGCTTTTATCGCTGTAATCTTGGCGTTAAATGTGGCTTTTATTATTAGTAGTTTTTTAACTTCTAATCAGTAATTGGATGTTTATTCCAATAAAATATCTACTTCAGTAATCAGACAAAAAATATTTATTGCTATTATAAAATCCACTTAAAAGTCGTCGAAATATAAAGTTTATCAATATTATTATTTTGCATAAAGTTCACATCTCTTAGATGATTATATATTGATACTTCATTACTTAGGTGATAGTTTTTATATATAAACAGTATAACTACTGAAACAATATCAAGGTTATCTATTGCAGGCAAATGCAGTAAATTTTTGATCTGTTTGTATGGTGAAATCTGTAAGCGACGATGTTTATTCGTTAGCTAGTTTTGTCTGAAAGTTTTTTCAGTTACAAAGAGAAACTCATGGCTTTGAGTTGTAATTTAATTGCGATTAAATTATCGGGTATGGAGGAGCGATCGTAGCTAAAAATTCGTTTTATAAAAGGTGCGATCGCCTTAACTTAGTTCATTGCAATGAAAATTTTGGAAATTTAAACGCTACATTTAGTAGCACATTAACAATCACAGTCAAAATACCAGAAAAACAAATCGATAAGGAATAAAACAAATGGATAACAATTCAAATCAGCCTAAAACAGATATAACAGACATCAAAGCATTATTCCCCGAAGGAAAACCACGTTGGATCTCAAACACTATTACATATAACTTCATGCCCTCCTTGCCGATTGCTTACCTAAAAGCACCCATATTTGAGGTAATTGGAAAGGATGCAAGTGGTATTGAGGGTAAGGACTTCAAGCCCTTTACCGAAAGTCAAAAATTAGCAGCAGAAGCTGCATTACAACTATGGGCTGATGTTGCAAACATAAAGTTTGAGCGTAAGGTAGACAAAGCACTACAGCTTGCTGATTTATTGACTCCACCTAAAATTAAACTTGCTTTAGAGACAATTGGAAAGTACGATGATTTTGCTGATTCGGTTGATCGTGTGGCTGGAAAGTACTTAGGCTTCCCACTTGTTGAGGGAGCTGACATTCGTTTTGGCACAGATGATCAAGGTGAAACCTCAAGCGGTTATGCAGCCTATCCCCCAGGAAGACGGCTGGAAAGGATAGAGGAAGCGAAGAATAATTTCTTTGATGAAGTAGATCGCATCATTAACTCTATTAATAATGCAATTGACAACCTAAATGATGCCAATCTAATTAATCTCATCCCTGGTGTAGAAGTCAATCTTATCCCTAAACTTCCAACTGCTTCCAAAATCTTTCCTTTTGGAACACTCAAACTTGGTACTTATGGTGATGTTTTTATCAACAATAACGATGAAAATAATAAGCCTGAGTTAATTGGCATACCAGGTTCAAATGGATTTTCAACATTAATTCATGAGATTGGACATGCCTTAGGTTTGGAGCATCCGGGAAATTACGATGCAGGTGGCGGTGGTTCGGATGCTCCATTTTTACCTGGAGATAGGGATTCTGTTCTATACAGCATCATGTCCTATGACTATAAAGATGGGAACAAAGATATTGAACGTCAAAGATGGGCAGAGCTTCCTGTCTTTGATAAAAAGGGAAAATTGATAAAAGAGGGAACGCTATATGCTCCTCAAACTCCAATGCTCTATGACATAGCTGCAATTCAAGTCCTTTATGGTGCAAATTTCCAAACTCGCAGTGGCAATGATATTTACAAATGGGATGCAACTCGTCCCTTTATGACAACTATTTGGGATGGTGGAGGAATTGATACCATTGATGTTTCAAATCAAACTAGCTCGGCTGAAATCAATTTAAATGGAGGAACATTCAGTTCAATTGGTTTCCGAGGTTATAACTACTTCTACGACTCTACAAAGATTGACTCAAAGGGAGAAAAAGGAGATTATCTAAGGGATGCAAAAGGAAATTTTATTGAAGATCCTCAAGCTAAATATAACTTAGCGATCGCCTTTGGAGTCACGATTGAAAATGCGATCGGTGGGAAAGAGAATGATGTTTTAATCGGTAATGCTGTTGCAAACCTACTTGATGGGGGTAATGGCAACGATACCCTAATTGGCAATGCTGGTGCAGATACCCTAATTGGCGGTGAAGGAAATGATATTTTCGATGGTGGTGCTGGAAAAGATACGCTGATAGGAGGCGAAGGTTTCGACATAGGATCTTACGGAACTTCCACTACCGGAATCATCATTGATCTCTCAACTGGAACAGTATCTGGCGGTGATGCAGAAGGAGATGTTCTCATAGAAATTGAAGGTGTCGGTGGTTCAGAATTCAGTGACACTCTGCTTGGAGACGAAAATGATAATGCTTTCAGTGGACTTGGCGGTGATGATGTAATACGTGGTCGTGGGGGAAACGATCAACTCAATGGTGGTGCAGGTAACGACCTCATTGATGGCGGTGCAGACATTGATACTGTCGCCTACGACAGTTCCCCTAATGGTGTAATTGTCAATATCAATGAATCCCAAAGCTACAGCAACATAGCCTATCTGCTCGACCTCGAACCCACCTTCAACATCGCAGCAGGCACAGCCTTCGATGGTTTTGGCAATACCGATACCCTCCGCAACCTGGAAAACATCACAGGTTCTAACTACGATGATGTTTTGATTGGCAATGCCCTCAGCAATACCCTCAATGGTTTAGCTGGCAACGACCTGCTCATTGGCAACGGCGGTGATGACATCCTAGATGGCGGTGACGGCACTGATACCGTTAGCTACCGTCGCTCATTCAATAGCTCTAATATCGGTGTATCTGTTGACCTAGCAAACAACATCGCCTTTGATGGCATTGACGGACTCGACACCCTGAGAAATATCGAAAACATCATCGGTTCTCAGTTCGCCGATCGCCTCATCGGAGATAGCAACGCCAACACCATTCTTGGTGGTGATGGGAACGACATT
The DNA here is from genome assembly GCF_964245445.1 of uncultured Nostoc sp. GTDB lineage: Bacteria > Cyanobacteriota > Cyanobacteriia > Cyanobacteriales > Nostocaceae > Nostoc. Next base: position 12,838 of record NZ_CAXTNE010000040.1, read on the forward strand.
ATCGAAGGCAAAGAAGGAAGCGATCGCCTCTTTGGTGAAAACGGCAATGATGAAATCTTTGGCGGCGTTGGTGACGATTATCTCGTTGGTGGCACAGGCACAGGCTGGCCTTCCGATATCCTCGACGGTGGCACTGGCAACGATACCGCCTCTTACATTACCGCAACCTCCGGCGTTGCTGCTAGTTTAGCTGAAGGCACAGGTTGGCAAGGAGATGCCACAGGCGATAAATTTATCTCGATTGAAAACCTCGAAGGTTCATCCTACAACGACTTCCTCATCGGCGATAATAGCAACAATATCCTCACTGATTTAGCAGGTAACGATACCCTCGAAGGTCGAGCTGGGAATGATACTTTGGATGGTGGTGCTGGAGAAGATACCCTCTGGGGTGGTGATGGTAACGACATCTTGCGAGGTGGTTCTGGAAAAGACATCTTGGTTGGCGACCTTGGTAACGATATCCTCGAAGGTGGTTTAGGAGATGATACCCTCGATGCTGGTCTTGGTGACGACACCCTTACAGATACAGAAGGTAACAATACCTTCTATGCAGGCGAAGGTAATAACCTAGTTACCGGAGGTTCTGGCAATGATGTCATTTATGCAGGCTCTGGTCGTGACATTATCAACGCAGGTAATGGCAACAACCAAGTTTACGCTAGCGAAGGTCTAAATAATATCTTCACAGGCTTTGGAGATGACACCATTTATGCTGGCTCCAGTAACGATCTAATTGATGCAGGCAATGGTCGCAACCTAATCTACGCCGCAGAAGGCAACAATCTCATTGGCACAGGTTCCGGCAACGATATCGTTTATGCAGGTTCCGGCAGCGACTGGATATTTACAGGTGCAGGAGATGATGTCATTTATGCCGCAGAAGGTAACAACTTAATTGCCGCAGGTGCTGGCGATAACTTGATTTATAGTGGCAGTGGTAGCGATTTATTTGTTCTTGCTTCTGGCGCTGGATTGACCACGATTAACCAGTTCCAAAGCAACGATCGCCTTGGCCTGATCGGTGGTTTGAGTTTCGATAAACTGTCCATCACCCGAAACCAGCAGGGTAATGAGTTTTCCACCCATATAAGTATTGCCTCCACTGGAGATTTACTTGCCAGCCTCAAGTGGGTAGAAGCTAGTTCCATCACCCGCAACTCATTTGTTAATGCAGAAAGCTTAGGAATGTTACTACCAAATGGAGCCGCAGGTGGTAGCCTCCTGGCTGGGTTGATGACTTCTGGCGTTGAGACAGGATTATCTGTTTCCTCAATCCTTGACCTTCAGCAACAGGCGATCGCATCTGGCAGTCCTTTCAATCTGGCTAAAGGTATAGTCTAAAAACCTAATCAATTAGGTATTGAGCCGAGATGGCTTGGAATTAGATGGGGCGTCAACCCCATCTAATTTTCTACCTTCTGCCTCCAGCGATAACTGCCTTCTTCACCAAAAACTTTAGTTGTGGGTTTAGAGCCACAGTAATATAAAAAGAATTATATCGAGACTTGAGCGCTGATACCTGATGCTTGCTTCGTAGTGCTTTTTGATTGTCAACGCGAAGAAGCTGTGATTTGAAGTGATAGAGAGGCAATGTCTCACGACAAGGCGCTGTGCGTCTAAGCATTTGGGTAATTAGGGGAGCGATCGCCTCTTTAAAAAAAATGCGATCGCTTCTTATTTCAATTAGCTTTACGCTCTTTAAGCACTTGATCTAGCAAACTTCTAGCCGATTGTGCTTTAGCTAACGCTATTTGATGGTCATTATAAGCACGAACAAGGCGAGAAAGACTACTCACACCTGTCTTGAGTTGCTCAAGTTCTTCACCAGCAACCAGTTCACCATCAAGCATCCGCTCGATTAACGGTTTAATGTCGCCCACTTCCTGTCGGACTTTTTGGAGTTTTTCTAGGCTACTCAGTAAGGTTTTGAGTGAGTTCAAGATGTCGTCAATATCCTGAACATCCTCCACTGCTTCCGGTAAATCTTCAATTGTTACTGTATCTTCATCTGATATTGTAGGCAATTTCTGTGCAGACATTTCAGTTTTAACCCCGTTTGACCGTGCCATCAAAGCTTCCTCAAGGAATTTCCCTTAGTGTATCGCTGATTCAGGCTATGTTAAGCAATTTTGCCATAGCCAACCGTTGCAGTTTCCCGGTAGCACCACGAGGTAGTTGATCCAAAATGTGAATTTGCTTGGGAACTTTGAAGTCTGCCAGCATGGTTGAACAGTAAGCTAAAAGTTCTTTTTCACCGACTTCTCCCTTGAGGACAACAGCAGCATGGATATCTTCTCCTAAAGATTTGTGGGGGACGGCAAAGGCTAAGGCTTCGGCGACGGCGGGATGGCGCAGTAAAACATCATCCACTTCTAAAGGAGAAATTTTTTCCCCACCCCGGTTAATCAATTCTTTAATGCGTCCAGTCAAGCGGAGGTAGCCGTCTGCATCCAGTGTGCCCTGATCTCCTGTGCGGAACCAACCGTTTACAAAAGCTGTGGCGTTAGCTTCCGGGTTGTTTTCGTAGCCATTTATAACATTGGGTGCTTTTACCACCACCTCGCCCAAGCTTCCCTGAGATAATAAGTTGCCTTCGGAGTCCATAATGCCGACTTCCACACCGAAGCCATAACCGACAGTACCCAGTTTCCGCACTTTTGGCGGTAGGGGGTTGGTGGTCATTAAGTGAGATGCTTCAGTCATGCTGTAAGATTCCACTACCGGAGCATTGAGAGTTGCCTCTAGCTGTTCAATAATAATTGGGGGCAAGGGAGCGCTACTAGAGCGAATGAAACGAAAGCGGTTAGCTTTGACAATTTCTGTGTTGCGGCTAGCGCGTGCCAAAATTGTCTGATGCATCGTTGGCGCTGCGGAGTACCAGGTAGGTTTGTAAATATCTACCAGTTTCCAAAACTCCAGGGCATTAAAACCATTGGGACAAATTAATGTGCCGCCCGATGCTAGAGTTGCCAGCAAACAACCCACCAATCCGTGAATGTGGAACAGGGGCATTAGGCAAAGTGTAGTGTCATCTGCTGTGAGTGAGTAAGCACCAATGATGTTGTTGGCTGAGGCGATTAAGTTGCGATGACGAATCGGCACACGCTTGGGACGGCTGGTGGTGCCGCTAGTGTGGAGAATCATCGCCAGATCATCAGACTGAGGCAAGGGAGCAGGGAGCAGGGAGCAAGGGGGAAGTTTCTCTTTGACTAATTCAAAGCTCAATGTGCCGTCAGTATTTACCTTGGTATTAATCAGCATCATGTCGGATGTGACGGCGGCAATTGCTGCTTTTGGCGACTCAGATAACGTAATCAGTGCTTTTGCTTGGATATCTTCGTAGTAGAAGGCAAATTCTTCTTGTTTATATTTAGGATTTAAGGGTGCAGCAGTGCCACACAGGGCGGCAGCCAAAAAGGTAATAGCCATTGGTGAACCGTTAGTCATGGCAATGGCAATGCGTTCACCGGAGGTGTTGGCGGAGCCATCGCCCTGTTTCAATCCAAAGCTGTTGAGTTGCGATACCAGTCCAACAACATTCTCGCGCAATTGCTTATACGTTAGCGATCGCCCCTCAGGCGTAACTAGGGCTAGATGATTGTCTTCCCCCGCTAAAAGCTCAAATAAGTTCATTAGTTTTTCCGGTCTGTCAACAGATGATTAAATCAGTTTTAAGAATAAAGTACACGCCACGGGTAAACAACATTTAGCCCGTTCTTTACAGCATGGTAATCTTTATTACATTAAAACTGTTAATGACTATCATTGACAAATACATAACTTAATCATAGTTTAAGTAGGGTGTGCCGCACATAAATATTTGATAAATTTATTTACCCTAAATAAGCTCTTTTGTTATGAGTCCTATAAAGATTACTATGTTAGGCGAAAGCTTGGAGCGGCAAGGTGGAATAGTTTCCGTGCAAAAGCTCATCCTTGAAGAAGCGACTGAAGCTACTTCTGATATTAAATTTACACATATAACTACTTTACCGAATGGCTCTGCTCCCCAGAAAGTATTAGTGTTTGTGCAGGCAATAGGGGAGTTATTTTGGAACTTATTAAATAAAAAAGCCGACCTAATTCACGTTCATGTTTCAGAGAGAGGTAGCGCTTTTCGTCACTCAATCACTAGTGTCATTTGTTGGCTATTTAAAAAACCGCTAATTATTCATGCTCATAGTGCTGACTTTCATTTGTTTTACTCTGAGCTTCCTCAATTGCTTAAGCAATGGCTCAGTTGGTCTTTTAGGAAATGTACGCGTTTTATTGTTTTATCAGATAGCTGGAAAAAATTCTATATCGAAAATCTTGGTTTGAAGCCAGAGCAAGTTATTGTTCTTCCTAACGCGGTAAGAATTCCCGCCCAAATCCCACAGCATGTAGATTCCAACCAGGTATTTTTCTTATTTCTAGGGCGAATTGGTCAGCGCAAAGGTGCATTTGATTTAATTAACGCATTCGCTTCTATACCTGCCCAAGAGAAAAGTAAAGCAAAGTTGACTATGGCAGGGGATGGAGATGTAGAAAAAGCTCGTAGTTTGATTCAAACTCTAAATCTTGTTGACCACATAACTATCCTTGACTGGGTAGACAAAGAAAAACGCGATGAGCTTTTAGCTAAAGCTGATGTATTTGTTTTACCTTCTTACAACGAAGGTTTGCCGATGGCACTACTAGAAGCAATGAGTTGGGGTTTAGCTGTCATAACTACTAAGGTAGGAGGGATACCCGAAGTAGTTACTCAAAACCAGAATGGTTTATTACTTAATCCAGGTGATATTCAACAGTTGTCAGAGGCAATGCAATCTTTAATTGCAGATAATAATTTGAGAATATCTCTAGGAAATAATGCACGGATAAGTGTTAAACACTTAGATATCAACAATTATCTTACATCTTTAAAATACATTTATGCATCAGTTGTAGGTTGAGAGCCATATTCTGATGAAGATTGATTAACTATAAGCTTGTGTAAAGTAAACAAAAAGGAAATAACAATGGATACGAAAACTTTCCCTGAAATAAAGTTATTTGATACAAGATTCCATAAAGTTAAAGTACAAGAATTAATTGATTATTTAGTAGAATCCGTCAAAAAACCAAAAAAGACAATTGTAGAAAATGTGAATATTAGAGCTATGAATTTTGCTTATGAAAAGTCTTGGTATCGAGATTTTTTAAATAATGCAGATTTAGTATTTTGCGACGGATTTGGTGTATTGTTAGCGGCTAACTTAAGCGGTTATTCGCTGGATTCTGCACATCGAATGACAGCACCAGATTATATAGAAGATTTGGCATTGAAATGTGAAAAGGAAAATATTTCTTTGTTTTTATTAGCTGGAAAACCCGGCGTAGTGGATGAAGCAATTACAAAGTTGGTATCAATCGCACCTAACCTCAAGATAGACGGACATCATGGTTACTTTGATAAATCAGGAAAAGAGAATGATTTAATAATAGAAAAAATTAATAATTTTCGACCAGATATTTTATATATTGGTTTTGGTATGCCATTACAGGAAAGGTGGATTTTAGATAACTTCAATAAAATTGAAGCTCGTGTATTTTTACCTTTAGGCGCGTGTCTAGATTTTTATACTAACTCTACATATCGTGGCCCCGAGTGGCTGACGAATAATGGCTTCGAGTGGTTAACACGCTTAGTTACTGAACCTACTCGTCTCTGGGATCGTTATATCATAGGTAATCCATTGTTTTTTTATCGTCTATTTAAGCAAAAAATCGCTCAAAAATTGGTAGCAAATCGCTAAGAGGTTGTTTTAAAATTCCTATTATTGGTATAAAAAGTTTTAGGTCCCTCTAAATCCACGCCAGTTATTCATGGCGGAATGGCAGACAAAACCTTTTCTAGAGTGTTCGTCGGCAAAAGCTTCAACGGCATACTGAGAACGCCAGTAACTTTAGGAATGTTGAGAAATATTGAGGGTTTTTAGCAAAATAATCACCAAATAAAGCCGAAAGCTTTAGTTGGTGATGCGTTCAAAAACCCATTTTCTACTGACAAAGACCCTACACGTAGAAAGCTTTACAGCAGTTTTCATTTATTTTAACCACATGTATCATAGGGGCACAGCAATGCTGTACCTGAGTAAGTCGGCACAATAAAAGCAAACTGTGTGAAGAAAAGTAAACAAGGTTAAAACCCTCTTTCCCCCTGCTCCCTGCCCCCAGCAAGAACTGCCTTATCTCAACGATAATTATTTACGCCGACCTATTATAGGGCGTGATCTATTTACCTGAAAATAGCTTTAAAAGTCGGGGTACAGAACTGGACTTACTTTTTCTCGCTACCAGCAACGATTTCGACGTTTCCTTTTGCAAGTGCTTCTAGTGCTTCGCCTTGAGCATCTTCTTGCTTCTTTTCACTATCTGCTTGAGCGATCGCAGCGTTAATCAGTTTTGCTGCATTTTCTTCGCTTTCGAGGATACTAAATTCAATGAGTAAATCTTCTAGCTCGTCCATCTCAATGGGTGTAGGAACAGCGAAAAATTGATTGTGGTTATAGCAGGAATTCAAATTTATGCAGAGTTTTTCCCGATAACCAAACCAACCAAAATTGCAATCCACTCTAAATAGTCGCTACAACTTCCCCGATTTTGCTTGTGTCATAGCCGCCGAGAACTTCAAATTGTGAGTGAACCAGCCGATGTCCTAAAGTACTGAGTTCGCCAAGTCTTGCTGGCTCATGCCTAGACGGGTTCTAATTGACTTCAAGTTATTACGAAGATTACTATCCTGCTTCATTGGCTTTAATCTCCCAGTTTCAAAAAGCCGTAGCGGATTTAACTAAATCTACCAAGGCAAAAGCACAATCTTTGAATGTATAGCATTTTTATTCAAAGACATCTTGTGCGATGGCGTACCCGCCCGCCCTAGGCGATCGCACTCTTGATTTCCTCTAAAACCAGAATATCATAAATTTCGCTAATTTTCTTGCGATGTGCAAAAATTTTGGCTCTGATTCATCTGCCACTTGCACAAGAGTTATTCTGGCTGCTTAATTCTTTTTTCAGTAACTTCGCTTTATACCAATTAATTTGCTTGAAAGCAGCAATTGATACAGTTTTAGTAATCGGTTTCAGCTTTGATCCTTGATAGGAAAGTAACAAAAGCCGTAGAAAACTCACCAACAAATTCTGCCGCATGGGTAAATTTTACCTCAATTAAAAATTGTTAATTTTACTCAGATAAAAATGCAGACAGCATTAGCAGTGCTGCGTCACCTTTACTGTGCATAAATGAAATGAAATTACAGTTTTTAGCAAAATAATAATGGAGAGAGTAATGATTACCGAAGAAGACTTAGCCCAACAATTTACCTTTATTATTGAGCAAGCTCACCCAAAAGCGTGGAAATTACTACAGTACTGCTATATTAAAGTGCTAAATTCTAAATCAAAAGGAGCATATATCCCTCATGCCAAATATATAAGGATTTACTGTCCTGACAGACTGATTGCTGCTATAGTAGCAGAAAAAAACTTACTGATAGAAGTGGCAGAATATCTGGGTCTAGTTAAAGTTGTTTGCGTAAATGCTACAAATCTGTTACACGACCCCAAATCGCAGATTAAGAATGTTTATCCTCAATTATGGTTAGATTTACAGTGGATTGTTACGCAAAATAAATAATTATAAAAATTTGATTTTTGCGTAGTATTAATTATGCAAAATCCTCAGCTTGCTAATTTCTTAAAACGTACAAAAATTTTATGAATCAGCCCTACCTATCTTCAGATGATTTGCCTTCTAATTTGACAATTCAATTGAGTGAAATACTGTTTAGACAACTCGAAGAAGCGACGAAGAAAAACTTTTTCTTAGCTAGCGATGTCTGACGACAAGCCGCTCTGCGTCTACGCATCACACGGATTTTGTTGTCAAGTTGCCATTGGTATTTCAAAATTAATAGTGGGATTCTGATGTTAATCATGATTTGTCCAGATATAGAAACTTATCAGAACATCATGACAACTGTTCCCCAATTCACCGACATGTTAAAAAGATTTACTAACAGAGGTCGAATTACTGTTAGCCCTCCATCTGACAAAGGTATCCCCTGGGTACTCAGCATAGATGAAATCTTGCCTGAAGAAGACTCACCCACTACCTGATAAATACATTATCTATCCAAAATAACTCACTTGATTTAGGCGTACCAGATAGCAAGAGTTTGTTGTTATATAGCAGTTCTAAATCATTTGTGAAAATTATACAGCAGAATTCAGAATACAGAATTCAGAAGCAAAACACGCTTTATACCTGGGTAACAGACTTAGCTTGTGTACCTCGCCAAGGGACTTCCAACTAAAAAAATATCCCATCGCTTTGGCGAGCTGGCGTTGCAGGGGTGCTGGCGTTGCAGGGGAGGAAGAATCTAACGATCATCTTCGCTCCCAAAATTGAATAATTTAATTTCTGGAAATCCCCAACTTGAAATCTGCTGTATCTCTCTTTCTTCTTTCTTTTGCGTCCTTCTTTGGGAGACGCTGCCGCGTTGGCGGAGCCTCTCGTAGAGAAGGCGGTTCGTTTCCTAATCTATATTTTTCAAAAATTTAAGTGTAGCGTGCAGACTCTCGCTATCAAGCTTTAATTCTCACCAACCGTCTCAATCGCAAGATTTTAGTTCATACCGTCTGTTTCTGGCTTAATTTCTACAATTGTGACCCTTTTAAATTCGACGAACTTGTTACGTAATATTAAGTTGCAAATAGCGTTAAAAGATTGCATTCACTACTCCTGACATGTCAACACTGCGTTTTCTACCGACTTTTTTAGCTTCTGAAATTAGTCCCGATAGCAATTTCCACTGCGATTACGTCAAGTTACTTAGGTATGATGGATTCATGCCTAAGTAACGCTGTCATACTTAAGTATTTTTTCCTGATGACAGAATACCGTTAAGTGGGCTTTTTTACTTTTGAGACATCCTCTTAGCTCGACTTTATCCATTTTTTGGGAACACTCAAGCTGACGCTGAAACCTTTGTGGAACAGTAGCTTTATTTTTTCGATTTCACCGAGAATCAGTGACATCGAAAAAGTTTTTGCCAAAAAGCTAGGATTTTTGCCGTATAAAGAAAACCGAGTTCTTAATTTTGGATAAAGTCGAGCTTAGATTAAAACATCAACAGATTTCAAACATCATTTAAGCAAGGAGAATAAGATGGCTAACACAAATAATCTCACAGTTGCCAGTGAGCAGGCTCTTGTGATCATCCCTCCCCTGACTGGTAGCACTAATCCAAACACTGCTGAAAAATTGGAAGTTACTGGGCAAGGAGAAGTCAACGTTCCCACTACTTTAACTGAGGTGCAATTGGGGATTCAAGTACAGGGAAAAACCTCAACCGAAGTTCAAGAAGAAACTGCTCAACGTTCAGCAGAGGTAGTTGATGTGCTGAAAAAGCTTGGGGCGCAAGAACTTCAAACTACATCTATTCAACTAAATCCCGTCTATAAATATGATAAAGATGGTAATCAAACCCTAATCGGCTTTAAAGGACTTAACACACTTCAGTTTGAGTTACCAACGGATCAAGCTGGAGGAGCAATTGACAAAGCTATCCAAGCAGGTGCGAATCTAATACAGAATATAACCTTCACTGCCTCAGACGAAGCATTGCAGCAGGCACGTCTCCAGGTTCTTAGCGAAGCGGCTAAAGATGCCCAAGCTCAGGCTGGGGTTGTTTTTAGTACTTTGCAGTTAACCCCCGGAAAGATTATTGACATTGATATAAACTCAGCTAGCAATCCTAGCCCATCTCCTTTGCTGTTTGAAGCAGTAAATTCTTTTGCAGCACGTAGTACAACTCCTATAATTGGTAGTCCTCAGACGATAAAAGCTAGTGTTTCTCTAGATATCGGTTATTCTGCAAATTCAGCAGGCTCTCTCGCTTCGGCTACTGATGATAATCTCACAGGTGCGATTAAGCAGGCTCTTGGGATCGTCGATCCCCTGACTGGTAGCACTAATCCAAACACTGCTCAGAAATTGGAAGTTACTGGTCAAGGAAAGATCACCGTTCCCACTACTTTAACTGAGGTGCAATTGGGGATTCAAGTAGAGGGAAAAACCGCAACCGAAGTTCAAGAAGAAGTTGCTCAACGTTCAACAGCAGTAGTTGATGTGCTGCAAAAGCTTGGGGCGCAAGAACTTCAAACTACATCTATTCAACTAAATCCCGTCTATAAATATGATAAAGATGGTAATCAAACCCTAATCGGCTTTAAAGGACTTAACACACTTCAGTTTGAGTTACCAACGGATCAAGCTGGAGGAGCAATTGACAAAGCTATCCAAGCAGGTGCGAATCTAATACAGAATATAACCTTCACTGCCTCAGACGAAGCATTGCAGCAGGCACGTCTCCAGGTTCTTAGCGAAGCGGCTAAAGATGCCCAAGCTCAGGCTGGGGTTGTTTTTAGTACTTTGCAGTTAACCCCCGGAAAGATTATTGACATTGATATAAACTCAGCTAGCAATCCTAGCCCATCTCCTTTGCTGTTTGAAGCAGTAAATTCTTTTGCAGCACGTAGTACAACTCCTATAATTGGTAGTCCTCAGACGATAAAAGCTAGTGTTTCTCTAGATATCGCTTATTCTTCAGCTCTAGCAGGTACTCTCGGTTAGCGGCTAGTACTCTCGATCTAGCTCTTTATGGATGCCAGCGATCTGCTTAATCAGGACTTAGGCAACTGTTACAAGCAATAGCGCGGTGTAGTGGCACCGCGTGCCAAACAACTAGGCGATAAACATGGGAATATTTGGACGTTTATACTCGAATTAGTCCTTATACGACTCCAAAATACCACTGCGAATCATTAGTTGTGGCCAAAACAAGACAAAAAACCCCATCCATGTCACTACAGGGATGGAGATGAGAACTGTTAGCCAGATAGTTTTAAATAGTAACCAGCTACCACTAATCAGGGTTACACCTGTGAGAACTATAGACCAGGGTTGACACCACCAAGGTTTATACTTCCAGGGGCTTATGGGCTTTTGTTCAGACATTGATTTTATTTAATAAAACTCCAAATTTTCTTTTAACAATTTTTAGGATAAATTATCTACTATTACAGGTCGGCGGAAATAAACCTACCATTTCATTACAGCCAGAAAGCCCAAAATTAAAGCAGGCGTGACTTTTGACTTCCGCCTTGCGGTACTAGGGTTTTAGAGTCGAACGGGTTGGCTTTGCCCACCGCAGGCATCGCTATCAATATTATCAAGGTATTGGTAAAATTCGTGATAAATATAACAGTGCAATCCAGATTAATTCTGGTTATTGTCCACCTACTGTTAATGGAGAACAAAAAAGCGCTGATTTACGCAAATTTATCGCTTATACTCTTACTAACCTTCCTTATCTAATGAAACAGCCTTACTAAATACTTTATGAATAGCAGTTCTCGTACCCTGCGGGCACTCCGTTAGAGAACTCGTAGAGTAGTCGCTATACGTCAATGGATGCACAGCATTACTGTACCCCTACAAGTGGTCTGTATTCCATGCAATTGAGAACTGCTATAAGAGGGTAAAGTTATATATTCTTGCACCTGCCCACTTTTTTACCAGAGAATAAATTCTCTGGCTAATAGCACAAGTCCACTCAAGTGGACTCCAATCCTGATTTAGTTTTCTTTAGAAGAATGCAATAGTAGCCCCAGAATCTATTCTGAGGCGGTTGTTGGGACTGGTGCAAATTCTGAGTAAACGGGCTACGGACATATTCAGCAGCGCTTGCTTACCACTCTCTAGCTTACGAAAGCACTGGTTCTGCTTCCAGCTTCTCAGATTGGTTCTTCAAGACGGTTGGTAATTGGCTGTTGAACGCTTCACCTTCAACCACTTGCGATCGGAAACCATCGGGCCCGACTGGAATATCACCCGTTATGGTGGTGCGATAGAGGACACGCTCAACTTCCAGATGATCTAGATCCTGCGGGGCTAAATGTGAGGTGGCGCGATTGTCCCAGAAGGCAATGTCACCGTTGTTCCATCGGAAGCGGGTGGTGTAGGCAGGCTTGGTGATCTGGTTGAAAAACAACTCAAGCAGCAGATCGCTTTCTTGCCGTGACACGTCAAGAATGTGCGAGGTGAAGCCAGGATTTACGTATAATGCTCGTTCGCCTGTCTCAGGATGAACCCTGACGACTGGGTGGATTGAAACCAAGGGATTGGCTGCAATGCGCTGGGCGATCTTGCTATTGCTGGGCAGATTCAAACGCGCATTGAAGCGATGTTCGGCTTTCAATCCATCTGCTAGCGATCGCAGAGGTGCTGATAGACCCTCGTAGGCTGCGACCAAGTTAGTCCACTGGGTGTCACCACCGAAGCTGGGAACGTTAACCGCACGCAAAATCGACGCGGCAGGCGGGTTGACAACTGCCGTAACATCGGTATGCCAACGGCTCTCGTAGCTGGAACGCCGCAGACCGTTGCGCCGTTCGTAACGGCTGCGGTCAATCGGCAGTATTTCTGAGAAGCCTTCAATTGGCTCATCTTCGTGGGGATGCGCGTAGGTAACTTCGCCAAAACGAGCGGTGAACGCAACCTGTGCAGCATGATCGATGTTCTGACCGCGAAAGAACACCACTTTCCACTTCAATAGTGCTTGACGAATTTCTTTGACTGCATCATCGTGCAAGGGACGCTTCATGTCTACGCCACTGATTTCCGCACCGATGAAACCGGCTACCTGCTTGACTTCAATGTGTTCGTTGCTCATGTGAATTCTCCATAGTTTGATCTATAGGGCAGTCTTCGCACTCGTCCGTTTCTTTTGGTATGTTGCTTGCACTTAATGACTACATACCAAAGGAAGCGATCGCAGCTGAAAATTATTATACGACAAACATATCGATTTACAGTAGTATCAAAATATTCTATTTTTAGATTGCCGAAACCTCTGCATACTGCGGGTTCTTCCTACAAACAACTCTCGGCAACAGATTGGCTCCCTTTTTTAGGCTTGCTCTAATTCCCTCCTTAAAAGAGGGTTGGGGAGGATCAAGGCTGAAGCCAAACGTAATAAACGTTAACAATTAATGAGTATGACGATTTGGCCAGATATGCATCAATCCTCAAGCATCTCTAACAACTGCGGCTCGCTTAATTGCGTAATTCCCAAGGATAGCGCTTTTTCTAATTTAGAACCTGCATCTTCTCCTACTACCAAATAATCTGTTTTTTTACTCACTGATTCAGTCACTTTCCCACCAGCTTTTTGAATCAAAGTCTTCGCTTCATCTCGCTTTAAGGTTGGCAATGTTCCCGTAATTACAAAAGTTTTACCTGCGAACTTTTGATTACCATCACCAACTGTTTTTGTTTCCTCTGTGGCAGCTAATTGCAATCCTTCTGCCTGTAAGCGTTCTATTAACTTTTGGTTAGCATCAATCCGAAACCACTGGTACACAGATTGGGCAATTTCAGCACCGATACCATAAATTCCTTCAATATCTGATTGCTTTGCTGTCGCTAACTGGTCTACAGTGAAATATTTCTGAGTCAACAATTGGGCATTCACACTGCCAACGTGACGGATTCCTAAACCATACAATACCCTTGACCAAGGTTGGTTTTTCGATTGAGCGATCGCATCCACCAATTTCTCAGCCGACTTTTCCCCCATCCTTTCTAACGCACACAATTTGCTTTTTGTCAACTCATACAAATCGGCAACGGAATGCACCAAACCTTTATCAACGAGTTGATGCACCAGCTTTTCCCCCAAGCCTTTAATATCCAAGGCATCACGACTTACCCAATGTTCAATGGAACCTTTGAGAATCGCTGCACAGGAAGCATTGACGCACCGAGTTACCGCCTCACCTGATTCTCGCACCACTGGTTGACCACAGACTGGACAATGGGTGGGCATAACGAAGGGTTCAGTGTCAGAGGGACGGAGTTCTTTGAGTACCCTCAGCACTTCTGGAATGATTTCTCCAGCTTTGCGGACGATGACAGTATCGCCAATGCGAATGTCTAATTGAGTAATGCGATCGCTATTGTGTAAAGTCGCGCGAGAAACTGTTGTCCCCGCCAGTTGCACCGGGCGCATCTCGGCTAACGGTGTTAACGCCCCCGTTCGTCCCACATTCACAGCAATATTTTCTACACGAGTGGGTGCTTCTTCGGCTGGGTATTTCAAAGCGATCGCCCAGCGAGGGAATTTCTGCGTAAACCCTAGCTGTTCTTGAAGTTTAAAAGAATTCAGCTTTACTACTACCCCATCAGTCATGTAGGGTAAATTCAGCCGTTCCGTATCCCAGTATTCATAATATTTTGCCACTTCTGCGATCGAAGCACACAATTTATGGTTGGGGTTGACTCGAAAACCCATCTTTTCTAATAACTCCAATGCTTCCCATTGGGTATTGGCAATACTGGCGTCATCTCTACCAGGAATGTGCAAGGTGTAGCCAAAGAAATCTAACCGCCGTTTAGCGACAATGCGCGAGTCTAGTTGCCTGAGTGTACCAGCTGCGGCATTACGAGGATTGGCAAATAATTGCTCACCTGCTTTTTGTCTTTCCTCGTTAATTTGTTTAAATACTTCCAACGGTAAAAATGCCTCGCCGCGTACTTCCACCCTTTCTAAAATTTCTAACCCTTCAAAATTCAAACGCAAGGGAATTGAGCGAATTGTCCGTACATTTTGGGTGATATCTTCACCCGTCACCCCATCACCCCTAGTTGCACCCCTTACTAGAATGCCATTTTGATAGGTAAGAGCCAAAGCAGAACCATCAATTTTGAGTTCACAGACATATTCCACCGAGTCTATTTTCGGTACTTGTCGGCGCCAACGCTGATCCCAGGCTTGCAACTCATCGATATTAAATGCATTCTCCAGACTATACAAGGGGATATTATGCCGCACCGAGGTAAACTGGGTTGCTGGCCTCTCACCCACGCGCCCAGTCGGACTATCGGGAGTCGCCAATTCTGGATATTGAATTTCCAGTTGTTGCAATTCTCGATAGAGCTGGTCATAGACTGCATCCTCCATAATTGGAGCATCTAAAACATAATAAGCATAGCTGGCTTGTTGCAATAACTGGCGCAATTCTTCTGTACGTTTTACTTCCGGCTTAATCTGGGTCATTAGACTTATTACAAAATACCTAGCAAATACAATTTAAAGATGAGTAAACCTGCTTTGACAGGCTTTGTTTGGATAGCCGCGACTTTCTGTCGTCGGGTCAAAGGGCAAACACTACGGGCTTTTCTAGGTTAGTTAATTTAATCCCAATCATTGCATCCATCGGTAGACCTAACATTTTACGTGTAGCGTTTCCTGACAACAAATCATTTCCTGTTCAATAGCTAATTTTAAGATACTAAGTCTTCTAGACTTAAGTCAAAGTAAGAAAACTAGACATAAAATATACAAAAAATGAAATCAGTATTTGGATTCCCGGAATCGTTTGTAAATCGAGGGTATCCACAATTGCTAGCACTGCTAAGAGGGTATTGTATAAAAAAACAAATGCCAATCTATTTAGTTAGTGCAGCCCAAAAACCCAATGTTATAGTTTTAATTTACTAAATTATGTTCATACGCTTTTTAACATATACTGCTTCTAGTGCAGTATTGCTTTTAACTTTAGTTAGTTCCGCTTTTGCTGTTCCCAGCAACTTTGCTAATATTGTCAGCAAGACCGAGATAAAGACAAAGTTACTTGGTCAAAATGTCATCCAGTTACAGAGAAGTCCTCAAGGCATAAGACAAGCAATAGCTAACGGAGAAGACCGATATGCCGCTATTTGGGAACAGTCTAGT